>CASFDQ010000088.1 GCA_949293385.1 uncultured bacterium | reverse complement strand
GACCGAGTTCCACGCGCGTTACGACGGCTATATTAAAGAATTGTCGGTTCACGAAGAGCATCCTGAATTCGGCTACCTTTTCAAAATGGCGAGATCGCTTACCGAGCTTATAAAGCTTCGTTTTGACCTTGGTGTCCGCACCCGTGCCGCCTATAAGGCAGGGGACAAGGAAGCCCTCAGAAAGATAGTCGACGACTATACCGAGACCCACCGCCTTGCTTGCGTATTTTACGATGCCTTCCGAGAGGTATGGTATAAGGAGCGCAAGGGTAATGGCTTTGAGGTTCAGTCTGCCCGTCTCGGCGGTATGAAGCAGAGACTTCTTGACTGTCGCGACCGCCTTACCGACTATATCGAGGGCAGGATAGACGTTATAGAGGAGCTTGAAGAGGATATCATCAAGCGCCACGGCGAGGAAGACTTTAAAACCAATGCATACGGTAAATGTGTAACCGTAAATTCTCTTACACATTATAATTTTTACGGTATCTAACAGCAATATTTAAGGAGGAATAAGTCTGAAAACAAAACTTAAATACAAAAGAGGAAAAAGAGCATAGCAAAGCTGACCGCCTGAAAAGCAGTCAAAAAGGAATATAAAGGTTAAAATCTATGCGGGAGAAGAAATCAAGTAACCTTGTCGTTGGAGGATAAAAATAGCTTCCTCAACAGAAATATTACGGTGATCTGGCGGGCTATTGGATTTGCGGTAGAGTTCAGGATTGTAGGGTTCACGCTTTTTGAGAATGTTGTAGATAGCAGTCAGTAACATTCTTGCAATAGCAATAATTGCTTTCTTGTGACCTCTGCGCTTTTTCAAAGCATTGTATCTTACTGCAATTTCGGGATTAGCCTTACAGCGAATGGCATTTAATGCACATTGCACTAACAACGGCTTGATGTAGACACCTGCACGGCTGATGCGAGTTGTTTTCTTCTTTCCTGCACTTTGATCATTTTGAGGAGTCAAACCTGCCCAAGAGCAAAGGTGCTTTGATGCAGGAAAAACTGACATATCTACACCAATTTCACTGATTACAGAGATAGCAGAAAAGGTTGCCATACCCGGAACGGTACAAATAAGGTCGATTTCAGGAATGTACTTTTCGGCGGTAGACAGAATAAGTGATTGAAGATTTAACTTGCACAAATCTAAATTGCTCATATGTTCACGGATAATTCGAAGTTTCTCGGCTTGTTCGGGACAAAATTCACCATCAACAGCTTCAAGGATTTCTTCATCGGTTGCTTTCATATGCTTCGTTCTGAAAGCAGACACATCGGAGAGTTTCTCCGATGGATTTGCGAGGATGTGACCGATGATGTTAGAGGAAGCCTTGCCGAAAATATCCGAAAAAACGCTGTCAAGTTTTAGATTTGAAACAGTCAAGCAATTTTGTGCACGGTTCTTCTCGCCTACAGTGAAATTTGTGAGTTTTGTGTGGTAACGAACCAAATCCCGAAGCTGACGGATATCCGCAGGAGGAATAAAACTTCCTGAAACAAGGTCGTGCTTAAAAATATCCGCTATCCATTTAGCATCTTTCTTGTCGGTTTTCTTGCCGCGAATTGCTTGACATATTTGGGATGTGCCAAAACAATTTTGCAATCAGTTTCAAGAATGTTATATACAGGAATCCAATACTTCCCTGTAGATTCCATACAAACATCCTTGCAATTGTTTGCCAAAAGCCAAGATAACAGCTCACGGATACCTTTCGTAAAGGTTGAAAAGCGATGGCTTTTGTAGGTGGTAACTCCGTTGAAGGTTGTAGCGATACAAGCGTACACAAAATCCTTGTGGACATCCAAACCACAACAAATGGGGTAAACGATTTTGAGCATAATACCGTCCTCTCATATGTATTTGAGAAAACAGACATTGACTGACTGCTCAATGAAAAACGAGTAGTTAGTCTCTCCAAAGATAAGTCTACGGGATTCACAGTCCCACATATTTGTGCTTGAAAGAGCAGTCGGTACACATAACTATGCGGTTCAGCTTTCGCTGTGCCCACTCACCTCCACGTACTCTGTAGTGTACCTGTTTTCTCAAGCAGTATTTTAACACAAAATTTTTAATGCTGTGTGTCGGCAAAAGGTTTTCATACCTTTTTGTGCCTTCCGCACAGCGGAAAGGAATGGTCATAACTATGCAGTTTTTAAAGCCGGAAGATTTAAGCATCGAACAAAAGATAGGAATGGTGCTCTGTGCCAGAAGATTCCGCGAGGATGATATCGAGTTCATTTTAGAGCTTGTAAAAAACCGTGCTCTCGGATCATTTCAGGCTCCCACCTGGGGTCCTGAGATCATTAAAAAGATAAAGGATGCCGCTGATTACCCAATTCTCGTAGTAAACGATACCGAAAGAGGCTATCCTACCTCGAAGCTTCCCAAGGTGCCCCTCGTTTCCCTTGCCGCCGCAGGCAAGAAGGAGTATTATCGCGCATACGCTAAGGGCGTCGTTCGTGACTCCTTGGCTGACGGTCTTAACGGAACCTGGGGTCCCGTTATCGACATTCTTCACGACGACGGACCCTGCAAGGTGCATCGTTGCCTTTCGGATGACGCAGACAAGGTGGCCGAGATCGCCGAGGAGATAGCAAGGGTGTATAACGAGAACCACTACTTCTCCTGCGGAAAGCATTATCCCGGCGGAGCAAAGAGTCCCACAGGTGAGGACAGAGACTCCCATATGACGGGATCTAAACTGAGAATAACCGAGGAAGAGCTTGTGAAGCTCAACTTTAAGCCTTATATCCACCTTTGGGAAAAGGGCCTGCTTCCTTCCATTATGGTCGGCCACGAAACCTATCCCGATATCGATCCCGACTATCCCGCATCCCTTTCCAAAAAGATTATCGACATCATAAGAAATATGGGCTATGACGGAGTTTTCTTTACCGACTCCTTCGCAATGCTTGCTATTTTACAGCAGTTCGGTGAGGAAAACGTCTACGGAATGGCGGTTGCCGCAGGAAACGATATCATCCTGCCCAATTATTTAACTTCGGTTAAAGACTGCTACAATATGCTTCTTAAAAACTTTAAGGACGGCGTATTTACCGAGGAAAGACTCGACGAAGCCGTTCGCAGAGTCCTTGCCCTTCAGAAGTTCGTAGGCACTAAGCCTGAAAACCCCATGGAGTTCACCGCCGAGGACGAGCAGCTGCTTTATGATCTGGCAAAAGACTGTATTACCGCCGTATGCGACGATGGTGTTTCCGCCGTTCTCGAAAATAACGGCAAAAAGCGTCTTTTCATCGTTCTCACCGAGCTGGGCTTTAATGCCGATGCTCCCAAGGAGGAAATTACGGTTGAAAAGTGGTATAGTCCTAAAAATATCGAGGAGAGGATAAGAGAAAACTTCCCCGATGCCGCTATCGAATTTCTTCCCGAATTCTCTTCCGCAGGCGATAACGACCGTGTTCTCAGAGCCGCAACTAAAGCGGACGAGGTAGTGTTCGTGACCTTCTGTACTACCACCGCATACCTTGGAACCGACTGCCTTACCCGCCGTACCGAGTCGGTCATAAATGCACTTACCGATTCTGGCAAGCTTCAGGCCGTTGTTCATTTCGGCAACCCTTATGCCCTTAAGCATATTGACCACGTTTCACGTAAAATCTTCGGATACATCATTCCCGAGTCTCAGCCTTACGCAATCGACGTACTTGCAGGCAAGTGCGAAGCCAAGGGAACCTTACCCTTTAAGGTAAACTTTAAATAACACAAAAAGAACACTTCCACCCGTGATATGCACCCCAAAAGTTAGACACTTTTGGAGGTGCATATTTTTTGGCTCTACTTGGTTACCCCAACATTTATTATAGAGCCGAAATCTTCAATGCCAATATAGGTAGATACGGATACCGCAGAATTACAATAGTAATGCATAACAAAGGTTATGTAATTAACCATAAAACCGTACAAAAACTAATGAAACAACTCGGTTTGAAAGGTAAACAGCGCAAGAATGATAAATACCATTCATACAAAGGAACGGTTGGAAGAGTTGAAGACAATTTGCTGAAAAGAGATTTTTCTGCCCAAAAACCATTTGAAAAGATAACAACTGATGTTACACAATTTAATGTCTGTGATAGCAAGGTATATCTTTCTCCTATATTAGATTTATTTAACAACGAGGTTGTATCTTATTCCGTTTCAATGAGTCCTAATTTAGAGCAAATAAGAGAGATGTTAAACGGGTTGTTTGAGAAACTTCCTGCCGATGCAACACCAATATTCCACTCTGACCAAGGTTGGCAGTACCAACACGCTGAATACCAACGCTTGCTAGCAGAACATAACATCACGCAAAGTATGTCCCGAAAGGGCAATTGTATGGATAATGGTGCTATGGAAAACTTTTTCGGCAGATTAAAAGTTGAGATGTTCTACGGCGAAAAATTTGAAAGCGTTAACGCTTTCATTGATGAACTGAAGAATTACATAGATTACTACAATAACGAAAGGATTTCTACGAAACTAAAAGGAATGAGCCCTGTACAATACAGAACTCATTCACAAATAATTTAATAATAAATTTTGTCTAAACTTTGGGGTTCACTTCAGATAGCGGGTGTCTTTTTTTGCCTAAAAATTATGTTGACAGAAAGTTAATAATATGTTAATATTTTAAAGAAGTTGATAGAGGTTGCGAATTTTATGAGTAATCTGCAAACAGGGGCGGTAACCCTTGGGTAACTGTTTTCATCTTTTTGCGGCGAGCTGATTTCTTCTTTGATGTATTCTTATTCGGCTTTGAGGATTTGGGAGGTTCATTGTTGTTATCCTCGTCCTCAAAAGGCTTTTTGCCGTGCTCCTCTCGATCGGCATT
>CASFDQ010000087.1 GCA_949293385.1 uncultured bacterium | reverse complement strand
CCTGCGAGGTTTTCGAGAGCGCCCTTGCCTGTCATCTGATCGGTGGTAAGGTTTACATAGGTGCCTTCGGTATAAGGAGTTGTCGTACTGTTGGTATAAACGTTCTTATACGCGGAAACGCCAAGCTTGGAAATTGTGCTTGAACTGTTAATACCGATGGGTTTATAACCGATTGAATAACAGTTTTCCAAGGTATAGTAGGCTACCCAGCTCTTACCGATGATACCGTTAGAGCGGAAGTTGGGATCATTTGCCGAGAAAAGCTTTGCGGCTGACCAACAGTTTTTAATGGTAACGTCGTGCTTGGATGCACCGTTGGAGGTGTAGCCGACGATTCCTGCGGCGCCGCCGTTCATAGCAGCATCGGTCCATTTAGTCGAAACGGTATCGTCTGCGAAGCAGTTTTCAACCGTATGCATTTTGTTGCTGTCGGGACGGGTGATTCCAACGACACCTGCGGCGGTATCGAGGGCAACTATACGGGCTTGCTTAATGCCGATATTCTTGACAGTTCCGCCTCCCATAAGAGGTACTAAGGCACTTGAATAGCACTTGGTATCGTCGGGATAGTAGAGTCCGTAAACCACGTAGCCGTCACCGTCGAGGGTTCCGCGGAAATAAGCGTCGTTCTTGCCGTAGCCGTAATAATCCGGGCAGGAGCTTATCCAGACAAGGTTATTCTCGCGGTCGAGCCAGCCGCTCGATACGTCGTTAAGATAAATATCGTTTGCAAGCTTATAGTGACTTCCGCCGTTATTATAGATAACGTGGGCAAGCTGAGCGGCGGTTTCGATGATGTAGGGGTTCTCTGCGGTTCCCTTTCCGTCTACGATATAGGAGGAATCTCCGAAACCGTTCCAGGGAAGATTATCGGGAAGGTCGGTAAACACCTTAAGGGTCGGGAAGCTGTCGCCGATGCGAACGAAGCTGTCGCCGAGGGTGTTGTAGCTTGCGTTAATTGCGGCGTCGCCCACTGCGGTAGCGCCTGCGATGCAGTTTGTAGTAGAAGTGGCTGCATGAGCAACTTTCGAAGAGACGGTATAGCAGTTAGAAATATGGTGGGTAGTTCTGTTGGGTGCTTCGGTTGTGCCGTAGTTCCAGCCCCACCAACCACCGGAAATACCGCCGGATTTATTCGAGCCGTAAATGGTAGCGAGGCTGTAACAGTCGGTGATGGTCATATTGGCGTCACCGCTGCCGTAGATGCCGCCTGCGTTATAGCCTCGGAGGTTTACCTTCGCGCCTGCATAGCAGTTTTCTATGGTTCTCACGCCGGTAGCACCGGCATAGCCTACGATTGCAGCAGCATTGTTGGTTGCCTGAACGAAAGAGTTGTCGACACCGAGGTTTTTAATGCTTCCTGCGCTCATTGCGGGGAAGAGGGCGTCGCCCGTGTTATTCCAGCCTGCGGTATTGATGGTTTCGTTAACGTAGAGACCGTATACCACGTGACCGTTTCCGTCAAAGTGACCCTTGAAGGTGGAGCCGTACCAGCCTATGGTGGTATAGCCCTCGTGAACGGTGCCGGTAGACCAGTCGAACTTGGTAATATCGTTAAGATAGATATCGTTTTCGAGGCGGAAATAGTAATCTGCTCCGCCGTTATAGATTATCTGAGCAAGCTGCTCGCCGGTTTTGATCTGGAAGGGGCTGTCTTTAGTTCCTTTGCCTCCCATCGTGCCGCTTCTGAAGCCCGACCATTCGCCGTTTGTACGGCCAACGAAGGATCTGAGCTTCGGATAACCCGAATCGACAATGCAGAAGGCGTCGCTGAGTTTACAGAGGTTAAGCTGACCGTTTGTACCCTGCATATTTGCGGCGGTAACGGTGGTACAGCCCGAGGTTTCGACGGTGGTAAAGCAGTTGGTGCTTACGCCGCCGCCCATTCCTGTAAGAAGACCAACACAGAAAACGTTTTCATAGGTGTTAGCAGAATTCATGCTCCAGATAGGACCGTAGATTCCGCCGCAATTATATGACCCGTTGGTTCTGACTACGGTAGCAATGCTATAGCAGTTTTTAACTCCGCCGGTAAGCTTAGAACCGTTGCCCGAGGAGATAAAACCGCCTGCCTGATTACCGCGAAGGTATACGTCGGCGCCGACGTAGCAGTTTTCGAAAGACACGTTTGCGTCGACGTTGCCGACAGAACCGACGAAAGCAGAGGCCGCACCGCCTGCGACCTTAACGTATGCGCTTTCGATTCCGAGGTTTTTAATAACCGCGCCGTTCGCGTGGGAGATAAGGCCGTAGCCCATATCCCATTCGGAGTTGTCGCCGGTATATTCGTGGTCGATGTAAAGACCCTTTATAACGTGATTATCGCCGTCAATGGTACCGCAGAAATACTGTGAGCCGCCGGTGTACCATTCCTTGAGAGCGTTGTTGGAGGAGACGGTTCCGTTTACGGTATCGACCGTCATTTCGTTAAGGACGATATCGTTGGCCAGCTTAAAGTGTACGCCGCTATTTGAGTTGGTAACGGCCCAATAAAGCTCGGCACCGTTTGTGATCATATAGGGATCGGTATCCTTACCCGAGCCGATATAGTTTGGCTTTTCGGTGGGAACCTCCCACTCCTCCTGCTCGACGGGGGTGGTGATCTTAGTTATAAAAGCGCTTACGTCGGCGGCATATTCAGACTGAACGGCGAGGCTCGGGTGTCCGCGTCCGCCAGAGGTATTCTGAGGAAGGCCGAGGGAATAATATTTGTTTCCTGCTCCGCCCATTTCGGCAATAGCCTGAAGGATAAATTCATTAGCGGCGGAGGACATCATTCCGTAGACCCAAACGATCTTGGAATCGGGGTTACGATCGCGAAGGTGGGTCAGCATCTGCTTGAAGCCTGCCACCTTCTGAGCATCGGTGAGATTACCTCTGTCTGCGCCCCAGGTCCAGCAGTCGTTGGTGCCGAGTCCTAAAACGATTACGTCGGGCTTACGGGAAGAGGTAAAGTCGTGAGCAAGGGTATTATTCGAATAATAGATCTCGTAGGGATAGACGTCCTGCATATTAACAGAACCTGCGCCGGCCCAACCGATTCCGTCGATGGCGGTAATGCCCGAAACGGCAAGGACCGACCAGTCGGCATCAAGGGCTTTGGCGGTGAGATAAGGCCAGCCGCGGGTAGCATCCTCATAGAGAGGCGCGTTAACGTTGAAGTTGTTAAGAACACCGTGACCTGCGGTGATGGAGTCGCCGACGAACTCGACATAGAGTTTCTTTTCGGCAGGGGCATTTTTGAAGGTGCCGTTTAGTTCGATGGACTTAACGCCGAAGGCGCCCATATTGGCCTCGGTCTGATTATAGATGGCAAAGGTGTGATCGCCTTCCTGAAGGTTCTCGGCGATGGTGAAGGTGGTGTTGCCGAGAGCGGTTATATGGAAGGGGTAGTTCGTGGAGTTAGAGAGCCACGTAGAGTCGACCGTAGAGGGCATACGAAGGTCGGCCGCCTGCATAACGCCGTCTACGTAGACGGTGAAATAAAGTCCGCCGTCGGCATCCACGTCGTCTTCATGCATACGGGTGGCATTCAGGGTTACGGTAACGTCACCCGAGCAGTTTGCCTCCCATTCGATTCCCGATGCCGTCCAGTCCAGCATAAGGGTATCGTTTACGATGGGGGTACGGCCCTGAGTCTTATACTTGCCTGCCAACTCGGTTATGGGAGTGCCCGACAACGCTTCTTCGGCCGCGCTTGTTGTAACAAAGAAGCAGGAAAGCATAAGAATCACCGATAAAATTACTGCGATAAGCTTACTTAGTTTCTGATTCATATCAATTTTCCTTTCAGTAAAACAAAATATACATACATATTATACTATAGTCGTGCTCGTCTTGTAAAGCGTGCATTTTGTCGAACGTTACCCCCCCCGTTTGTGCAATATGCATAAACCGAGGCGACGATTACTTTCGGCAGTAAAGCGTCGCCTAGAATAACGCCGCAAAACCTCAGTCATATTACATATTTAATATTCGGGTTGAATTTTAAGACAAAAGATGATAATATATACCTATAAAATAGTTTAGGGGATTTTATTTTGAATACATTTATTAAATTTCTAGCCGTCTTTACGGCTCTTATAATGATTACCTCTTGCCTTTCGGGATGTGAGGATAAGCGCAACACCGACCCCACCATCGACGCCCCCGACGCAGGGCCCTCTACCGGAGGAGATTTTATTAAGCCTCCCGTATACACGGTCGCTATCGACCACGAGGCTCTTCCCATCTCCCTTAAGGCGCAGATAGGAAAGGCCGAGCTTGACCTATATAAAAAGATCGTTAAGACCTATCTTGATTTCGGAAACTCCGTCCCCTTTGAAGCAGGAGTCAAATACGGCGCTGTGATAAAGCTTATCGAGGCCTATTTCCCCGTTATCTACTCAGATACCGACGGAGCGAAGGTAAACGTAGAGAATAATACCGTCGGCTGGACCTATAAGGTCGAGACCAAGGCCGACCACGATAAGGCGGTCAAGGCTTTTACCGATAAGGCGACCGAATACCTTACGGGGCTTCGCTTCGATGACAGCGACACCGAGGTCGCTATGGTAATATATGAAAAGCTTTACAAGACTATAGAGTACGACGAGCTTACCTCTCCCGCAGAGGAGCCCGAAAAGCCGGCTGACGCAGAAGAGGAAGAAACCGAAAAGGAGCCCGAGCCGGTATACCCCAAAAGCCTTTATACTCCGATAGTTCATAAAAAAGGTAATGCCGAGATGCTCTCAAAGGCCTATTGCTATCTGCTGACTCAGGCAGGCATCGACGCTCTCGACCTTCTTTGCACCTTTGAGGGAGAAACGGGACCGCAAAATTTCGATTTCTTAGCGGTAAAGCTCGAGGATAAATGGTATTATTCCGACCCCGCCGAAGGGGTCCGCTACGATTCCTTCACCCGCTTCGCCTTCAGCGATACCGAGCTTAGCGGTATGGGACTCAAATCTCCTGCAAATGCGCTTTGGAAGGCCTTTTCCGAGGTTGGACTCGAAACCGTAATAATTTGCGACTCTAACAGATTTTTCGACCTTACGAGCGGTGCCAACAAGGTTGAGCTTAACACCGCCAAGGACAGTATGCTTTTCGAGACCGACATCGGTACGAAATGGAATTTCACACGACTGCACGGATAAAAACCGTAAAACAAGCAAAGAGAGGTTCAGCAGAGCCTCTCTTTATTTTTTCAAAACCCAACTACGATTTAAATTCTGACTTTGCATACTTGTTTTTTCAAATTGTTTATGATATACTCGGTTTATGAAAATTACTGTTTTTAAATATGGGCAATCTTTTTTTGCCGAGCATAACTTTTTCGCCGACAAAAGGGATAGCACAAAGCCCAAACCGATCTCATTTTTGTTTTATTTAATAGAGACAGACGACCGTCGCATTCTAATAGACGTGGGCTGTAACAATATGTACGGCTGGGATATGAAGCATCTTGTCTCTCCTGCCCTGCTACTGAGGCGTTACGGACTATCCCCATTAGATATAACCGACGTTATTATCTCTCACCCTCACTACGACCATATTGCCTGCGCGAAATATTTTAAAAGGGCGAGGTTTTTTATGCACGAGGATACCCTTTCTGAGGGAGCTTCCTATCTTCCCGAGGAGGCCCGTGTGGTTACCTTTAAGGACACACTTGAGCCTTTCGAAAATATTAAGCTTATACATATCGGAGGGCACTGTAAGGGCTCTTCGGTGATTCTTATAACCCGCTCTGCGGAAAAACTGCTTTTCTGTGGTGACGAGGTATATAGTGAAGAATGCTTTATAAGAAACGTTGGCTCGGGTCACCCCGAAAATCCCGAAAAAAACAAAGCGTTTATCGAAAAATACAGAAAAGACGAGTATAAAAAGATCGTCTTCCACACACCCGAAATCCTGCCGGATCAAAACGGCTTTATAGAGATATAAGGAGAATTTTTTATGGCTATTATCGTAAACGAGCAAACCAATCAGTTTTATCTTCACACCAAAAGCACGAGCTATGTTTTTGAGGTAGCAAGAGGCCTTCTCGCCCACAGTTATTGGGGCAAAAGGGTAAATGAAGTTCCTCCTATTGCCGAACTTTATCCCCTGACCGGAGAAAACCTTGCGGCCGTTGACCTTACAGGTTTTAAACCCCATTCCTCCGACGTGCTTATGCAGGAATTTCCCACCTTTGGAAGCTGCGACCTGCGCACCCCTGCCTTCCACGCCGTTTATAAGGACGGAAGTCCCATAACAAAGCTCTCCTATAAAGGATATAAGATCTATAACGAGAAGCTTCGTCCCGAAGGACTCCCTTCTACCTACGCAAACGAGGACGACACGGCCGAGACCTTGGAGATCGAGCTTTTTGATGAGCTTAAAAGGGTCACCGTTTATCTTTACTACTGCGTATTCGAAGAAAAGGATATTATGACCCGCTTCGTAAAGGTGGTAAACAATTCTTCCGACCGCTTTACGGTCAAATCTCTTATGAGCTTCTGCGCTGATTTTCCCCATATGAACTACGATATGATGAATCAGTACGGCGCATGGGCAAGAGAGGCACATATTGAAAGAAAGCCCCTTTTCGTTGGTATGCAGGAGGTTGACTCCAAGCGCGGAGCAAGCGGTCCCAATCACACCCCCTTTGTAGCCCTCGCAGAGAAAGAGGCAACCGAGACCGCAGGAGACGTATTCGGTCTTTGCCTCGTTTACAGCGGCAACTGGTTCGGCGGTGCCGACGTGGACAGACATTTCCGTCCCCGTCTTATGATGGGACTTAATCCCTTTAATTTCGAGTGGCAGTTAGAAGCAGGCGAAAGTCTTTACGCTCCCGAGGTCATTATGTCCTACTCGTCTGAGGGTATCGGTCTTATGACCCGTCAGTTCCACAACATCATAAGAAAGAACGTTTGCCGCGGAAAGTTCCGCGACACAGAACGCTACGTTCTTATAAACAACTGGGAAGCTACATATATGAACTTTGACGAGGAAAAGCTTCTCGCAATCGCAGATGCCGCCGCAGAGCTCGGGGTCGATATGCTCGTTCTCGACGACGGTTGGTTTGGAAAGCGCAACACCGACAACTGCTCCCTCGGCGACTGGTACGTAAACACCGAAAAGCTCCCCTCGGGACTTAAGGGTCTTGGCGAAAAGATAAACGCCAAGGGACTTAAATTCGGTCTTTGGTTTGAGCCTGAAATGGTTTCTCCCGATTCCGATCTTTATCGTGCGCATCCCGATTGGTGTCTCCACACCGAGGGCAGAGCACGCACCGAAAGCCGTCATCAGCTTACCCTTGACCTTACTCGCAAGGACGTTTGCGACTATATCGTAGACTTCCTTACTAAGACTCTTTCGGAAAATCCCATAGCCTACGTTAAGTGGGATATGAACCGTCACTTCAGCGAGGCCGGCTCGGCCCTTCTTGCCGCAGATAATCAGCGCGAGGTAGCCCACAGATATATGCTCGGTCTCTACTCAATTTTAGAGCGTGTCACCACCGCCTTCCCCGACGTTCTTTTCGAGGGCTGTTCAAGCGGCGGCGGACGCTTTGACGCAGGTATGCTTCACTATATGCCTCAGACCTGGTGCAGCGACGACTCGGATGCGGTAGAGCGTCTGTATATTCAGGAGGGTCTCGGTCTCGTTTATCCCTTCTGCACCATGGGCGCACACGTTTCGGCAATTCCCAATCATCAGATCGGCCGTAACACTCCAATTAAGCTTCGCGGTCGGGTAGCCCTTCCCGGACAGTTCGGCTTCGAGCTCGACCTTTCCAAGATGAGTGATGAGGACAAGGCCGCCTCCAAGGAGCTTATTAAGACCTATAAGGAGTACGGCGAGGTATTCCACAGAGGCGATTTCTATAAGCTTACTTCTATCTTTAAGGGTCAGAACAGTGCTTGGGAGTTTATTTCGGAGGACAAAAACACCGTTATTGTTATGATGTATAACATTCAGGGTAAGGTTGCCGTACCCTCCAAGGTGCTGAAGCTTAAGGGTCTCTGCAAGGATGCTAAGTATGAAGAGGTTGCTACCGGAAAGGTTTACGGCGGAGACACCCTTATGAACCTTGGAATATTCCAGAACTGCGACCACGATATGGCAAGCGAAATGAGAGTATTTAAAAAGATTTAATAAAATTCCCTAACCAAACCATTTAAACTCGAACCAGCCTTCGGGTGTGCGCCATAGTGAAAATTTGGTTTTTCGGGTAAATTTGCCCCAAACCTCGCTGAAAAGCCTTATAATACGGCAGTATTACTGCATTTTTCATCTTCGCTTTGGAAACAAATTTACACCTACAAAACTGCTACGCACCCGAAAATGGATGATTTTTATGTAAGAAAAGGCAAAAAAGCCGTGGTAACGCTGTCGCGCACCACGGCTTTTTAACGCATTATTACGGAAAAAGCGCCGTTTTCGGGCAATTTCTCACTATGGCGCGCACCCGTAGTGTCGGTTTTGCTTTTATACAACAAATTGTCCTTATTTTTCTTGACAGACAATAAATGTAGTGGTATTATATACAGTGGTAATTGTGGGAATGTGTTTCCTTTTTTGGCTTTGGCGGGCCGAAAGATCTTTCCCTTTATCATACCCGAGGTAAAACCGCAGCCTCGGAAAATAAATGCTGTTTAATATAAAGGAGGTGCACTAAAAATGCCCACAGATCCAGTTTTTTATGTAATAACCGGCATCGTCGCCGTTTTGATCGCTCTGATTTTCTTCTTTGTCGGCTCTGCTTTCAGAAAAGCAAAGGCCGAGAAGACTATCGGCTCTGCCGAGACCGAAGCTAAGCGAATACTCAGCGACGCTATCCAAAATGCCGAAGCCCGCAAGAAAGAGCTTCTTATTGAGGCAAAGGACGAGGCGCATCAGCTTCGTACCGAAACCGATCGCGACCTTCGCGAGAGAAGAAGCGAGGTGCAGCGTCAGGAACGCCGCCTGCAGCAGAAGGAAGAAACCCTTGACAAAAAGATCGATAATCTTGAAGTTAAGGAAGAAAATCTTGCAAAACGCGCAAAAGAGGTCGAAGCCAAACTCGAGGAAAGCGAACAGATCAAGCGCAGTCAGCTTGAAATGCTCGAAAGAATTTCCGGTTACTCCAAGGAGCAGGCCAAGGAATATCTTCTTTCTGTACTTGACGGAGAGCTTACCCACGCAAAGGCCGTTAAGATCAGCGAATTTGAGCAGCGCACTAAGGAAGAATCGGATAACATTGCCCGCGAGATCCTTTCCCGCGCAATTCAGCGCTGTGCCGCGGATCATTCTTCCGAGGTAACCGTTTCCGTAGTTCCTCTTCCCAACGACGAAATGAAGGGACGTATTATCGGTCGCGAAGGACGTAATATCCGTGCCTTAGAGACCGCTACCGGTGTCGATCTTATAATTGACGATACCCCCGAAGCTATTACGGTTTCCAGCTTTGATCCCATCCGTCGTGAGGTTGCCCGTCTTGCCCTTGAAAAGCTTATTACCGACGGCAGAATTCATCCTGCGCGTATCGAAGAAATGGTTAATAAGGCTCAGGCCGACGTAAACAACACAATAAAGCGTGAAGGTGAGCGTGCTATGCTCGAAGCAGGCATACATAACCTTCATCCCGAGATCGTTAAGCTTCTCGGTAAGCTTTACTACCGTACCAGTTACGGTCAGAACGGTCTTAACCACGCCCTTGAGGTCTGTCATCTTTCGGGTGTGATCGCCGCCGAACTCGGCGAAAACGGTACTCTCGCTAAGCGTGCGGGACTTCTTCACGACATCGGTAAGGCTATCGATCACGAGCAGGAAGGAACTCATATTCAGCTCGGCGTTGAAGCCGCCAAGAAGTATAAGGAGAACGACGACGTTATTCACGCCATCCACGCTCATCACGGCGACGTAGAGGCGAAAACAGTTATAGCCTGCATAGTTCAGGCTGCAGACGCTATTTCTGCCGCCCGTCCCGGTGCCCGCAGAGAGAATATCGAAAGCTATATCAAACGTCTTGAAAAACTTGAGGAAATCGCCAATTCCTTCAGCGGCGTGGAAAACTCTTTTGCTATTCAGGCAGGTAGGGAAGTACGTATCGTTGTACGTCCCGAGGCCATCAGCGACGATCAGATGGTAATAATCGCTCGTGACATCGCAAACAAGATCGAGAACGAGCTTGATTACCCCGGACAGATCAAGGTTAACGTAATTCGCGAAAACCGAGCTGTCGATTACGCTAAATAGTTTCAAAAAACCGAGGTTTTTCCTCGGTTTTTTCTTTGCAATGCTGAAAATTTGCACTTGATTTTTCAAAAGTTATGTGTTATACTTATGCAGTAAATTGAATAATTGTGTTTGTAGCATAAGACAACTCCACACCACAGGTTGCTCTTTTCTCGATTTGTAGGTGTCGGTTTTCGATTATGCTTTTTATAAACAAAACCTGTAGTAATCGCTTATTTTATTGAGAGGAGAGGTATTATGACGCAAGAGGAAATGAGACTTGCGTTGGTTAACAGTACCGTCAAAGTCGTTGCAAACGACGGTCTCGACAAAACCACCACTAAGGCTATCTCTACAGCAGCAGATCTGAACGAGGTCTACATCTATCGCCTTTTCGAGGGAAAAGAAGATCTTCTTAGAAAGAGCTTCGAAATGCTCGATAAGGAGCTGATCGACACGGTATATTCTGCCCTGCCCGTTATGTACAATAACGAACAGGATTTCATTTCGAATTGCAGAATACTGTTCTGTACGGTTTGGCGCTTCCTGCTCGGAAACAGGGACAAGTGTGTATGCTATATGCGCTATTTTTATTCGCCCTATTTTCAGAAGCATTCCGCCGAATCGCATACCGAGCGTGTCGCAAAAGTAATAGAAGGTATGACTCCCGCTTTTGCAGATGGAAGCGATGTGTGCTTTTTCCTTAATCACATCCTTAACGTTGTGCTCGGATTTGCGATCAAAGTCTTCGATGGTGATTTAACCAACGACAATCAAACCGCCGAAATGATTTTCACTATCGTATTTTCGTCGGTTCGCCCTTACCTTGCACCGAATCTAGGCCTAAACTAGTTTAAATTTCTTCGTTTGAGGAGTCTTATATGAAAAAAGCGCTTAAAATTATTAAAAACGTAGCCGTATGGGGAGTTTTGGACGCTTGGGCGGCTATTTCTTTTTTACTGTCAATAAGTAACCGGTTGCGAATATAATAATTAAAACTATATATGCAGCTTGTTCCATTGGCAACACCCCCTTGCAGGGGCAAGACTTAACCGCCTACCGTTGTAGGTTCACCTTATTCAAAGAGAAATTATAACACAGTGAAAATCCTTTGGCAATGATTATTTATGGTGTAAAACATCATGGGCTCCCATGGCTGCACCCATAATTTTCCAAATTTGAAGGTCTGAAAAAATTTTTTGAGGAATTTTATGGTGTTCTCTTGACATTTTCCCCCGCGGCCGCAGATACTATAGTAACCTATTTAAACGATACCGATACCATACCTGACGACTACGACGTTATTTTTACGGGTGATCTCGGCTCTGTCGGTAGCGAGCTGCTATATAAATTAGCGGATGAAAGGGGAACAAAGCTCAGGGGAAGACATAAGGACTGCGGCAATATGATATTTGATCCTAACACTCAGGACGTTCACGCGGGAGGATCGGGATGCGGATGCTCTGCAAGCGTTTTATGTTCGTATATTCTTTCCGAAATGGATAAGGGAAACCTTTCGAATATTCTTTTTTGCGCTACCGGAGCTCTGCTTTCGCCAACTTCAAGTCAGCAGGGTGAAGTAATACCGTGTATAGCGCATTTGATCAACATTTGCCGAGGATAATTGTGGTTGACATAACATTTCCTTTGTAGTATAATAACCAAATACGAAGAAGGAGGTATAGCTATGGAAGAAAAGATTCTTGAACTTCTTGAAGAAAGACGTTTTACCGAGCTTAAATCAATTTTATCCGAGCTTAATCCTGCCGACCTTGTTGAGTACCTTGAAGTTATTCCACAGAATGAGCTGCTTCTCGTTTTCAGAATTCTTCCTAAGGAGCTTGCCGCCGATACCTTCGTTGAAATGGATTCGGATATGCAGAAGCTTCTTATCTCTGCTTTCAGTGATAAAGAGCTTAGAGACGTTGTTTCAGAGCTTTTCGTAGACGAAACGGTCGACGTTATTGAGGAAATGCCTGCTTCGGTTGCAAAAAGAATTATTTCGCAGGCCGATCCCCAAACCCGCAGGGAGATCAATCAGATACTTGCGTACCCTGACGACAGTGCGGGCAGTCTTATTACTACCGAATACGTCGATCTGAAAAAGCACATTACGGTCGCCGACGCCTTTAAGCATATTAAAGATACCGGTCCGGATAAAGAGACCATATACACCGCCTACGTTACCGATTCACGGCGCAAGCTTATCGGTGTTGTAACGGCAAAGGATCTGTTACTTTCTTCTCCTGAGCAGACTATTGAGGAGATAATGGACGAAAACGTTATTTTTGCTCATACCTCAGACGATAAAGAAACCGTAATTCAGATGTTCGATAAGTACGATTTCCTTGCATTACCCGTTGTTGATAATGAGGAAAGGCTTGTTGGAATTATTACGGTCGACGACGCTATCGATGTTATTCAGGAGGAGGCTACCGAGGATATCGAAAAAATGGCCGCAATCGTTCCGTCCGATAAGACTTATCTCAAAACCGGTGTTTTCTCGACCTTTGCTTCACGTATTCCGTGGTTGCTTTTTCTAATGCTTTCTGCAACCTTTACGGGCTGGATCATCTCGTCCTTTGAAACTAAGCTTGCCATAGTTCCCGCACTTATGGCATTTATTCCTATGATAATGAATACGGGCGGTAATTCGGGAAGTCAGTCTTCCGTTACGGTTATCCGAAGTCTTTCTCTCGGCGATATCGAATTTAAAGATTCAATAAGGGTTTTCTTTAAGGAATTCCGCGTTTCTATTCTTTGCGGAATCGTATTGTCGGTTGCGAATTACGCAAAAATTATGCTGCTCGACAATTTGCTTCTTGGCAGCGGAATTTCCAATACGGTCGCGATCGTAGTTTCCTTTACGATTCTTGCAACGGTTGTTTTTGCGAAGATCGTAGGATGTTTATTGCCGATAGTAGCGAAGAAGATCGGTCTGGATCCTACGGTAATGGCCAGCCCCTTTATAACGACTCTTGTAGATACGGTATCTCTTCTTATATATTTCGCTTTCGCAAGCGCGATACTTAATCTATAAAAAACGGCGACCTTCGGGTGTGCGCCATAGTGAAAATTTGGTTTTTCGGGTAAATTTGCCCCAAATCTTGCTGAAAAGCCTTATAATACGGCAGTATTACTGCGTTTTTCATCTTCGCTTTGGAAACAAATTTACACTTACAAAACTGCTAC
>CASFDQ010000086.1 GCA_949293385.1 uncultured bacterium | reverse complement strand
GCAGAGATCGATGCAGAATTCAAAGCAATGCTATCAAAAATATCCACCGAAACGGTGGATGCCTTCGATGAAGAAAAAGCCAAACGGCTCATGGATGAAAAGGTCGCACTGCAACAGCAGCTCGCCGCCATCCAAGACGGTCAGCTCAAAAGAGAGCAAACCAAAACCCGACTCGACGATATATACACCATCCTGGACGGACTGAAAAACCGCCCGATGGAATACGATGAGCAGATCGTAAGACAACTGCTCGAATGCATAACGGTAGATTCCAAAGAACAGATCACGGTGATTTTTGTAGGCGGTCTCAAGGTGGTACAGCCACTGATCGACTGACGGTGGCTCACCACCACACACTAAAACAGAAAGCTCAAGATAAAATGCCGTTTTAATGAAAGAAAAAGCAAGTACGACTCTGTGAGGGTTCAGATCTCTCAGTCTCCAAATGCACGGAGTAAAGCGGTGAAATCTGAACCCCCAAGTCCAGGTGCGATAGTTGGAAAAGACGCGTAAAACATGGATTTTTCAAGCACTTGGAAATTATGTGAGGGTTCGAAGTCATACGCAAAAACGGCAAAAATATCTTTTTTATAGTCCTTACACAGAAAACGACAAGTTTCGACAGAGACTTGTCGATTTTACTTTTTTACTATTAACTCTTCACTTTTCACTCTTCTCTTGCGAAACTTGTCGATTAGGTAATAAGTAATAGTGAATAGTGAAGAAGTAAAGGTATCCGCTTTGCGGATGATTTGAATTTCTGTGAGGGTTCGAATTCATACGAAAAACCAGCAAAAATATCTTTTTGTAGTCCTTACACATATATAAGAAATCGGCCTTTAGGTTGGTTCCTTTTATTTTTTCCTTTGTTGAACAACTATAAAAGGTCATTCAAACATGTCGAAAAGCATAAATGATTGACAGATACCTTCATATACATTATAATATTATTAATGAATTATGAATAAATTCATTAATAAATACTTTAAGGAGAATTATTATGTTTTGTACTACTTGCGGCGCCCAAATTCCCGATAATGCTGCTACTTGTTCAGCCTGTGGAGCTCCTCAATCGAACGCTCAGTATCAGCCTCAGCAGCCCCCTGTTGCAACGTCTTCGGTAGGTATGAATTTTGACTTTGACACGAATACAGCAACTCCCGCCACCTCAAAACTTTATGAGTATAAGGTGCTTTCTCAAAAAGATAAGTGGTTCTCAGGTAAGTTCGATCCCGCTCTTCTTGAACAGGCCATAAACTCATACGCTATGCAGGGATGGCGCGTAATCACCTGCGCAACGGCTGATATTCCCGGTTTCGGCGGACCGAGACAGGAATTTATAACCGTTCTCGAAAGAGAGGTGCGCTAAATGGCTTTTGTGACCGTCTTTAAAGGCGTAGTTTTCATTGAAGGCGATCATCCGAGAGCCGTTAAGCGTTTTAACGCAGAAACTCGAGTCGGAGGTTTTGGAGCGCAACTTAAGAACCTCGACGATTTAAAGAACACAATGGCTGTAACAGCAATCAACAATGGATGTAATTGCGTCGTAAATTTTACCTACGGACAAAAATCAAAACTGATCGCTATTGACGACGTGGCATTCGTAGGCAATGGCTTTTACGCGGTTTTACCTCCTCAAGATTATAACAGTATTGTTTCGCAATTCCGATAACATATACACGGAGATCTATCTATGGACAAGTATGATACTTGGCATTTTGTCGTTCTTTGTCATGACGATAGTGACAGGTGCATTAGCAATCGTGTTCGGGTGTATCGCGAGGTCAAAGGGCTTCAAAACATCAATGGCCAATTCCGGAATTATCCTCGGTTCGATAAGCATATGACTCGGACTTCTCTCAATACTCTTTTTTGCTGTTGTTGCTTCGGCCGGACTCTTGTATTTCTAAAAAACAAAAAACAGGTTGCACACAGCAACCTGTTTTTTTCATAGTTATTTTTCTTTTCTCCATACAAATCGGTCTACGATACCGGTGTAAGACTGAATAATTTTAACAACCTTAGTCGAAACGTTGGTTTCAACATAATCGGGTACGGGGATACCGTAATCGCCGTTATTATTCATTTCAACCGCAGTTTCAACAGCGCCTACGAGACCGTTTTCGTCGATTCCTGCAAGTATAAAGCATGCTTTATCGAGCGCTTCGGGTCTCTCTGTAGAGGTTCTGATACAAACGGCCGGGAAAGGCTTACCTATACTTGTAAAGTATGAGCTTTCTTCGGGAAGGGTTCCGCTGTCCGAAATGACTGCAAAAGCGTTCATCTGCAGACAGTTATAATCGTGGAATCCGAGAGGCTCGTGACGGATAACGAGAGGATCAAGTTTAAATCCGCTATCGTCGAGACGCTTTTTTGATCTCGGATGACAAGAATATAAAATAGGCATCTGATACTTTTGTGCAATCGCGTTAATGGCATTAAATAGTGACAGAAAGTTCTTTTCCGTATCGATATTTTCTTCTCTATGAGCAGAAAGAAGTATGTACTTGCCCTTCTCTAAACCTAAACTGCTATGAATATCTGAAGCTTCAATTCGCTCGATATTTGCGGACAGAACCTCTGCCATGGGCGAGCCGGTTACGTATACGCGCTCCTTTGGTAGGCCACACTCGTGAAGATATTTTCTTGCGTGCTCGGAATAAGCGAGATTGACGTCGGAAATGATATCTACGATTCTTCTGTTTGTTTCCTCGGGGAGACACTCATCCTTACAGCGGTTCCCTGCTTCCATATGAAAGATCGGAATATGCAGACGCTTAGCGGCTATTGCCGAAAGGCAGGAATTAGTATCACCGAGTATTAAAAGAGCATCGGGTTTAAGCTCAACCATAAGCTTATAAGACTTAGCAATAATATTGCCTACTGTTTCGCCTAAATCAGCACCAACAGCGTTTAAATAGTGGTCGGGTGCTCTGAGACCAAGGTCATCAAAAAACACCTGATTAAGCGAATAATCGTAATTTTGACCCGTGTGAACAAGTATTTGATCGAAATATTTATCACATTTTTTAATTACTGCCGAAAGGCGGATGATTTCGGGACGGGTTCCGACAATGGTCATTAGCTTGATTTTTGACATATTTTCAACTCCAATTAGACTTTAAGGAAAAATGTATCGGGATTTTTCGGATCGAACTGCTCGTTCGCCCACATAAGAGTAACTAGGTCTTCCGTATCGGATAAATTTATAATATTATGGGTGTATCCCGGCAGCATATGAACGGCCTCGATTTTTTCTCCGCTGACATAGAATCTAAGCACTTCGTCAGAATCGATTTTACGTTGTTCAATAAGGCCTTTGCCCGAAACGACGATAAAGAACTCCCATTTTGTGTTGTGCCAATGCTGACCTTTAGTGATCCCAGGTTTGCTTATATTAACGCTGAACTGGCCGCAGTTCTTGGTTTTTAAAAGCTCGGTGAACGATCCTCGATCGTCAATATTCATCTTTAAAGGAAACGAAACCTTATCCTTGGGAAGGTATGAAAGATATGTGGAATAAAGCTTTTTCTCGAAGCTGTTTTCGGGAATTTCGGGGATTACCAAATTTTCGGGTTGCGCTTTAAAGGAATTAAGCAGCTCAACGATTCGGCCTAAGGTTACCTTATGAGTGATAGGTGCATAGCAGAATCGTCCGTCGGCCAACTGAACAGGATCTAGTCCATCGTATTCACAGCGATGCTCTTTGCCTTCAAGGGCATCCAGCATTTCGGAAACAAGGTCGTCGATATAGAGCAGCTCAAGCTCCACCGACGGATCGTTAACGCTAATCGAAAGATCGTTTGCGATATTATTGCAAAACGTGGCCACTGCGCTGTTATAATTCGGACGGCACCATTTTCCGAAAAGATTAGGAAAACGGTAAACAAGCACCTTTGCGCCGCTAATTTCGGCATAATTAAAGAAAAGCTCCTCCCCTGCCCTTTTCGACTTGCCGTACTCACCTTCAGCATACCGGCCGATAAGAGTAGCCTGTAATGAAGAAGTGAGCATAACGGGACAGGTATTATTATACTTTTTGAGGGTATCAAGAAGCGTCTCGCCGAATCCAAAATTACCCTGCATAAACTCCTCGTTATTCTTCGGGCGGTTGACCCCCGCAAGGTTAAAAACGAAATCAGCCTCTTTGCAGGCGTCTTCGAGTTCTGAGTACGAAGAGTCTATGTCATAAGTAAAAATATCGTCTATAGCAATATCAGGACGGGTTCTGTCTTTTCCGTCTTTGATGTTGTTAAGAGCGGCTACAAGGTTCTTACCGACGAATCCGCTTGAACCCGTAACGAGAATTTTCATTATTTTTTCTTGTATGATATAGTCGAGGCTACATCATACCCTTTCTAAATATTTACACTCACCTCAAAGATAACGCATACAAAAAGCTGAGGGAGCGTAGCGACTGAAGCTTTTTGTATGCGGCGCGCAGCGCCGAAGGGTCTGATT
>CASFDQ010000085.1 GCA_949293385.1 uncultured bacterium | reverse complement strand
AGCACCACACCCTTGATATGGAGCTTTTCGGTCCTTCTTCATGGCTTGAAGGAATGTATCTTCTTGCCCTTAAGCTGGGGGCAGAAATGGCCGAGTTTATGGGAGAAGCAGATTCAGCCAAAGAATATCTAAAGCTTTTTGAAAACGGATATAACTTCACGAAAGAAAACCTGTTCAGCGGCGAATATTTTATTCACAAGATAGATGTTACCGACAAATCGATTACAGATAAGTTTGACGCTTCCGAAGTTTATTGGAACCACGAAAAGAAACAGATCAAGTATCAGATTGCAAACGGATCTATCATCGATCAGATGCTCGGTCAGTGGCACTCGTATATTCTGGGCGGCGGTCAGATATTTGACAAGGAGCAGATGAATATTGCTCTCCACAGTATGATGAAGTATAATTTCATACCTTCTATGAGAAATTTCGCAAACCCTTGGAGAATTTTCTGCCTTAATGACGAAGCAGGAACTATTATGTGCGGTTATCCCGACCATATAGAAAAGCCTATAATTCCCGTACCCTACTGCGAAGAGAATATGACAGGCTTTGAATATTCCTTTGCAGGACTGCTTTTTGCCGCCGGAAAGATAGAAGACGGACTTAAGGTCGTAAAAGCCGTAAGAGACCGCTACGACGGCGAGAAGCGTAATCCTTGGAACGAAATAGAGTGCGGAAGCAACTACGCCCGTACAATGGCAAGCTTTTCATTCCTTCCCATTTTCAGCGGCTTTGAGTTCGATCTATCGCGTGGTCATATCGGATTTGCCCCCATTGAAGACAGAGAATACTTTAAATTCTTATTCAGCCTCGGTACGGGTTGGGGCTATTTCGAAAAGACGGCTTCTTCGGCTACCGTTAAGCTTAACGGCGGAAATTTACACCTTAAGACTCTCGGCGCAAAGTTTACCGATTCTGTTTCTAAAGTTACAATCGATGGCAGAGAGGTTGAGTTTTCTTTTGAAAACGGAATCATTGCTTTTAACGAGCAAGAAATTAACGAAAGCATTGAAATAAAACTATGAGAAGTATGAAAATTTCGACGGCTCAGCTCGCACGCATTTGCGGAGTTTCTCAGGGCACGGTCGACCGCGCACTTAATAACCGCAACGGTATAAGCGACAAGACAAAGAAAATGATCATAGATACCGCTATATCCTACGGTTACCGCCCGACTCTCGACAAAAACATAAAGCAGGTTGGCGTGATAGTTTTTAATCTCAATAACGAATATCTGACAAGCCTTATAACCGAAATAGAGCTCGCTCTTCGGAAAATCGGTTATACCGCTACAGTAATGCTTTCGCATTATGATAAGGAATACGAGATAGAGTGTATTAAAAAGCTTTATAGCTCGGGAGTTGACGGAATTGTTCTTTGTTCGGTCAATTCAGGCGATAAATTCGAAAGCTTCGTATCTACTCTTAATATACCTATAGTGTGTGTTGGCAACAAGGTAGAAGGCATACCCTACGTCGGCATCGATGACTATGCCGCTATGAAGGAAATGACCGAATTCGTTCTAAAAAAAGCCTACGATAATGTCGTCTATTTCTCCCCTGCCCTTAAATACAGCGATGCTTATGCTCAAAAAATGCGTTTTGAGGGCTTTATGGCAGGTATAAGAGGATTTAAGAATTATTCAGTAATAACCGAGCTTGAGCAGTTATCGCAAAATTACACGGATAAAACCGCCATAATCTGTTCATCCGATTATTACGCTTTAAAGGTTCATTTTAAGAATATACGGGCAGACGTATACGGCTTTGATAACATTAAAATGCTTAAAGAATTCGGTCTGCCTATAACCTCGGTGGACTATTCGGTTAAGGATATCGCCGAAAAATCGATAGAAAGCATATTTTCGCAAAACAAATCCGATATTTTGATACCGCATTTAATTAAATAGTGGATGATTTCTATAATGATATGGAAATATTCCATTTATAAAACACACCTTTCGTGATACAATGCTCTCGAAAGGTGTGTTTTAATTGGAAGATATTTATAATTACGGTCTGCTGACTCTCTCGACCATAATGTTCGGTCTTATGTTCTTCTTTAAAGATATGTACCGAAAACACTACGGAAGCGGACTTCAAGCCGCATTAGTAAATTCTGTCGGCGCGGGAATATTCGGACTTGTTTCGCTTCTGATAATTAAAGGTTTTATATTTGAGTTTTCTATGTTCGCGCTTCTTATGTCAGTAATTTCCGCACTTAACGGACTTGCCTTTTCCTACTGCAGCCTGAAGGCTCTCGGAAAGATAAACCTATCGCTGTATTCTCTGTTTTCAATGCTAGGAGGAATGGTCCTTCCATTCGTCTACGGTATACTATTCAGCGGAGATACTTTTACTCTCGGAAAAGCCGTATGCTTTATTATTATAACGATAGCGCTTCTTTTGACGGTTGAAAAGGACGAAAAGGGTTCGGGTAAAATATACTATGCCGGTGTATTTATCTTTAACGGTATGTCGGGAGTTATCGCCGCCGTTTTTGCCGCAGTAAACGGCAACGACAGCCTTAATATCGGTAAAATCTCTTCGGCAGGTTTTTCAGTAATTAAAGCTATCGTAAGCATATCTCTCGCAGGGATAGTTCTTATCTTTATAAAGAAGGAGAAACGCAGACTGGGCGCCGGATCCGTTATTGCTATGGCAGGAAGCGGAGTACTCGGAAACATCGCAAACTGGATACTTCTCATCCCGCTCAGCGGAGCGGTTATGACCTTCGGAGCTATAAAATTGGGCGGTCTTCCCGCATCAGCGCAATATCCTTTCATAACGGGCGGCACAATGATAGTTTCGACCGTAATAAGCCTTTTTACAGCGAAAAAGCCTACCGTAAAAGAGCTTATCGCAGTAGCCCTTGCTTTTATCGGAGTTGTGCTTTTGATAACGCTACCTGAAATTGAACTGTTTGCTATCAAGTGGAATTAAAAAAGATATGCAGGCTTGGAAGGATCCAACCTGCATATCTTTTTAGTTTTTATCAGTTATTTCCCATAAGTTTTACGAGAACGGCTTTTTGTGCGTGAAGTCGGTTTTCAGCTTCGGCAAATATCTCTTCTGCGTGTTCCTCGAAGACCTTAGCGGTGATCTCTTCTTCGCGGTGCGCAGGGAGGCAGTGCTGAACCATAGCGCCTTCGGCGGCAACAGACATAACCTCGTCGTTTATCTGATAGCCGACAAATATCTTTTCACGCTCGGCCTTCTCGGCTTCCTGACCCATAGAGGCCCAAACGTCGGTATAAAGAACGTCGGCGTCTTTAGCGGCGGCAAGAATGTCGTCGGTACAGGTAAAGTCGCCGTTCTCGCGTGCCCATTTCATAACCTCAGCATCGGGCTGATAGTTTTCGGGGCAGGCAACCGCCACCTTCATACCCATCTTTATTCCGCCTACGATAAGACTGTTCGCCATATTGTTTCCGTCGCCGATATAACACATCTTTTTACCCTGAAAATTGCCCTTAAACTCTCTGAAGGTCATAAGATCGGCAAGAACCTGACAGGGATGACAGTAATCGGTGAGACCGTTTATGATCGGGATCGAGCCGTACTCTGCAAGAGCTTCGACCTCGGCCTGCTCAAAGGTACGGATCATAATTCCGTCAAGATAACCCGAAAGCACGCGGGCGGTATCTTCTACAGGCTCTCCGCGTCCGATCTGAAGATCGCGGGATGAAAGGAAGAGAGCCGATCCGCCGAGATCGTACATTCCGACCTCAAAGGAAACGCGGGTACGGGTCGAAGACTTCTGGAAGATCATTCCGAGGGTCTTTCCCTTAAGATAATGATGCTCAATGCCGTGCTTTTTTTCGTATTTAAGCTGATCGGCAAGATTTAAGATTTCGGTAATATCCTTTTCGGAAAGATCCATTAGTTTCAGCAGATGTTTTGCCATTATTTTACACACTCCTTGATAATATCTACGGCTTTACTAAGAAGATGATCGGGAATATTTAAGGGAGGAAGCAGACGTACCTTCGTCTTTGCGGTAAGAACGAGGACACCCTTTTCTCTGCAGGCGGCAACGACCTCTTTAGCATCCTTTTCGGTTTCGAGTCCTATCATAAGGCCCATTCCGCTTACCGATTTAATTCCTTCGGCCGAGCCCAGCTCTTTAAAAATATACTCACTTTTCGATCGAACCGAGGCAAGAAGCTCATCGTCGATTCGGGAAATTATACTAAAGGCTCCTGCACAAGCGATGGGATTTCCTCCAAAGGTAGATCCGTGACTTCCCGGCGTTAAGGTATCCTTGACCTTTTCGCCGAGCATAGTAGCTCCTATCGGCAGACCGCCGCCAAGGCCCTTTGCTGTAGATACGATGTCGGGCGAGATGCCAAACTGCTGATAAGCATAGAGGCTTCCTGTCCTACCGTTTCCGGTCTGAACCTCGTCACAGATAAGCAAAACATCGTTTTCAGTACAGAAATCGTAAACCTCTTTAACGAAGATATCGTCGAGCTTCATAACTCCGCCCTCGCCCTGAACGGGCTCCATCATAACGGCACAGCAGTTATACTCTTTGACCAAAGCTATTACTTCGGCGGTGTTGTTGGCCTCGGCATATACAAAGCCTTCGGTAAAGGGACCGAATTCGGTATGGAAGGTGTCCTGACCGGTTGCGGCAAGGGTCGTTACGGTTCTTCCGTGAAAGGAGTTTTTAAGGGTCACTATAGTACTTCTGCCCTCGCCGTACTTTAAAAAACTATAGCGACGGGCGGTTTTTATGGCACATTCATTTGCCTCTGCGCCGGAATTTGAGAAAAACACCTTTTTCATACCCGTTTTTTCGCATAAAAGCTCGGCAAGCTTTGCGCAAGGCTCGGTATAGAAAAGGTTAGACGTATGCTGAAGCGCGCTCATTTGCTTCGTAACGGCAGCTATCCATTCATCGTCGGCGTAGCCGAAGGTGTTTACGGCGATACCCGTACCGAGATCGATATACTCTTTTCCGTCGGTATCGTACACAACGGCACCCTTACCGTTTTTAAGTTCTAAAGGAAAGCGGGCATAAGTACCCGCAACGTATTCTTTGTCTAAATGTGTAATACTCATTTTAGCCTCCGTAGAGCATCGTACCGATACCCTCATTGGTAAGGGTTTCGATAAGAAGCGAATGAGGTACGCGGCCGTCGAGGATAAACACCTTGTCTACTCCCTGACGGATAGCTTCTACGCAACATTCGATTTTCGGGATCATACCGCCCGATATAATTCCATCACGCATAAGCTGAGGAGCCTCGCTTACGCAGACGCTTGAAATAAGGGTAGATTCATCGTCCTTATCGCGGAGAAGTCCTACTATATCGGTCATAAGGAAGAGCGCCTCCGCACCAAGAGCACTCGAGATCCTTGCGGCAGCGGTATCGGCGTTAATATTGTAAACGTTACCCTCTTTATCGCAACCTACGGTTGAAATGACGGGGATATATCCCTTTTCCAAAAGATCGGTTACAGGTTCGATATTGATATCGGTGATCTCTCCGACAAAGCCGAGGGCGGGATCCTTTATTTCGGCCTCTATAAGATGACCGTCCATACCCGAAAGTCCCACGGCCTTTCCGCCGCTGTTTTGAAGGTGATTAACGAGGGTCTTATTGATTTTTCCCGCTAATACCTGAAGTACGATATCGGCAGTTTCGGCATCGGTAACGCGAAGACCGTTCACAAACTGACTTTCCTTGCCGATCTTCTTAAGCATTCCCGAGATTTCGGGACCTCCGCCGTGAACGAGAACGACCTTAATACCGATAGTATTGAGAAGAACGAGGTCTCCCATAACGGCGTTTTTAAGTTCTTCGTTTATCATAGCGTTTCCGCCGTATTTAACAACGATCACCTTGTTGTAATACTTCTTAATATAAGGAAGGGCGTTAACGAGAATTTCGGCCCTTTGTGCGTTAGTTATCATGTTCTGTAATCTCCGTTAATTTTTACGTAATCGTAGGTAAGGTCACAGCCCCAAGCGGCAGCAGAGAAATCGCCGTCACCTAAAGAAACTAGGATCTCTATATCTCTTTTAAGCAGGATCTCCTTAGCCTTTTCCTCGGAAAACTCAACTCCTGCGCCGTCTTTACATACGAGTATCTCCCCTGCCTCAGAACGGAATGAAACGTCTATCTTGGTAATATCAACCTCGGCTCCGCTATAGCCTATGGCACAGAGAACACGTCCCCAGTTGGCGTCGGCTCCGAACATTGCCGCTTTCGTAAGGGAGGAACAGATTACCGATTTCGCTACGGTCTTGGCAACCGCATCGCTGTCGGCTCCGCACACCTTACATTCAAGCATTTTCGTAGCACCCTCGCCGTCACCTGCGATCATTCTGCAAAGATATGTATTTACAGTGTTAAGCGCTTTACAGAAGGTATCGAAGTCTTCGCCTTCGGCGCTGATCTCAGCGTTATCTGCCATACCGTTTGCGAGAACGACGACCATATCGTTGGTAGAGGTATCGCCGTCTATGCTTACCATATTAAAGGTCGTTTTAATGTCGGAGCTCAGAGCCTTTTGAAGCATTTCGGGAGAGATCGCAACGTCGCTTGTGATAAAAACAAGCATAGTCGCCATATTGGGATGAATCATTCCCGATCCCTTGCCTATTCCGCCGATCTTACACTCTTTTCCGCCGACGTTAAAGCTGACCGCAACCTCTTTCATAACGGTATCGGTCGTCATAATACCTTCAGCTGCGGCCTTTCCTCCGTCGTAGCTGAGACCGGTCACGAGCTCGTTCATACCCGCCTCTATGGGGTCAAGACAGAGAGGTTGTCCGATGACGCCCGTGGAAGCAACTACAACGTCGTTTGCGGGAATTCCGAGAGCGTCGCCGGTAAGCTGACACATTTTTTCGGCTATTTCTATACCGTCAGCGTTACAGGTGTTTGCGTTTCCGCTATTGCAGATAACGGCGGTAGCGTAGCCGTCGGAAATATTCTTTTTAGTTACGATATTGGGAGCGCCTTTTACGAGGTTGGTCGTGTAAACGCCTGCGGCAACGGCCTTCTTATCGCTGACGATAAGTGAAATATCTCGCTTGGTACGGTTTTTACGGATTCCGCAATGAATTCCGTTTGCCTTAAAGCCTTTTGCGGAACATACGCCGCCGGGAATGATCTTCATAAAATTCTCCTTATAAGTCGAGTCCTGTGGTAATGTCGATGCCCATCATAATGTTCATACACTGAAGAGCGGCGCCGGATGCGCCCTTTCCAAGGTTATCGTAACGTGAGATAAGCAAAATTCTTTCATCGTTTCCTTCGACGAAGATCTGCATAGAATCCTTGCCCCTCATTCCGTTTGCAGAAACGAGACCGCCTTCTCCTATTTCCTCACAGTAGTTCACTATAGGGCCGTTATACTTATCTTTATAAATTTGTTTAACGGCGTTTACGTCAGCGCCGTTTTTAAGCTGAGACGCGAAAAGAGGAACGGTTACACACATTCCGCTGTAAAAATAGGCAACTATCGGGCAGAAGACGGGAGTATTATCTATTCCCGATATGGCCTTTATCTCCTTAAGATGCTTATGCTGCTGAGTCAGAGCATACTGTCGGGGAGCACCTAAAAGAAATTCACGTCCGTCGTCCTCGTATTCTGCGATCATTTTCTTTCCGCCGCCCGAATATCCCGTTATGGAATGACAGGTAAGCAGCGCGTCGGGAGAAAGTATCCCTGCATCAACGAGAGGCTTAACGAGAGCTATAAATCCGCTTGCGTGACAGCCGGGAACGGCTACTCTGTTAGCGTTCTTTACCTTTTCAAAGCCGTTATCGAATACCTCAGGAAAACCGTAAATCCACTGCTCATTTGTGCGATGAGCAGTGGAAGTATCGAGTATTTTAACCCTGTCCTCAGCCTGAGCCACAGCTTCGATAGCGGCGGCATCGGGAAGGCAAAGAAAGGTTATATCTGAGGAATTTATAGCGTCAGCTCTGGCCGAAATGTCTTTTCTTAAGCTTTCGGGAAGGGTTATAAGCTCTATGTCTTCCCTGCTGCTAAGTCGGTCGAAGATGCGAAGTCCGGTAGTTCCCTGACTTCCGTCTATAAACACCCTAGTCATTATTTGTTATCCCTCTTCTTATCGAGCATAGCCTTAACCTTGATGGGAAGACCGTAAAGGTTGATAAAGCCTGCGGAATCCTTCTGATCGTAAGCGCCGCCGTCGTCGCCGAAGGAGGCTACTTCATCGTCGTAGAGGGTATAGGGTGAGGTTACTCCTGCGTTAATGATGTTACCCTTATAAAGCTTGACCTTTACGTCACCGGTAACGGTCTCCTGAGTCTTATCAACAAAGGCTGAGATAGCTTCACGCAGAGGAGTGAACCACTGACCGAAGTAGACGAGTTCTCCGAACTTCTGTGCAACCAGTTTCTTATAGTGAGAAGTCTCGCGGTCAAGACAGAGCATTTCAAGAAGCTCATGTGCCTTATAAAGGATGGCTCCGCCGGGGGTCTCGTATACGCCGCGGCTCTTCATACCGACAAGACGGTTTTCAACGATATCGAGAAGTCCGATTCCGTTTGCGCCACCGAGCTCGTTAAGCTTTTCAACGACCTGAAGTCCGTTCATTTCAACACCGTCGATAGCGGTAGGAACGCCCTTTTCGAAGTGAATATTAACGTAGGTAGGAACGTCGGGAGCCTGCTCGGGAGCAACACTCATCTCAAGGAAGCCTTCCTTTGCGTACATAGGCTCGTTAGCGGGATCCTCAAGGTCGAGACCTTCGTGAGAAAGGTGCCATACGTTCTTATCCTTAGAGTAGTTGGTCTCGCGATTGATCTTAAGAGGAATATTGTGCGCCTCGGCATAGTCTATCTCTTCTTCGCGGGACTTAATATCCCACTCACGCCAAGGAGCAATAATTGCCATCTCGGGGGCGAAGGCCTTAAGGGTAAGCTCGAAACGAACCTGATCGTTACCCTTACCGGTACAGCCGTGACAGATAGCGTCTGCGCCTTCTTTTATAGCGATCTCGGCAAGACCTTTAGCGATGCAGGGACGTGCGTGAGAGGTTCCGAGAAGATAGCTCTCGTAATCGGCTCCCGCTTTAAGGCAGGGCCAGATATATTCTTCGACATATTCCTGCTTAAGGTCGAGTATGTAAAGCTTGGAAGCGCCGGTAGCGATGGCCTTTTCTTCAAGACCGTCAAGCTCGGTACCCTGTCCAACGTCGCCGGAAACGGCAATTACTTCGCAGTTATTGTAGTTCTCTTTGAGCCAAGGGATGATGATAGAGGTATCAAGACCGCCCGAATACGCAAGAACAACCTTTTTGATTTGTGACTTATCCATTGTTAAAACCTCCGTAGGTGTTTTTAAACTATGTGCATAATTATGCATCATTCCGAAGCAAAAGTCAAGTGGTTTTTGTAATATTGTAAGAATATGCCATAAACAATACTTTTGCAGGATAGCGTTTATACAGAATGACGAATGCGGTTATGAATAAATATGCATATTATTTGCATATATTCAAAAATTATGCAAAAAGCAAAACGCTCAGCAAATAAAAGATATTAAGGGGAACGTCCAACCGTGTCCCCTTTTAATATATTATTTTACTATCTCGGCGTCTCCGCCGTCGATCGTAGCCTTTGTTATTACTACTTTTTTAACGTCGGGATCGGACGGAGTATTAAACATAGGCGTTTTGAGGACGGCTTCGATAATGGAGCGAAGGCCGCGCGCACCCGTTTTACGTTCGATCGTAAGCTCTGCAATGCGCTCAAGAGCCTCATCTTCAAATATAAGCTCTACGTTATCAAGCGCAAAAAGAGCCTCGTACTGACGAACTATCGAGTTTTTAGGCTCGGTCATAATTCTTACAAGGGTATCCTTATCCATACCTGACAGAGCGGTTACTACGGGGATACGGCCGACCAGCTCGGGAATGATTCCGAATTTTACAAGATCGCGATGTGTTACATCCTTATAGAAATCGGCAGCTTCGAGTTCTTTTTTTGATTTAACGTCCTGCTCAAAGCCAAGACTAGAACCGCCTTTTCGGCGTTCTACGATCTTATCGATTCCGTCAAAAGCACCTCCGCATATAAAGAGTATATTCGAGGTATTTATCTGAATAAACTCCTGCTGAGGATGCTTTCTTCCGCCCTGCGGAGGAACGTTTGCGACGGTACCTTCAAGAATTTTGAGCATAGCCTGCTGAACACCTTCGCCGCTTACGTCGCGTGTAATACTCGTATTTTCGCTTTTACGTGCAATTTTATCTATTTCGTCTATATAGATAATTCCGCGTTCGGCCTTTTTAACGTCGAAATCGGCCGCCTGAATCAGGCGAAGAAGGATATTTTCAACGTCTTCGCCTACGTAGCCTGCTTCGGTCAAGGTAGTCGCATCGGTTATTGCGAAGGGTACTCCCAAACATTTAGCCAGCGTTTCGGCAAGAAGAGTTTTACCTACGCCGGTAGGTCCAAGCAATAAAACGTTGCTTTTATTGAGCTGAACATCGGTTTTATCCGAGCGGAATATTCTTTTGTAATGGTTATAAACTGCGACAGAAAGGGTTATTTTCGCCTCATCCTGACCGATTACGTACTCGTCTAGATGAGCCTTGATTTCAGCAGGCTTCGGAAGGACAAACTCTTCTTCCTTTTTCTTTCTTCCCCTTGTCGGTCTTTCTATGGGTTCCGGATCGAGCAAGGAACTGCAAAATTCGATACATTCGTCGCAGATGAATACACCCGGTCCCTCTATAAGACGGTTTACCTGATGCTCCGATTTTCCGCAAAAGGAACAGTGTATCTCTTGAATATTAGTGCCGTTTGGCATGGAATTCTCCGTTCTAAGTGGATTTTTTGAGCTGTTATAAACAGCAAGAAAATCCCCATAGAAAAATGGAGATTTTCGTAAGTCAATAAATAGATCAGCGCTTTTCGATAACCTTGTCGATAAGACCGTATTCACAAGCCTCATAAGCCGACATAAAGTTATCTCTTTCGGTGTCGCGTTCGATTACTTCAAGAGGCTGACCCGAGCGTTCGCTGAGAATACGGTTAAGGGTAGCCCTTGTTTTTTCGATATGACGAGCGTGAATAAGAATATCCGACGCCTGACCCTCGGCGGCACCGAGAGGCTGGTGTATCATAATTTCACTGTTAGGAAGGGCGTAACGCTTTCCTTTGGCACCTGCTGCAAGGAGGAATGCGCCCATACTTGCGGCCATACCGATACATATAGTCGACACGTCGCACTTGATATACTGCATAGTGTCGTAAATTGCCATACCGGCCGAAACGCTTCCGCCGGGGCTGTTGATGTAGAAGCTGATATCCTTTTCGGGATCCTGACCTTCAAGATACAGCATTTGCGCAATTATAAGGCTTGCAGAGTTATTGTCGACCTGATCGGGCAACATAATAATACGGTCGTTCAAAAGGCGGGAGAAAATGTCGTAGGAACGCTCTCCCCTGCTCGTCTGCTCAACAACATAAGGTATTGTCATACTCATAAAATCACCTCAAAAAAATAATGCTACGCGGCAGGATAAACCTGCCGCTTTAAAAATATTATGAACAAATGCCGCAAAATATAAACAATTATTCGGCAGTTTCTGCCTTCTCCTCGTTCTCTGCCTTCTTGGTAGTCTTCTTAGCGGTAGTTTTCTTAGCAGCAGGCTTCTTTGCGGGAGCCTTCTTTTCTTCCTTTTCGGTCTTCTTCTCAACGTCGGTAATAACAGCAGAAGCCTTTACAAGATCAACTGCCTTGTTAAGAGCGATGTCGTGAACGATGTCCTTCTCGAGAATGGAAGCCTTGACCTGCTCAGCTTCGATACCGTAGTTAGAGGCAACCTTATCGTACTCGGCAGCAATTTCTTCCTCGGTAGCGGTAAGGCCTTCAAGCTCAACGATCTTCTCTAGAGCAAGGCGCATCTTAACCTGCTTTTCGCTCTGAGGACGGAAGGTCTTCTTGAACTCTTCAACGTTGGTTCCGGTATACTTGAGGTAGGTCTCGAGGTCCATACCCTGACTACGGAGACGGTAATCGAACTCACGAACGCTTTCGTTAGAGCTGTTCTCGATCATTGCTTCGGGAATTTCAGCCTTCATTCCGTCGACAACTGCGCCGATAAGATCGTTTTCAACCTCTTCGTCGGCCATCTTGGTCTTTCTTTCAAGGTTCTTAGCCTTAATATCTTCCTTAAGAGCGTCGAGAGTATCAAACTCGCTTACATCCTTGGCAAACTCGTCGTCGATAACGGGCATTTCCTTGGTCTTGATCTCGTGAAGAACTACCTTGAAGGTTGCGTCCTTGCCTGCAAGCTCCTCAGCCTGATAATCGGTGGGGAAGGTAACGTTTACGTCAAACTCGTCGCCGGTGTTATGACCGACGATCTGATCCTCAAAGCCGGGGATGAACTGACCCGAGCCGAGGGTAAGGGAAAAGCTTTCGCCCTTTCCGCCGTCGAATGCAACTCCGTCAACGAAGCCTTCGAAGTCGATAACGGTCATATCGTTTAAAGCGGCTGCGCGGTCGGTAACGGTAACGATACGGGCATTTCTGTCGGCCATACGGTTAACCTCTGCCTCAACCTCTTCGTCGGTAACGACGGGGGTAACGCGCTCAGCAGCAAGGCCCTTATACTCGCCAAGCTCTACCTCGGGCTCAACGATAACGGTAACCTTAAGCTCAGCACCTTCAGCCTTGCTAACGCTTACGACGTCGGTCTTCTCGACGTCAACGATCTTAAGTCCTGCCTCATCAACGGCAGAAAGAAGAGCGCCTTCGTAAAGATAATTTAAAGCGTCATCAAAGAAAACGCCTTCACCGTAAAGCTTCTCGATCATATGAAGGGGTGCTTTACCCTTTCTGAAGCCTTTGATGGTGATGTTCTTTGCTTCCTTCTTATATGCTTTTTGGATGGCATCGCAAAAAGCGGCAGAGTCGATAGAGATCTCTACCTCATATTTGTTGGTGTCAACCTTGTTTGAAGCCTTCAAACTCATTTTTTTAACCTCCGAAATTCTATCTTGCACCAAGGTGCATAAATCGTCACATACTAATATAACATATAAATATATATTTTTCCACTAATTTTTTCGTTTTTTTCGAATTTTTTTTATTTTATTAAAAATGGCACAAAATTAATACAATCAGCCGACAAAAGTTTGAGCTTTATGCCATCAAATTCAGGTATTGCGTTGTTAAATCCCTGCCCGTGGATATGTCCGTAATATACGGCGTCAACCTCGAAGCGTTTCAGTATATCGATAAACTCGGGAATTACCTCATCGCCGTAGGCGGGAGGATAGTGCATAAAGACGAGAGGTTTATATCCCGTATCTTTAGCGGCGGAAAGCGACCTTTCAAGTCGACCGCATTCCCTCGCGACGATCTTTTTATCGTCTTCGCCGCCGCCGAAAAGCCAGCCTCGGCTTCCGCATATCGCACGGTCTTCAGCCACAACGGCGCCGTTAAACACAAGCTCGACCGAATTTATTGAATTTTTTTCAAAAAACTCGTAAACTTTTTTTGCGGTAGACCACCAAAGATCGTGATTACCTTTCAGTATAAGCTTCTTTCCGGGAAGGGTCTCTAAAAATTTAAAATCCTCAAGAGCCTCTTCGAGCTTAAGCGCCCAGGAAATATCGCCGGGAATAACGACGGTATCGTTTTCTTTTACAAGTCTTTTCCAGTTTGCATATATTCTTTCTACGTAGTTATCCCAGCCGAAAACATCCATAGGTTTATTTGTTCCGAGAGATAAATGCAAATCGGAAATGGCAAAAATACTCAAGCCCGTTCACCTCTTTTACTGAATAATTTTAAGCGTTCTTCAAACAATAGTTTTGACCGAGAGGTCAAAAAACTTTGGAGGAATTTAAATGAACAACTGTGAAAGCGGAAAATGCCCCGTAAACGAAATAATTTCGGGAATTAAATGCGACGTGGTAAACTGCGCCTATCATACCGAAGGCAACAAATGCCACGCGGGACACATCGAGGTCGGCAACGGCTGCTGCAGTTCGAGCAAGGATACTAACTGCAACACCTTTAGACCCAAATCTGATATGGCCTAAACAAAAACGCCCAACGGGCGTTTTTGTTTTAGTATCAACCCTTTATTCCGAGGCGGTCGAGAACGACCTTGTTCATATCCTCTTTGTTGCAAACGTTGCTGAATCTAACGGTTGCAGACTTAAGAGCAGAAATAGGAGCAGGGACTGCCGTATTTGTTTTATTGCTTAAAAGCTCAACCGCTTCAAACTCGTCGGCGGGAACCTCCAGGCCGAGCGCTTCAAGCACGCTGTTGGCAAACTTATACGGGCTTGCGGTGGAAGCGATAACAACGGGACGGTCATCACCCGTTTCTTCAACATACTTGCCGTACACGTTTACTGCAACGGAGGTATGAGTGTCGATAAGATAGCCGTGCTTTTTAAAGGTGTTCTTTATAGTTTCGGCCGTTCCTTCCTCATCACAGCATCCGCCGTAGAAAATATCTTTAAGCTTTGCAAGTATTTCGGGAGTAACGGTATACTTACCTTCATTTTTCAGGCTGTTCTGCCAAGCGGATACCTGCTTATCATCGTGACCCGTAAGCTCATAGAGCATTCTCTCGAGATTTGAGGATATAAGAATATCCATTGAGGGTGAGATAGTGGTATAGAAGGCTCTGTTTCGGTCGTAGGTTCCGGTATTTATAAAGTCGGTAAGTACGTTATTGGAGTTAGAAGCGCAGATAAGCTTATTTATCGGGACGCCCATTTCTTTTGCGTAATAAGCGGCAAGAATATTGCCGAAATTTCCCGTGGGAACTACGACGTTAAAGCCGTCCTTAAGATAGTCCTCACCCTTATCGAGGAGGTCGAGATAGGACGAAATATAATAGATTATCTGAGGAGCAAGGCGACCCCAGTTTATCGAGTTAGCGCTGGAGAAGCCCATATTATTCTTATCAAGCAGGGTCTTTACCTCATCGTTGGTGAAGATGGTTTTTACACCTGTCTGCGCATCGTCGAAGTTACCGTTTATTGCGCAAACGTAAACGTTTTCACCTGCCTGCGTATTCATCTGAAGCTGCTGCATAGCACTTACGCCGTCATTGGGATAAAATACCATAATTTCGGTATCCTTAACGTCCTTAAAGCCTTCAAGGGCAGCTTTTCCCGTATCGCCGGAGGTTGCAACAAGAATAACGGTCTTTTTGCCGCCGCCTACCTTCTTTGCGGAGGTCGTGAGAAGATAAGGAAGTATCTGAAGAGCGAGGTCCTTAAAAGCACAGGTAGGGCCGTGCCATAGCTCAAGAATATTAACCTTTTCATTCAGCGCTTTTAAAGGTGCGGGACGGTCCTCGTCGAAGGAACCGAGATATGCGCCCTCGGTACAATATTTAAGCTCTTCCTCGGTAAAATCGGTAAGGAAGTTTCTGAAAACGTAATTTGCGCGGCCCACGTAATCGAGGGCCTTCATATTAGCAAAATCTTCAGCAGAAAGGGCAGGAACCGACTGCGGAACAAAGAGTCCGCCTTCCTTCGAGATTCCGCTTGCAATCGCCTCAGAAGAACTAACGACCGCATTATTATCTCTTGTACTGTTGTAAAGCATAGTTTTCTCCATTCTCGGCTATCCGCCGATAATTTATAGGTTTATATTTCCACAGCCGTTTACGACCGTATTATTCGGTCATAAGCGCGTCCGACGGGAATGCGTTTTTAATATAGTTTAACGAAAAATGATACTCTCCGCAACTGTCAACGGTATAGGTGACCTCGGCTATATCAAAGCGTATGTCGCCGAAATGATGTGCCTTTTTAAGAAAAGCACCCGCAGTATTTATAAGCTTTTGCTGCTTATCGCGGTCAACGGCATCGGCAGGATCCATTAAAGAATCGGCTTTTCGCGTTTTCACCTCAACAAAAAGCATTATATCTCGGTTCTCGGCTACGATATCGAGCTCGCCGTATTTTTCGTGATGATTACGGGCAAAGATAATGTAGCCTCTTGACCTGAGGAATTTCGCTACCATTTCCTCCCCTATTCGTCCGATCTCGTTTGCGTGACTCATAGTTTTTTGAGGAAGGACGGACGGTGAACCTCACAGGGACCGAACTTTCGTATGGCGTCCATATGTTCGGCGGTTCCGTAACCTTTATGCTTTGCGAAATTATACTGCGGAAATTTCTCGTCGTATTCAAGAAGCAGGCGGTCTCGCGTCACCTTAGCAAGTATAGAAGCGGCCGCAACCGACATCGATTTAGCGTCGCCCTTCACCACCGTCTGACAGTCGATCGTTATCCCGACAGGAACACGGTTTCCGTCAATAAGAGCAAAATCTGCCTTGTTTTCAAGCTGTTCTATAGCACGATTCATCGCCAGATAGGTTGCGTTAAGAATATTATGTTCTTCGATTTCCTCAACCGTTGCGAACGCGATCCCGTATGCGACAGCATTTTCGATGATAACGTCGAAAAGCGCTTCCCTTTTCTTTTCGCTAAGCTTCTTGGAGTCGTTTATACCGAATATTTCAGTATCGGGATCGAGTATAACTGCGGCCGCACATACGGGTCCCGCCAGAGGACCTCGCCCCGCCTCATCAACGCCGCAAACAGCATTATAGCCTCTAGACTTCGCCGCTGCTTCGAGTTCAAAATCAGGCATTGTCTTCAACCCTTTCAAGGCTTATTCGGCCGATCTTACAGTTCCGGTATTCTTCAAGCAGCATATTCGCCGCGCGCTCGGTATCGGTCTCTCCTCCGCGTATCATCATTCCGCGTTTTTTACCGATCTCGCAAAGAATATCGTAGGGTTCGGCGTCGAGTTCTAAAAGTTTATATCTTTGAGCAAGAAGCTCGGGATAGCTTTCTTTCAGATTTTCAATAAGACGGACGGCTAAAAGCTCAATATCAAGAACGGCATCCTTGACCGCGCCCGTAAAAGCAAGTCTTTCGCCTACCGTCTGATCCTCAAACTTAGGCCATAAAACTCCCGGAGTATCAAGCAGTTCAAGTTGCCTGTCGATCGTTACCCACTGATTTCCGCGGGTCACTCCCGGACGGTTTTCGACCTTGACTCTGCCTTTTCCTGCGATCGAGTTGATAAAGGTGGATTTTCCGACGTTCGGTATACCGACAACCATAACTCTCAGCGGTTTTCCGACCATACCCTTATTTCTGTAGGCTTCAAGCTTATCGGCAAGAGTAGCTTTTACCATTTCTTTAAAGTTGCCGATTCCTTTACCTGTTTTACAGTCGATCGGAACGGCAGAAACACCGACCGATCTATAGTATTCTATCCATTTAGCGGTTTCCTTCGGGTCGGCCATATCGCACTTATTCAGCAGTATCATAAGGGGCTTGTCCTTAATGATATCCAAAAGATCAGGATTTCTGCTGCTGATAGGGACGCGAGCGTCAACTATCTCGGCCACGGCGTCGATGATCGGAAGTATCTCCTGAATCTTTCGGCGGGTTTTGGTCATATGACCCGGAAACCACTGAATATTCTGCATCTCTGCGCTCATATTAAAAACCTCCGAAGGCGTCGAAGGGCCAGATTCGGTAGATAGCCTTTCCCAAAATATACCTCTTGTCAACAAGTCCGCCGTCGCCGATAGAGCTTGAACGGCTGTCCAAGGAGTCGTTTCGGTTATCACCGAGCACAAAAACGCAATTATCTTCAACGTAAACGGGAAAATCTACATCCCATTTACGGGTCGTTAAGGTTTTCGTATAGGGTTCCTTTAGAGGCTCTAAATGCGCAGGGTCCTCCCCAACGTAGACGACACCTTTCTTAAAGTCGATATCCACCCACTGTCCTTCGGTGGCGATAACGCGCTTTATAATGGGCTCTCGGCCGTTTTCAACGTTACCGACCGCATTATTTGTATTACGGGAGATAACGACGATATCGCCGTATTCGGGCTCGTAATTGAAGCCGGAAATAATTACGCGTTCACCGCTGTAAAGCGTGTTCTGCATAGAAGGGCCGACAATAGTCGCGATACGGAAGAAAAAGGTAAAAATAAGCACAACGGCAACCAAGGCGATCACGATGGTATCGATCCAATCGAAGATCTCCTTAGAAACAGGTTTATTTGAACCGTCGCCATTTTCTTCGGGCGCAGTTTCAAGTATCTCGTCATCGTCAACAACGATAAAACCGTTTTCCATAAACGCTTATTCCTCCAAAACTTAGAATAAAAACAAAAGGAGACAGCGTAAATTTCCGCGTCTCCTCTCTTAGGATCAGGATTTAGATAGATTCCTTAACCTTTGCGGCCTTACCAACTCTATCACGGAGATAGTAAAGCTTAGCTCTGCGAACGCGACCGTTACGGATCGTTTCGACCTTAGCTACGTTAGGTGAATGAACGGGGAAAACACGCTCTACGCCTACACCGTAAGAAACACGTCTTACAGTGAAGGTCTCTGCGATACCGCTGTTATTCTTAGCGATAACGGTTCCTTCGAACATCTGAATTCTTTCGCGCTCGCCTTCGCGAATCTTAACGTGTACGCGAACGGTGCTTCCGATTTCGATTACAGGAGCATCTTCCTTAATCATTCCGGCAGTGAGATTCTTTACTGCATCTGTCATTGTTTTTTCCTCCCTAATTTTTTCAGACGTTCGTGCCATCCAGTGACAGAGGACCATCCGCTTTAATGTCGATATTTCGGCATCAAACCCACCCGTAAGGATTCGGGTGTAATCAAATGCTAAAGTATTATACTACAAGCGGGCAAAAAATGCAAGCATTATTTTTGCACATTTAAAATTTTAATGATCCAAACGATTTTGTACATATTACATATAAAGATCGTCAAGGGTTTAAAATCCGAATACCTCACGATTTGTTCCGTAGAAGATATCGTCTTTTCCGCTTATCATTTTACAGAATTCTTCAAACTTGTCCCAGGTGTCTGACACATCAAAGGAATAGCTGTGTCCCCATATATAGAAAAGCTTAGGAGTATCGGGTTTAAGGGCGATAAACTCTTCACCAAGCTCAAACAGCTTTGTACAGTCCTTACCGCCTACACCGATAGTTGGGTTAAAACGAAGCAGGTTTTCCTGCAGATCGAAAGAATAGGAGGATGTTATGGTTCGCGCATATTTAATACCCGTATTTTTGCGAATAAGAGCCTCTACCCTGTCGTCGTTATTTACTCCACCGTTAGGATAGGCCATACCGACGACCTCATAACCCATAACCTCAGACAGAGTTTTACGATCGTGCTCTACTTCCCAAATAACCTTTTGGTCATCTTCAATAAGGGTCAGCGTCGGATGATTTACGGTATGACCTGCGATCTCGTGACCGGAATAAACCTGAGCCATTTCGTCGGCGCGGAATTTCGTATGATCAACACCCTGCCACATACCCGAAACGCCAAAGCGACCCGAATTAAAGTTAAATGTGCATTTAAGGCCATATTTATCGAAGATCGCCTTAAGACGCTTATCCTGCTGAACACCGTCGTCAAAGCTGAAGGTTACCGCTTTTAGTTTTCCGTTCCACATAACTTTTTCTCCTTTATTCGATTACAAGATATACGTACTGCTCGGTGGAATCGAGCTTGTTTATACAGTTCATACGAAGCGTAACGCCTTCGTAACGGTCGCCGTCCATTGCAACGGTAGGCGCTCCGTCCTCCGGCCAGATCTCTATCGTAGCCTCTTCGGCAGGATACGCAAAGGTCAAGACGGCGTCATCAAGAAGCTTTTTAACCTCGGCGTAGGTATATCCGCCGTCCTTAGCTTCCACCCTTACGATTTTAAAATCGGCGATATAGGTAACGATAAGCTCTTTATGCTCGTTAAGTTCCATTTTTAAAAAGTGATCGTTCTCTTTCTTTTCGAAGAAGACGTCTCCCGAAAGGGATACGGGCATCATTTCACTTACCCTTATTCCGTCGTCGGTTGCCACGTAGGCCACAAGGGTATAAACGCCGTATTCATCGGCGTCGGGGAGGCTGAAGGTTGCAGACTGAGAAAGGGTGAAGGTACCGCCCGAGGAATAGGTCGCAGCGCTTCCCGCCTCCCAGACCTTATCTTCGGCTGCGTTTACGGCAGAAACGCTGTCGATAGTTATTCCCTTCCAGCTATAATGAGACGAAAAGCGATCGGCTATAGATAAAGCGCCGTTTGCGTTAGAAATAACCGAAGCCATATCGTATTTACAGGTTACACCGATGGATGAAAGATAGCCGACGACCTTATTTATGGCCGAAGCAACCTACGTCTCTTCGGTAACAAACGAAAGGTGCGCGGAATTTACAACTCCCTCCATGTGTGCCCCGCTCGTAAAACGAACACCGTATTCTTCTGAGACCTCCTGCGAATTTACGGTAACTCCGCTTCCCGTTTTAAAGCTTGAAACAAGGTTATCGGAGTCGGTTTCCATCGTGGTTATACCGTTCCATGCACCAAGATGAATATCTATACCGGTACCGTCCTTGCCGCAAATATCTATTACATCAGCAGTCATATCGGAGTTAAGCACCGTAGTTAATTCGCCGTATTCGTAATCAGGATCAAGATATCCGTAATAAACGAAAGCGCCGTCACCCGTCACAACGAGATTCTGCATATTCTTAGCACCCTCGCCGCCTGTGTATAAGGTGCACATATTCCAGTAGCCGCGACTGTTTTCAACAATAACGTTTGTAGTAGAACCGTCATAGCCGTTATAAACAGTAAACTCGTAGCGCTGACCCTCGACAAAAAGCATATAAGTTTTGGTCTTGGTCTGCGTCTCGAACATTTCGTAGGTATTTCTGCCGTTTTGATCGACATAGTGACGGCAGATGGAAACAGAGTCCTCGTCACGGACATAAACGGTCTCCACTCCCGCCTCAACCTCAAGCAACAGCTCTGAATCGTCTTTGATCCAAACGCCCGTACTATTGATAGTGCTCTTAACTCTATCGATATATCCCGCAAATTTTTCGGCTTCGTCGGTTATAACGGTTCGATAATCGTTAAAATATCGAAGAAGATTTGCGTCAGGCTCATAGGAAGAGCCGCTGATATTGGCAAGCGGAATAACCGAGGGCCTGCCGAGAGACGATGAAAGCTTTTCGGCAGAAGAAAAATCGAAGCTTCCGTCCATAGTCAGAGCAGAAGAATCAAGAAGCTAGTTAGCAAGCATAAGCTTTGCTGCTTCTTTTCCCGAAATCTCCGTTTTGGAACCGGAACCGCATCCGACGAAAATAGACAACATCAAGGACAAAATCATAATAACGGCAAAGAATTTTTTTCATAAGGAGCCCTCCTTTTACTTGCTTAATTTATTATATCAAAAAAAGTGTATATTTTCAACAACACATTCTTAAATTTTTCCATAATTTTTTTAAAGAAATCTTAATTTAACTATTGTGTTAATTTATAATATATAGTATAATAACGATATATGTATACATATATCTTGTTTTTTAGCACGAGGTGTAATTTTTGAAAGAAACGGTTTATCTGGATAACAGCGCAACGACCAAGCCCTGCGAAGAAGCGATTGCGTTTATGAATAAGGCTCTTACCGACAATTGGGGCAACCCCTCCTCGCTCCACACCATAGGCATAAGCGCAGAGGACCTACTTATTTCTTGCAAAGAAGCCTGTGCCAAGGCAATCGGCTCGAGAAGCGACGAGATATATTTTACTTCGGGCGGAACCGAAGCCAACAATCTCGCATTAAACGGCGCCGTACTTTCGAGAGCAAAACGGGGCAACCGAATAATAACCACCTCTATTGAGCACCCTTCGGTTTCGGAAGTACTGAAGCGGTTTAAAGAAAAAGGCTTTGAGGTGATATATCTCGAACCCGATACTGACGGGCGAATTTCCGTTGACGCCTTTCGTTCGGCTCTCACCGAAAAAACCATCCTTGTCAGCATAATGCTTGTTAATAATGAAACCGGCGCTGTTCAGCCTATAAAAGAGATCTCCGAAACAATAAAGGCTTCGGGGTATTCACCCGTATTTCACTGCGACGCGGTACAAGCCTTTGGAAAACTACCGATAAAGGTGTCTGAGCTTGGGGTCGATCTTCTTTCCTTCAGCGGTCATAAGATCCACGCTCCGAAGGGAATAGGCGTTTTATACAGAAGGAAAAACCTTCATATCACACCTCTTACCTTCGGCGGCGGTCAACAGGAGGGACTCAGACCCGGAACCGAGCCCGTTCCCCTGGTCGCGGCACTTGAGGGAGCGATCAAAGCCCTTCCCGATCCGAACAAAAAGCTTCCCGAAATGGCAGAGCTTTTTAAATACGCAAGAACTAAGCTTCTCGAAACGAGTTTAGTCGAGCTTAATTCGGCGGAAACCGCCTTACCTTACGTGCTGAATATTTCGGTACCCGGTTGGCGTTCGGAGACTTTGCTTCATTTTCTCGACAATAAAGGGATCTTCGTGTCCAGCGGCAGCGCTTGTGCCAAGGGCGGTACAAGTCCTACGCTTTCGGCAATGAAGCTTGACCGCAAGCGGATCGACAGCGCACTTCGCATAAGTTTTTCGAGATTCAGCACGTTTTCCGACGTTGATAAACTTTGTGAAGCAATTACAGAAGCAACTACAAAACTGAAAAGAGCATAAATATGAAAGAAATTATTCTTATTAAAAACGGCGAGCTCGCCCTTAAGGGCCTTAACCGCAGCGTTTTTGAGGACACACTGATAAAAAACATTAAGATAGCCCTTTCCGACCTCGGTGATTACACGGTAAGAAAGGCTCAATCCACCATTTATATCGAACCCGAAAACGACGATTTCGATTTTGACGGAGCCCTTAACGCAGTTTCTAAGGTTTTCGGAATTGCGGCCTTTTCGAGAGCAAGAGTTTGTGAAAAAGATATGAATGATATCTTATCTGCAGCCCCCGAATACCTTGAAGAGACTCTTAAGAATATAAAAACATTTAAGGTAGAAGCGAAGCGCGCTGATAAGCGCTTCCCTTTCACCTCCCCCGAGATCAGCGCCGCAGTCGGCGGAGCGATACTTTCGAAATTCCCTCACCTAAAGGTCGACGTTCACAGACCTGACGAGATAATCACGGTCGAGGTAAGAGACTACGCGGCTTACGTCAGAGCGGGTCAGCTTCACGGAGCAGGCGGACTGCCCGTCGGAACTGCCGGCAAGGCGGCCATACTTATTTCGGGCGGAATAGACAGTCCTGTGGCAGCCTGGACGATGGCAAAGCGCGGTCTGAAGCTCGACGCTATTCATTTTGCGAGTCCTCCTTATACAAGTCCCCGAGCCGAGCAAAAGGTTAAGACCCTGCTCTCGAAGGTTGCCGAATATTGCGGAACCATTAAGCTTGCTATAGTACCCTTTACCGAAGTTCAGGAAAAGATCGCAGCCAAATGTCCCGAGGAATATTTCACTCTTATTATGAGACGAATGATGATGCGAATAGCCGAAAAGATTGCTGTGTATCATAAGTGCGGAGCTCTTATCACAGGCGAAAGTCTCGGTCAGGTCGCAAGTCAGACCCTTCCCGCCATCGGCGTTACCGACGCGGTAGCCGATATTCCCATTCTGAGACCTTTAATCGGCAGCGACAAGGAAGAAATAATAACTATCTCAAGAAAGATCGACACCTTCGAAACCTCTTGCCTTCCCTACGAGGACTGCTGTACGGTATTTACTCCCAAGCATCCCAAGACAAGACCGACGGTCGAGCTTTGTGAGCAGGCCGAAGCCAAGCTGAACGTTGACGAGCTTGTTATGCGAGCCGTTGAAAGCACCGAATTTACTTTTATTGATTAACAACGGAGGAAACCTATGAACGTTGAACTGATATGCGTCGGAAGCGAACTGCTTTCGGGCGACGTTGTCAACACAAACGCTTCTTTCATCTCGAAGAAACTCAGAGAACTCGGACACGAGTCTTTTCGTCAGTTTACGGTAGATGATAACAAATACCGTCTCAGCGAGATCATAAACGATTCACTTAAACGCTGTGACGTGCTTATTCTTACGGGAGGACTCGGACCTACCGCAGACGACATAACCAAAGAGACAGTATGCGAAGTCCTCGGCCTTAAGCTTGTTGAAAACAGTATATGCCGAAAACACATCGACGAGTTTTTCAGGTCTGCGGGCCGTACCCCTACCGAAAACAACTACAAGCAGGCGACCGCTCCCGAAAACGCTATCATATTTAAAAACGACGTGGGAACTGCCTGCGGTATATGTATAGAATCGAACGATAAGCGCATAATCCTGCTTCCGGGACCCCCGAGAGAGCTTACGGTTATGTTCGATAGCTACGTTGTTCCCTATCTCAAAAAACTAAATCACCGAGCAATCGTTACCCATACCCTTAACGTTTTCGGGCTTGGCGAATCGGCGATCGAGACTATGATAAGCGATTATTGTAACCTTGATAATCCCGTTGTAGCAACCTATTGCGGTAATAACGAATGTTCCGTAAAGATCACCGCAACTGCAGATACCGAGCCTGAAGCGGAAGGAATGTGCCGCAGAACCATGCTTGGTATCAAGGAGATCCTCGGCGATAATATTTACGCCTGCGACTCACTTGGTATGGAGTATGAGGTTGTAAACCTTCTCAGAAAATCCGATCTTAAGATATCTACCGCCGAATCTTGTACGGGCGGTATGCTGTCACAGGCTCTTACCTCCGTGCCTCATTCCTCCGACGTAGTTGAGATCGGAATACTGGCATACTCTAACCGAATTAAGCACGAAGCTCTTTCGGTCCCCAGAGACGTTCTTGAGGAAAAGGGTGCAATCTGTGCCGAAACGGCAATGTATCTCGCTAAAAACGTCAGAATTTTAAGCGACTCGGATATCGGTGTCGGAATTACGGGCAACGCAGGTCCGACAGCCAGCGAGAACAAACCGATCGGGCTCGTTTACGTTTCCATTGCCGACAGCACTAAATACTACGTTAAAAAGCTAACCCTTCCCTCTACCTACGACCGCGAAAAGATCCGCAGTTATGCGACGCTTACGGCCCTTGATCTGGTTCGCAAATACGTTTCTGCCCGACCCTATACTATGCCCGGTATGGTAAGCTTTGAAAGCGAGTTCTCGTTTGAAGAAGAGCCGCAAAAGGAACACGAGATCTTCGCTTCTGCAGAGACCGTGGATAATAAGCCTACCTTTGACCCAAATATGAACTTTATCGTTTTTGACAACGATAACGAGGACGAGGCTATCGATTCTTTCGCCGAGGAATCAGCAGTTTCCTCCGAGTCTTCTGCAGAAGCGCTTGCTCATTTTGAGTCGACCGAGATAACCGAAGAAGTCCCCGCAGAGGCCGCCGAAGAGACCGTTTCCGAGGAGTCTTCGGAAAAGACAAAGAAATCGGCGATAGTCTCCTTTCTCTGCAAGGTATTTCCAACAAAAAAAGACGGTATCAAGGATATAATCTTAAAATCCGTTTCCATTCTTGCCGTTATCGGACTTTTAGTATCCTCTACCGTTCTTATATCTCATTTTGCTGACGAAAATCATCAGCGTGCTATTATCGCTACCGCAAGAGAGAACTTCGATTTTGAAAGCGTTGAAAAGAATGAGGAGACCGGTGCCTATAACGTATTCGACGATCTTTATTCGCAAAACCCCGATATCAAGGGCTGGATATCCATTTCTAACACAAAGGTAGATAACCCTATATATCAGTCCTCCGACGCAAAGAACAAAGACTTTTACCTCACTCACAATATGCTAAAGAAGAAGAGCCGCTACGGCGCCCTCTACTTCGATTTTAACAATCATATCGAGTTTGAAAACAACAGTAAAAACCTTACCATTTACGGACACGATATGCGAGATAAGTCGATGTTCGGAAGTCTCAGCAAATTCCGCGACATCTCCTTCTATAAGAAAAACTCTATCATTAAACTCAAAACTCTTTACGAGCAGAATGATTACGTTATTTTTGCCACCTTTATCGCAAACGCAAAAGCTAAAGACGACAACGGATATCTTTATAATTACACCTTGTCGCAGTTCGAATCATCCGAGCATTTCCTTTCCTGGATCGACGAGGCGTTAGAGCGTTCTCTTATCACGACCAACATCGAAATCGATGAAAACGACGAGATACTTACCCTTTCTACCTGTTGTTACGATTTCGACGATGCAAGATACGTTATTATGGCCAAGAAGCTCGACAGCTCCGAGGCTGCTCCCGACGTTTCCTCTGCATTCTATAATAAGAACGCACGTTATCCTCAGGCGTGGTACGATAAACGCGGTCTTGAAGGGTATAAGCCCCTTAACGATAACGATCAGACCGACACTCCTCCGTCGACCGACGAAAGCTCGAGCACGATGACCGATAGTTCTGATGATTCATCGGATACCTCATCGGGAGAAGAAAGCTTCGAGACCGATAGTTCACAGGAAAGCTCATCTGCAGGTTCTTCGAGCACGACTACATCGTCTGCTCCCAGCTCCTCCAGACCTTCGTCATCATCAACTACAAGTTCGTCTAAGCCTTCCTCTTCACAGGCGCCCGTTTCTTCCGAGCAGTCTTCGTCCGACACTTCCTCTACACAGAGCAGTTCCTCCGAAGAGTCAAGCACCGGCGGCGACGAATCTTCTTCCTCTGAGCAACCGACAAGCTCAGAAGGCACCGGTTCAGAAGGCAATCACCTCTAACTAACAGCCAAAATTCAATCAATTCCATCTTCAGAAGGAGTCGCAAGATGTCAAACTTAAAAATAGACATTATATACTACAAAACGTCAAGCGACTTTGAACTTGAATTTAATCTCAGCGGTTGCTGCCGAATGAGAATATTCAAGGACAAGGTCGATACGCAAAAGGGACTTATAAACACCCTTGCCCGTGACGTTGCGAGAAGCAAGATCATTATCGTAGTAACCGACCTGTTCGGGGAAGAAAGCGGAGTTCCCGCTCTTTCTAAAGCGATAAGTCTTCCCCTCATTACTCCGAATAAGGCCGAGTACGGTATAAAGACCGAGGATACGGTCTATATGCCGGATACTGCTGTTCCGCTGGTTACAAAGAGCGGTATTTACGGAGGCTGTATTATCGAAAGCGGTCCGCAATCGATAATAATAGTTTCTTCTGTTCGCAGTCTGCGTCACGAAATTATGAAAACCTACGTTCATAATTACGTTTTTGACGTTGGACAGCTTATGGCGTATAAGGAGCGTATGGGCGAGGGCAGTCATAACGTTATCCCTCCGTCGATTTCTAATCTCAGTTCAAACGGCAACGGCAACGGTAGCGCTAACGGTAACGACGAAAACATTATTCTTCCTACCTCCGAGCCTACTGCGACTTCGGACGAGATCATCGACGATATTACCCCAAATCTCCCCGCAGAGACCGAGCCCGTAGCCGAAGAGCCGACCTATGCAGTTTTCGAGAATCTCGATAGCGAGGAGATTGAAACGCCTTCGTCCGAAGAAGCTTCGGTCACAGAGGAAACATCGTCGGAAGATAGCTCTGAAACCGAATCTGACCTCGAAGCCGCCATTGCACGCGAGATTCAAAACAAAGAAAGATCTAAACCGCGAAATATAGTCCATCCCGGTATAAGCGCCGTAGACGAGCTTGAATTTGATAAGGAAGAAGAAAAGGAAGTCCTTAAAAAATCCAAAAAGAAGCGCAAGGGTATGAATATTCTTCTCCTCATAATCGTAATACTTTTATTGATAGGCTTTGGTATACTCGCTTATTTTCTTGTATATCTGCCTCTGACAGGCGCCGAGAGCAGTTTTGGGGAGGAAGGCAATATCCTTTCCGAGCTTTTCGGCAACTTGTTCGGATAGAAAGGATAAGGTGATCGTTTTGGAGGGACTTGCGGAAAGTCTTGCAAGTTTTTTCGGGTCGTGGCTAACGCCCGAGCTCGCAACCTTTTTAGTGTCGCTGCTTCCTATATTAGAGCTAAGAGGAGGTCTTATCGCCTCAGCACTACTCGGTGTTGATTGGTTTGTAGCCTTCCCCATAAGCGTTATAGGAAACTTTTTGCCGATACCGTTTATACTCATTTTTATTCAGAAAATATTTAAATTCATAAAGAGAACAAACTTTTTGAAAATGCGTCGTCTTGTAGAAAAGCTTGACGAAAAAGCAGAAAAGAAAAGCAAAGGGCTCGAAACCGCAAGCTTTTGGGGACTGTTTATCTTTGTCGCTATTCCCCTTCCCGGTACGGGAGGTTGGACGGGAGCTTTGGTCGCAAGCTTTTTAGAGATGGATATTAAAAAGGCGTCGATAATAATCTTTTTAGGAATACTCGCCGCAGGGCTTATAACCTCGACATTCACCTACTTAATTCCTTCTTTATTCTAAACTCAAAGCCTCAAATCGAATTTATCGATTTGAGGCTTATAAAAAAAAGCCCGTGACATATAAATTGTCACGGGATCCTTTAACTTATTTTGCTTTTGATTCACAGTATATACAGCGATACACCATATTTTCACGATCGGTAAGCTTGAAGACGTGCGGAAGCTCCTGCTCAACAGAGGTGATGCAACGGGGATTCTTACACTTAATTATGCCTTCAAGGGTTGCGGGAGGATCGATCTTCGCCATTTTTGTATTAACGCCGTTTTTTATGACGTTGACGGTGATGTCCGGGTCGATATATCCGATTATATCAAGGTCGATATCTATCTCGGCGTCGATCTTGATAATGTCCTTTCTGCCACCCTTGACCTTTTTACTGTAGGCGTTGTTGATGACGGCAACGAGGCAGTCGAGCTCGTCAAGACCTAGGGCCTTATAAAGCTCCATTCCCTTCCCTGCGGTGATATGATCTAAAACTATTCCGTTTTCAATGGGACTTACTGTCATTTACTCCACCTCCAACAGTTTAAGTATCAACGCCATACGGATATATTTTCCGTTTTTGGCCTGCTCGAAATATTTTGCTCTGGGGTCGTCATCCACGGCTACGGCGATCTCATTAACGCGAGGCAGAGGATGCAGCACGCACATATCGGGCTTTGCAAGCTCCAGCTTTTCGGGAGTTAGGATGTAGCTGTCTTTAAGGCGGATATAATCCTGCTCGTTAAAGAAACGCTCCCTCTGAACGCGGGTCATATAAAGAATATCGAGCTCGGGCATTACTTCCTCGAGGTCCGTAGTTTCAACAAACTCGATATTTTTTGCCTTTAACACCTCGTTTTTAATATATTCGGGAACGGTAAGCTCTGCGGGAGACACGAGAACTATCTTAACGTTGTTATAACGGGACAGCGCTCCGATAAGCGAATGTACGGTACGGCCGAACTTAAGATCTCCGCAAAAGCCGACGGTAAGGTTATCGAAACGGCCTTTTTCACGGTTGATGGTCAAAAGATCGGTCAGTGTCTGCGTCGGGTGATTGTGACCGCCGTCGCCTGCGTTGATCACGGGAATTCCCGCCTTCATAGAAGCAACAAGAGGCGCACCTTCTTTAGGATGACGCATAGCGATAATGTCGGCGTAGTAGCCAACTACCTTGACGGTATCCGAAACGCTTTCTCCCTTAGCGGAGGAAGAGCTTGCCGCCTCGGAAAAGCCGAGAACGTTTCCGCCAAGCTCGTACATAGCCGCTTCAAAGGAAAGTCGGGTACGGGTAGAGGGTTCGAAAAACAGAGTGGCAAGCTTTTTCCCTGCACACTTGTGAGCGTATTTCTCGGGATCTGCGATTATGTCGTTAGCGGTAGCGACAAGCTCGTCAATTTCCTCGGTAGTAAGATCGAGAATATCAATTAAACTTCTCATTTATAAAATTCCTTTCGGAGTTTTTACGCCTTGGCGCCGTTTATTTCAAGATATTTCTTGATGCGGTCGACGTTTTCGCGGTTTTTCTCATCCTCTTCGAGGTATTCGATTATATCGTAAACGTCAACGACAGAGTATACGGGGAATCCAAACTCCTCCGCTACTTCAGCCATTGCGGACTTTTCGGTCTGACCCTTTTCCTTACGGTCGACCATAACGAAGGTTGCGGCAACCTTGGTATCCTTAAGAGAAGAAAGTATCGCCATACTCTCGCGGATAGCGGTGCCTGCGGTAATAACGTCTTCAACGATAACTATCTCTTCGCCCTCCTGCGGCTTGTAGCCTACGAAAACTCCGCCTTCGCCGTGATCCTTCTCTTCCTTACGGTTAAAGAAGAACGGAACGTCAAGTCCCTCTCGGGACAGAGCGGTAGCAACCGAAACAGCTATCGGAATTCCCTTATAAGCGGGTCCGTAAAGAACGGTTCTTTTATTTCCTACCTTCTCAAAATAAGCCTTGGCATAGAATTCGCCGAGCTTACAGATCTGATCGCCGGTCTTGATGTCGCCTGCGTTAATGAAATAAGGGATCTTACGTCCGCTCTTTGCGGTAAAATCGCCGAACTTTAATACTCCGGCACCCTCTAAAAACTTAATAAATTCTCTCTTGTAGCTTTCCATATTTATACTTGTATGATATAGTCGAGGCTACATCATACCCTTTCTAAATATTTACACTCACCTCAAAGATAACGCATACAAAAAGCTGAGGGAGCGTAGCGACTGAAGCTTTTTGTATGCGGCGCGCAGCGCCGAAGGGTCTGATT
>CASFDQ010000084.1 GCA_949293385.1 uncultured bacterium | reverse complement strand
TTGCACGCCGCGGATATTATGACATATCCGAAGCGTACAAGTCTATGCACTTAATATGATTGAACCGCCGTGTACCGAACGGTACGCACGGTGGTGTGAGAGGTCGGCTGGTCAACTAATGGTCAGCCTCCTACTCGATTTCACTTTCGGCAAAGGCTTTAGGTGAAAGGCCGGTTCGCTTTTTAAAATCACGGGAGAAATCGTAAATGCTTTGAAAGCCGAGGGTAAGGGCGATATCGGTTATGCTTCCGAAATCACTTTTCAGCATTTCCTTCGCCTTTTTTACTTTAAGCTCGGAAACGTACTGCATCGGGGAGACGCCGTAGACCTCGGTGAAAAGCTTTCTGAAATAAACGGTGGAAATTCCGCAAAGGGAGGCGAGGCCGTCGTTTGAAAGAGGCTCGGTATAATGCTCCGAAATATAGCCTGCCGCAGGCTCTAATTTCTTCGCCTTTTCGGAGGGGGTATATCTTTTTTTGTCATAGGATAAAAGCTTAAGAATAAGCGAATATGTGTCCTTTATGGCTTCTATCCTATAAAGCTCCGACCCTGCGTTTCTCTGCCGCTCCATTGCCTGCATTCTTGAACGGATCGCGTCTCCGTCGATATCGTAAAAATAAAGTATCTCGTCGCAGGTAAGAGGGGAGAGAAACTCGATTGTACAAAATCGTCCCGCCTTTTTACATTCCCATTCGTAGCTGCAGCCCTTTGGCAGAATGACCATGTGGTTTTTATCGGAAAGATATTCCTTTCCCTTCGACCTATATACGGTCTCACCTTCAAACTTCTGAATAATTGCCCAGCGCTCTCGGCCGCATCTCTTGCCTTTTGACCCCTCTTCGGTATAAATGATCGCAATATGAGCGACCCCTTCTATTATCAAATCAGATAAAATTTCCGTCTTCAAATTTATCACTATCCGCCTTGATTATAAGGGCAAAACACTAAAACTGTCAAGAAAAATAAATAGCATATTTGATAAAAATATCAAATATGCTATTTTACTTTTTTATAAAGTGTGTTACCCTCAAGTCGTAAACCAAAGGAGGATAATTTATGAGAAGATCATTCGCTAAGGTGCAGGCCCCTATGCTTGCGGGCGTCGTTAAGGAAAAAACTCCCGAAACGGCGATTTCCGAAATTTTAAATTATTATCAGCTCGGTGCTACGGGAATCGACCTTCATCTTTCCTGCCTTTCCGACGAGTATAAAAACGTAGAAAGCATAAAGCGCATCGTAGACGCGTCGCCTCTGCCTATTCTCGCTCTTAACTATAATCAAAGCTACGAAGGCCCCATTTACGAGGCCGACGACGAGGCTAAGACCGAGCTTCTTTTAAAGGGAATCGAGGCAGGTGCCGCCGCCTGCGATATTCAGGGCTATACCTTCGACCTTCCCTCAAAGACCGCCTTCCGCGAGGAGTTTTCAGGTCTTGGCTATTCCTTTATTAAGGACAGCCCCAAGGAGGTCGTTGTGGACGAAAAGGTGATCGCCCGTCAGACAGAGTTTATCGATAAGGTTCATTCCCTCGGCGCAGAGGTACTGCTCTCCAACCACGTGGGAGTTTTTATGACCGCCGAGCAGCTTTGTGATTTTGCCGCCTTCCTCGAAAAGCGCAACCCCGATATTATAAAGATCGTGGCCAACGCCGATACCGAGGAGGAGCTTGCCGAGGCCTTCCGCGCAATGCTTATGCTTAAAAAGGAGATAAAGACCCCCGTAAGCTATCACTGCAACGGAAAATTCGGCAAACTGACCAGAGTAGTAAATCCCGTCCTTGGCGGATTTATGTGCTTCTGCAACCGTCAGTACAGCCGCAACACCGCTAACGATCAGCCCCTTATCACCACTGCAAAAGCCGCTACAGACAATATGAAAAAGGTGGAGGGAATATAAATGCTTTCTAAAACAATCGTTTTTACTGCTCCTAAAACCGCTGAGCTTATCGAACGAAACGTAAAAGAAATTAAGGATAAAAACTTCCCCCTGGGTACGGTTTTTGATTGGAGAACACTATGATAAAAATAGGTCAGATAGGCATAGGCCATAACCATGCCGCCGCAAAAATGCAAGCGGTACGGAAATTTCCCGAGCTTTTTGAGGTGGTCGGCTTTGCCGAAGAAAAGGAAGAATGGCTAAAAAAGAGGGGAGACCTTCCCGCCTATAAGGGGCTTAAACGGCTTTCGGCAGATGAAATAATCGAAAATAGCGATGCCGTACTCGTCGAATGTGACGTCTGGAATTTAACCGAGATCGGACAGAAATGCCTCGATGCGGGTAGACACATTCATTTGGATAAGCCCGCAAGCGGAACCCTGACCGAGTACAGGCGCCTTTTAGATACCGCAAAGGCCAAAAATCTCACCGTTCAGCTAGGCTATATGTACCGATATAATCCTGAAATTAAAAAGATCCTCGAAATGATAGATCGCGGCGATCTTGGCGAAATATATTCTGTAACCGCCGAAATGTCCACCCGTCACAGCGACGAATATAGGCAGTGGCTGAATCATTTTGGGGGCGGAAATATGTATATATTCGGATGTCACCTTGTCGATCTCGTTCTTCTTATTTTGGGAAGTCCCGAAAAGGTGATATCCCATATAGGCTCAAGTAATATGAACGGTATTACCGCTCCCGACCTCTGCTGGGCAAATCTCATTTATAAAAATGCCACGGCCCGAATCTTCGTCTCCTCGGTGGAGGCAAACGGCTGGGGAAGAAGAACCCTTTCGGTAGCGGGAAGCAAGGGCACCGTAGAGCTTCGCCCCATCGAAACCCCCGAAAAACTGACCTTCGCAAGGCTCGGTGACGGCAAGGAATATCACGACGACTACGCAAAGCCCCTTGAAACCGACCATCTTCCCGACAGTTTCCGCTATGACGAGATGATGCAGGACTTTTACAGTTTTGTTACGGGTAAGGCGCAAAACTCCTTTACCTTTGAGCACGAATATGCTCTTCAGAAGGTAATAAACGAGATAGTAGGAGGTGTCGGCGCGTGGGAAAAATACTGATAAAAAACGGCAGGGTATGGGACGGAGAAAGATTTTTCGTTGCCGACCTGCTGACCGACGGAAGGCTTATCTCCAAAATCCAAGATAATATATCCGATAGTGCCGATTTTGTTTTTGACGCCACCGGCAAAACCGTCTCGGCCGGGCTTGTGGATGCCCACACCCACCTAAAGGGAATATCCACCGACAGCTTCGGCATAAACGCCGAGGCGGTCTGCTTTCCCTTCGGAGTGACCGCCGCCGCGGATGCCGCCGCAGAGCTCGGAAACGCCGATGCGCTAAAGCATAGCGGCGTTAAGACCCTCGTTTACGTAGCAACCGAGATTAAAAACAACAAGGCATATTTTGAAAAGACTCTTAAATATCTTAAAGCCTTCGGAGATAGTGCCGTCGGAGTAAAGGTCTATTTCGACGAAACCGGCGGTCAGGTCAGAGATATAACCCCTTTAAAGGAAATTTGTGATTTTGCCTTTGATAGAGAACTTAAGGTAATGGTTCACTGCTCAAATTCGCCGACGGATATGAGCAAAATTCTCGGCTGCCTTACCTGCGGCGATACCCTTACTCACGCCTTTCACGGCGAGCCCAATACCTCCGCCGCCGACGGCTTTAAAGCCTTAAAAGAGGCGCAGAAAAGGGGAGTAATAGTCGACGTAGGCTTTGCGGGCCACGTACATACCGATTTTTCGGTACTGAAATTTGCTATAAACGGCGGCGTCGTTGCCGATATTATAAGCACCGATATAACGAGGCTCAGCGCCTTCAAACGGGGCGGCCGCTACGGACTTACAATGTGTATGAGCATTGCGAAGGATTTAGGCCTTTCGGAGGAAAAGGTTTTTCGTGCCGTAACGTCAAATCCCGCAAAAGCCCTCGGTAAATATAACGAGTGGGGAAGCCTCAGAGAAGGCGGAACCGCCGATATTTGCCTGCTGGACTACGGGGACGAGGCCTACTGCCTCACCGACAAGGCAGGCAATACGGTTAAAAACACTAAAGGATACCGCTGTGTCCTTACAATATCCGACGGCGAAGTTGTTTACCGCCGATAAAAAGGAGAGAAAATTTATGAGTAAAAAGGTTCTGGTTTTAGGTTCAAGCGGCGCAATGGGACAGTACATCGTGCCCTATCTCGCCGATATGGGGTATAACGTTACCGCCGTTTCTTTGGATGACGAAAAGCCCTACAGCGATAAGGTCACCTGCATTAAGGGTAACGTAAAGGATATGGATTTCCTAAAGGGACTTCTTTCCGAAAGGTTCGACGGTATCGTTGACTTTATGATATACGGCGGTCACACCTTTAAGGATTACTATAAGCTTTTCCTTGAAAACACCGACCACTATATCTTCCTTTCCTCCTGTCGCGTCTATGCCAACGAGGAGACCCCCATAAACGAGAGCTCACCGAGGCTTCTTGACTATTCATCCGATAAAGCCCTTCTTTCCTCCGACGATTACTGCATCCATAAGGCAAGAAGCGAGAATATACTGATGCTTTCACCCTATAAAAACTGGACCATCGTCCGTCCCGCCACAACCTTTTCGAAAATGCGTTATCAGCTCGTAACCTTAGAGGCCATAAACTGCGTCGGCCGTGCCCAAAGGGGTAAAAAGGTCGTTCTTCCTAAGCAGGCTAAGGATATTCCCGCAACCCTCTGCTGGGCAGGCGACGTCTCTATGATGATAGCAAAACTTCTCTTTAACGAGGAGGCTAAACGTGAGATATTTAACGTCTGCTCCTCCGAGCACCGTACTTGGGGCGAAATAGCCGACTATTATAACGAGATCTGCGGCCTTGAAGCGGTCTGGGTCGATAAGGAGGACTACCTTAAGATATTAAGCCCCGAAATGAACCTCGGAACCCGCTGGCAGCTTGAATATGCCCGTATGTTTAACCGAATTACCGACAATTCTAAGGTCTTAAAATATACCGGAATGAAGCAGGAGGAGCTGACACCCCTCCGCGTTGCCCTTGAAAATATGGTAAAGGCCGTCCCCGAGGGCTACCTTTTCCCCGAGACCGACGTAAGCCGCCGAATGGACGAATATCTGGAGGCAAACCGATGAAAGCAATGCTTGTAGACGAGAATAAAAATCTCATTTGGTCGGAGGTTGCCGACCCTGTGATCAAGGAGGATGAGGTGCTTGTAAAAATCCACGCTGCCGCCCTTAATCGCGCAGACCTTCTTCAGCGTCAGGGAAAATATCCTTCTCCCGAGGGCTGTCCCCCTTGGATGGGTCTCGAGATTTCGGGAGAGATCGTAAAGCTCGGCGAAAGGGTCACTAAATGGAAGCTCGGAGACAAGGTCTGCGCTCTGCTTGGCGGAGGAGGCTACGCCGAATACGTTTCGGTAAAAGAGGATATGCTGATGCCCATACCTAAAGGTCTTTCTATGGTAGAGGCCGCCGCTCTGCCCGAAGCCTACGCCACCTCATATCTTAACCTTTTTATCGAGGGTCATTTGGAGTCGGGTCAGACCGCCTTTATCCCTGCGGGCGCAAGCGGTCTTGCCTCGGTTGCTATCCCTATGGCAAAGGCCTTCGGCGCAAGGGTCATAACCTCGGTGCTTTCTGACGAAATTGCCGAAAAGATAAGCCCCCTCGGCGCAGATGTTATAATCAATTCGGCTAAAGAGGACGTCGCCACGATACTTAAAGCCGAGGAGGAAAAGGGTCGTCCCGTAAACGTCTCAATGGACTGCCTCTCGGGAGAGACTTTAGGTAAAAGCCTGCCCTATATGGCGAAAGGCGGCTACTGGATAGTGATCTCGACCCTTGCGGGTACCGACACGAATGTTCAGCTTCGCCCTCTTCTTACCAAGGGACTGCACCTCGTAGGCTCGATGCTTAGAAACCGTACCCCCGAATTTAAGGCCCATATCCTTTCCGAGCTTGTCTCAAAGGTATGGCCCAAGATAGAAAGCGGAGAAATAAGACCCTCCATATATAAAACCTTCCCCATAGAAAAAGCTGCCGACGCCCACGCCGTTTTAGAACGGGGTGAAAACGTCGGCAAGGTAGTTTTGACCCTATAAAAAACTTACGGCAACGCACAAACCAAAATGTGCGTTGCCGTTTAACTTTATGCGCTAACCAAACCATTTAAACCCGAATCAGCCTTAAAACCGCACTTTTAGGCTGGTTCGGGGTTAAAGGCTTTGGCTATACCCGACCGTTCGTTGTTGCTCGCCGATAGGCGGATGGGGTCGTATTCATCTCCCTGCGAAACGCCTGGGAGAAATACACGGGATCTTTGTAGCCGCATTGGACGGCAATGTCTTTTATCGGAAGGGAGGTTTCCTCCAATAAATCACACGCGTTGGAAATTCGAAGCCGTAGGTAATACGTATACGGAGACACTTTTACGAGTTCCTTGAACAAGTGGTTAAAACGGCTGACACTTACGCACATCATTGCGGCATAGCGCTCATCGGAATAGGGAGCATCAAAATTGTGTTCCATATGGTCAAGAACTCGTCTGAGTGAAGGGCTTTCTGAAGCGTCGGCGTTGTACATATTGGCCAGTCCGCCGATAAGCTGCAAGGCATAGCATTCCGCATTTAAAGCGGATAGGACGCTGTTATTCTTTAAGGTGCGGTGTATATCTTTAAGGCGGTTGATTACAAAATCATCTTTAACGTCCAGCGCAACCGAAAGCGGAATTTGCAAAGAGGACAGCAGGGTGCTCACGTCGCTGCCCGTGAAGTGCAGATAGTGATATACGGTTTGTTCTTTGCGGTATATGACGTATCGCTGCGGTACGCCGGGGGCGTAGATCCATGCTTGACCGGCATTTAACACGGTTTGCTCAATGAATATACGGCCGGATTCACAGTATAGCAGCGACCAGTCCTCCCGTCCGTTTTTGCGCAGGGTCATACGATCTCCGTCGTTGCAATCGCGGCGGTCGGAGGACACTACAGCTATGGTATGGGTGGTGGAAAATACGCGCAGGTCATCAGAACCGTCGTAAATCTGCATATGGCTCACCTCGGATACAGTATAACACACTCAGCGGCGAAAAACAAGAGATATTAGCAATATATCTATGTTTTTGCCCAAAATTAACAACATTTTCTCTTGTGCTCAGCATTAATTCTATGTACACTAATGTTAAGAGGCAAAATAGAGTTTTGAGGTCGCGGCTTGCCGTATCCCTTTTATATAGAACCTTTAATCAAATAATGGTTATAGTGAGTCGAAATAGTGCAATTCAGCACTATTTCGACACCAAATCTATGATTTGGAAACAAATTTTCGATGAAAATTTGACTATACCCATTTCAATGAATATAGTGCATAATTAAATTTCATTGAATTTAATTATGCTAAAGCCGATAAAATCGGCTTGTAGAAACGCCTTTTAGCGTTTCTACATTCTATAATCATTATACGGAAATGCGGAGAAAAGAGCAAATGGAGTTTGAAATATTAGAAAACGAATATTGGTGGGGCGGAAACGTTATTGAAGCTACCAAAATGCCGTTTGATAGAAATACAGAATATTTTATAGATCTTTCGGTCACGAGGCGCACACAAACAGCTCCTCTTTTCCTCTCAAATAAGGGAAGGTATCTTTGGAGTGAGGAGGCCTTTAAAATAACCTTTAGCCAAGGAAAGGTTACGGTAGAAACGGATTTTGAGGTTATTTTAAACCGAAGCGGAAGTACCCTGCGCGATGCCTATCTTGCGGCGATGAAGAATCATTTTCCGTTTCCGGATAACATTCATACTCCGCGCGAATTCTATAAGTATCCAATGTTTAATACGTTGATGGAGCTTATAAAAAATCAAAATCAGCAGGATATAGTTAAGTATGCCAAGGAGATTATAGAAAACGGCTACAACCCAGGCATACTGATAATAGACGGCGGATGGCAGATCCGTCAGGGTACGTGGGAATTTAACCACGATCTGATTCCCGATCCCAAGGGATTGATTGACAGCCTGCATAATATGGGATTTATTGTAATGATTTGGGTATCCCCGTTCGTTTGTCCTGAGGGCGATAATTTTCTCGAACTGTTTTCCGAACGCTCAAGTGAGTTTTTAGGTGAAAAATACCGCTACAATCATCTTTTGAGACACGAAAACGGCGAAGTTGCAATTCATCATTGGTGGAGCGGATACGGTGCGTACTATAACTTCTTATTGGAAGATGATTGTAAACATATGGCAAATCAACTTGATAGTCTTATGGAAAAGTATGGCATCGACGGTTTTAAATTCGACGGAGGAACCTATCACCCCGAAACCTTTGTTGCAGGAACAGAATTTTATGGCGGATATTCCACGTATCAGCTCAATATGGCGTGGATGAAATTTGCTTCATCCTATAAATTCCACGAAGTTAAAGATTCATGGAAACAATGCGGTAAAAACATTATACAACGTCTTGCGGACAAAAATCATAGCTGGGACACCAACGGTTTAAATTGTTTGATCCCTCACGGCTGTTTTGTCGGTCTCATCGGCTCCCCCTTCATTTGTCCTGATATGGTGGGCGGCGGAGAGTGGACTGCATTTGTATACGGCAAACACGATGAAGAGCTGTTTGTTCGTATGGCGCAGTGCTCTGCCTTGTTCCCTATGATGCAGTTTTCGTCTTTGCCGTGGCGTCATTTAAGTAAAGAAGCGCAGGAAATTTGTTTTGAGGCGGCAAAGCTTCGTGAAAAAATGTACACGAAAATAGAAAAGCTCCTTGCATCTTCCGAGCGTTCGGGAGAACCCATAATCAGACATATGGAGTATCAGTTCCCCGACTGCGGTTTCGAAAAGGTTAATTCACAGTTTATGCTGGGCGACAATATACTTGTTGCTCCCGTCGTAAAACAGGGTCAGCGCGAAAAGAAGGTGTTTCTGCCTCTCGGCAAGTGGGAAGAGCAGAATTCTCACACGGTATACGATGGTGGTGCAGCCGTTACCGTTCCCGCACCTATTTCTGTTTTACCTTGGTTTAAAAAGGTTGACTAACGGCTTAAAAACACAGAGCACAAAATTTCAGTTCCCAAAACCCGATTCGGGTTTAAATGTTTAATTTAATTGAAAAGGAGAAGCGATTATGAAAAAATATTGGCAGTTCTTTTTAGTATTTGCTTTGCTTCGGCTATAACCCTTCCGGCCTTTGTCGCAGGAATCGACGACGGAAGTCTTTCGGTAGCGGAGAAAGATGGAAAAAAGTTCATCGGAACCGAAATTGCTGAGGGGCTAACCAAATACCTTTCCGCCGATGGCTCCGGCGAAGCCTTTTACGATGCAAACGGCGGCTTCTTCTCCGACGGCACCACCTCTAAAACCGTCACCGAAACCGTCGAAGCCAACATCACCGTAGAAGAGCCGACGAATTCTGATGATACCAAGTCCTTTATGGGATGGGCTCTTTCTGCCGACAGCACCGTTGCAATAAAGGACGTTAGCGCATCCCTCAATGGTAAAACCCTCTACGCGATCTGGAGTATACCGAGTGCCCATCCTGAAAGCGGTGTGTATGATAGCTGGAGCAGGGTAGTCGAATTCGACGATCAATTTACTTTATCTGACACGTACGCCCAAAGATATTTCAGTATTGAAGATGACCCCGACCGGGAAGGAAATACGCTTCTCTATTATTATAACTATTATAACGGTTCTGCCGCAGGTGACTGGGCCACGAACTGGTCCATAACCCCAACCCCGGACGGATCGTCGAATAGCAACTCCGATGCCGAAAGCGGTCAGGTTCTTCCCGTAAACTCTACCTTTAAAATGACTATGCGCCTTAAGATAGAAGATGACGACGGCGGTTCGCCCGATATTCGTATGTTCTATGGAACGGGTAACAGACGTAATAGCAATAAGCTAAACGAATCCAGAACGGGCTATACCATACTGGCATCAAACCTTAAGGAATCTGCCGAGTGGCAGGAAATAACTGTGTATTTCGATACTCCTGCCGAATATACCACCTTCGAAAACGGCAACACCGCTAACAGATTTTTCTTCGGCGTGTTTGGAGCAGATACGTACCTTAAATACTATCTTGACTATGTAAAACTTGAAAAGGTAACCAACACCAACCTTTATATAGATACGGGCAGCGGTTATGAACTTAAGAGCACCCTTACAGGTGCACCCGGACGCGAGCTTAATTTAGCCGATTTCTATAGCGAAGAGAACTATTCTCTCTACGATACTACAGGCGGTTATACGAAGACCTTAGGCAGTTGGTTCTTCGATGAAGACTGTACCGAAGAAGCCGTTATGAAATACGGCAACTATGACGTAGATATCTATTTTTGTGAGGAAACAACCCTTCCTTCCGTCAGCACCGAAAATCAGGAGATCTTCGTCGGCTTCGATAGCTATACCCAGCGTACCGAAGGGCTTAAAAATGCAGTAATTACCGCCGAAACCTATAACACGGGCTTTTATTCGCTGAAAGCATCGGACAACGCCTCTTTCGAGCTTAAAAACGACCATACCTTAGACGTTTCGGAGGGTAAGACCTATAAGGTAGACTTTGTCTATAAGGCGGATGCGCAGGCCTCCTTCGGCATTGGTCTCGCAAACGGCGTAACCGAACTCAACTCCACCACCCTTGTCGCCGCAGAGGATTGGGTCGCCGCATCAATAACCTTCACCGCCGACGGAGCAAAGGATAATTCCGTCCTTGCGGCAACCATTAACGGTGCAAACGTATATATCGACACCGTAATAGTCTCCTCGGCTACCGAATCTGTAGGTGTCGAAGCAGAAACCACAGCCGACGGCGAAGCACTCCGTTTTATGCTCTCCTACAGCGGCGCAGATAACGTCATAAAAATGGCAGGAAACAGCTATACCGTAACCGAGCACGGCGTTCTCGTTAAGGGTCAGGATGCAGATAAGGCACTCACGATAGAAAACGCAGAAGATAGCAGCGTTTATCATTTTGCACAGACCGACCTTACAAAGAATTGGAGCGTCAATCCCATTACGGGTACCACCGTCTACTCGGCATATCTTGAAGGCTTCAATGAGGATGATGATTATAAGGTTTCTGTTCGCGGATACGTTAAACTCCAAAACGGTGAAGTATTCTATACCGATACCTTAACTGCATCGGTAAACGATATCCCCGAGGCCGCAGACCTCATTCCCGAAAATGCAAACCTTACCGACTATTACGTATATCTCCCCGCAGGAACCATCCTTCCCGCCGACGCAGACTACACCGTTACTACCTATGACAGCACCTTCACCGAGAACACGGCTGTAGAGAATAATGTGATAACCGAGGACTCCTACGTTCTCTTTAGCGCAAGACCCGATTTTGACGAGATAAATGTACCCTCAGAGGAGAAGTATATGGTTCACGCAGGCACAAAAGACGAGCTTTACTTTGGCATAGAAGCACAGATAGTATCTGATAGGATAAATGCAGTAGGCTCCGATGCCGTAAACTATCTGTTCATTACCGATATCCATATGCCGTCTGATCTCACTTCTGCTCAGGCAATCAGCCTAACAAATCAGGTTACACTTGTTACGAAAATGGCAAACGAAAACGACAATATCGACTTTGTCGTTGTTGGCGGAGATACAACCACAGGGATGTTTAGCAGTAAGGAGAGTTGTATTGCAACCGCTCAGGCGGCTCTCGATCCTTTACTCAACTGCACAAAGCCTGTATTCGTTTTAGCGGGTAACCACGATGATAACTCTTATCATATGGCTAGAAGTAGTAATACTAATAATACACTCTATCCGGAGTGTATTGTCAGCGACCTCGATTGGCAAAACGATATAATAAATCGTTACACCAACCGAAATGGTATAACCGTCTCTCAGGACGATTCTGAAAAGAGAGCAAATTCCAAGTATTTCTACTATGATTTAGAGGACAAAAAGACACGCGTTATTGCTCTTGATGCTCTCGACTATGAGGCTAAATACGATGAAAACGGAATCGTATTAGGTGACCTTGACGGCGACGGACTTGTCGACGGAATGCCGATCAGAGATACGTCTAAGGATAAGGATATTTCCAAGTACTATTCCTCTTATAATTACTGGGGCTATTCTCCCGATCAGGTCCGTTGGCTCGCAGAGGATGCTTTAGGTGCTCTGCCTGACGGTTACGAGGTTATCTTCATTTCCCATATGGGAATTGATGCAAACACCAATTCGGGCGACGTACAGTACTCCGATAATATCCGTGACGTCATAAAAGCGTTTAACGCCCGGGGAACCTACACCGCAACCATCACCGATATCTGGGGCGGCGACGTTTCGGTCAGTGCCGACTTTGCAGATGTAAACGGAAAGCTTTTGTCCTGGCAGTTCGGTCACGTGCATAAAGAATTATCCTTCTATGAGGAAGACGTAGCTCTCTTCCAGCTCAGTACCGGCACTGCAAACGTTGATCAGGCAGGATCACAGACCTATGAAGGACTGATGAACGGCAGTCTTAACAACAAGACTCTCCCTTGGAGACTTTATACCAGAGCGCTCGGCACCTCTTCCGAGGCATGCTTTGATGCAATGTCGGTCTCCTCCAAGCGTGTTTACCGCTTCACCGTAGGAGCAGGAAACAGCGAAAAACTGATTTTCCCTAATTAACATATCCTTTCAGCAAAAGAACCGCTCTTCGGGTGTGCGCCATAGTGAAAATTTGGTTTTTCGGGTAAATTTGCCCCAAATCTTGCTGAAAAGCCTTATAATACGGCAGTATTACTGCGTTTTTCATCTTCGCTTTGGAAACAAATTTACACTTACAAAACTGCTAC
>CASFDQ010000083.1 GCA_949293385.1 uncultured bacterium | reverse complement strand
TTTTTCACCTGTTTTTACAAAAAAATGACCGCTGACTTACCTTTGTCAGCGGTCTGAAGCCGATGTATCAAGCGATACATCGGCTTTTATTTTATCTGTCGTCAAGTTTAACGTAAGGACGTTCGGGCTGAACGCTAAGGTATGCAGGTCTAATGATCTTACTTGAGTTAACAAGCTCTTCAATTCGGTGTGCGCTCCAACCTGCAATACGGGCGATTGCAAATATAGGAGTATAGAGTTCTTGCGGAAGGTCTAGCATTGAATAAACGAATCCGCTGTAGAAGTCAATGTTAGCACTAACCTTTTTCTGCATTTTTTTGTGCTCTGCAACGACTTCGGGAGCAATTCTGTGAATATTTGAATAGAGAACGAATTCCTTGCGTCTTCCCTTTTCCACTGCAAGCTGCTCAACGAATTTCTTGAAGATATTGCATCTCGGGTCGGACACGGTATAAACCGCGTGTCCTATTCCGTAGATAAGGCCTGATTTATCGAAGGCTTCACGGTTAAGCATACGCCTCAGATAGTCACGGATCTCTTCCTCGTCGGTCCAATCACGGATCTCTTTCTTCATAGCGTCGAACATCTGACAAACCTTTATATTAGCTCCGCCGTGCTTCGGACCCTTAAGAGAGCAAAGAGACGCGGCAATGGCAGAATAGGTGTCGGTGCCCGATGAGGTTACTACTCGGTCGGTGAAAGTTGAGTTATTACCGCCGCCGTGCTCGGCATGGAGTACGAGAGCAAGGTCAAGAATCTTTGCTTCAAGCTTCGTATATTTATTATCGGGTCTGAGCATCGAAAGAATATTCTCTGCGGTCGAAAGCTTGGGATTAGGATTATGGATCACAAGCGGCTTACCCTTACGAAAATGAATATAAGCGTGATAAGCGTATATTGCCATTAAAGGGAAGGTCGAGATAAGACGAATAGACTGCTTAAGTACGTTTGGAACAGTGGTATCGTTTGCCATATCATCATAAGAATAAAGAGTCAGAACGCTACGGGCAAGAGAATTCATAATATCGCCGTTAGAGGCCTTCATAATAACGTCGCGAACGAAATTTCTCGGCAACTCACGGTTTGCGGCAAGAAGCTTGTTGAAATCCTTCAGCTGATCCTCGTCGGGAAGCTCGCCGAATAAAAGCAGATAGACCGTTTCCTCAAATCCAAAACGATCCTCCGATAAAAATCCGTCTACAAGCTCGTTGATATCGATTCCGCGGTAATAAAGTTCACCTTCAATAGGGGTTACTAAACCGTCTATCTCACGGGAAGAATAGCTTGTTGAAATTTCGGTAAGACCTGTAAGGACACCTTTTCCCTGCGGGTCACGAAGACCGCGGAAGACCTTATTTTCAACAAAGAGCTCCGGCGGTATTTTATCATTTTGAGAACATAGCTTTGATAACTGTTCAATTTCGGGGGTAATAGTAGAAAACTTTTTGGATGACATGATTCGCTCCTAATTTATATTTCTATATATTATAACAAATACCTACCGCTTATGTCAACCGTAAGACGGTTAAACCTTATTAAATTAGGCATTCCCTTAATTATCTAAAGTAAAAAAAGACCCGCTGAAAGCGGGTCTTGATCGTGGTGATCTATCGGAGATTCGAACTCCGGACACCTTGATTAAAAGTCAAGTGCTCTGCCGGCTGAGCTAATAGATCAAATCGCGACTATGACATTATATCAACAATATATCTAAATGTCAAGCATTATTTTTATGCAGAAGCCCAAATTTTTGGGCTTCTGCATATTTAAATTATCTTACAACGATATTAACAAGCTTTTTAGGAACATAAAACTCTTTAACAACCGTTTTTCCTGTGATCTCGGCACTGATCGCAGGCTCTGATTTTACAAGAGTAATAGCGTCTGCGGCAGAGATCTCTGCGGGAATACTGAGACGCGCCTTAATTTTACCGTTGATCTGAGCTACTATCTCAACGGTTGCATCGACACACTTGGATTCGTCGAAGGTCGGCCAAGACGTCTCGTTGAGCATTCCTTCATAACCACAGGATACCCAAAGTTCCTCGGTAATATGCGGAGCAAAGGGATTTAAGAGAATGAGAAGGGTTTTAAACTCCGCTCTGTTGATCTTGCCTGCGGAAGTTACGTCGTTAAGAAGCGCCATAAGAGCGGCAATAGCGGTGTTCATCTTGAGAACCTCTATATCTTCAGTAACCTTTTTAACGGTTCTGTGAATAGAGGCTTCAAGTTCCTTAGAATAGGTCTCCCCTTCCGATACGGTATCGGAAAGAGCCCAAATTCTGTCGAGGAAACGCTTACAGCCTTTAATAGAATCAGACTTCCAAGGCGCAGCCTTTTCGAAATCACCGATAAACATCTCGTAAAGACGCATAGTATCAGCACCGTAATCGCGTACTATATCGTCGGGATTAACTACGTTACCGCGAGATTTCGACATTTTTTCGCCGTTTTCACCGAGGATCATACCGTGACTGGTACGCTTTGCGTAGGGCTCGGGATTGGGGACTACGCCGATATCGTAAAGGAATCTGTGCCAGAAGCGGCTATAAAGGAGATGCAGCGTTGTATGCTCCATTCCGCCGTTATACCAGTCAACAGACATCCAGTAATCAAGAGCTTCTTTAGAAGCGATTTCCTTGTCGTTATGAGGATCGCAGTAGCGAAGGAAGTACCAGGAAGAACCTGCCCACTGCGGCATTGTATCGGTTTCGCGCATAGCGGCACCTCCGCATTTGGGACAAGTTGTGTTGATCCAGTCGGTCATCTTAGCAAGAGGAGATTCTCCGTTATCGGTAGGCTCATAGGAATCAACATTAGGAAGAATGAGGGGAAGTTCATTCTCGGGAAGCGGTACGTAACCGCACTTTTCACAATGAACGATCGGGATAGGCTCGCCCCAATATCTCTGACGAGAGAAGACCCAGTCGCGAAGCTTATAGTTGACCTTAAGTTCACCGAGGTCGCGCTCAGCAAGCCACTCAGTGATAGCTTTTTTAGCCTCGTCAACGCTAAGACCGTTAAGGAAACCGGAATTTACCATATTACCCGAAGAACACTCGGTATATGCTTCAACTTCGGGATTGCCGCCTGCAACGACCTCAATAATGGGAAGATCGAACTTCTTTGCAAATTCCCAGTCACGGGTATCGTGAGCAGGAACTGCCATAATCGCACCTGTACCATAGGAAATAAGAACGTAGTCAGAAATAAATATCGGGATCTCCTTACCGTTTACAGGGTTGATAGCCATAACGCCGTCAAGCTTAACTCCCGTCTTTTCCTTCGCAAGTTCGGTACGCTCAAAATCTGATTTTTTAGAAGATGCGATCTGATATTCCTTGATCTCTTCAACGTTGTTAAGCTTTTCAGCCCAGGTCTCAAGCAAGGGATGCTCGGGAGACATAACCATATATGTAGCTCCGAAAAGGGTGTCGGCGCGGGTAGAAAATACTTCTAAAACGTCACCTGCAGTAGTAGAGAATTTGATCTGAGTTCCGGTTGAGCGTCCGATCCAGTTTCTCTGCTGTATCTTAACGCGTTCAATAAAGTCAACGTCATCAAGTCCGTTTAAAAGCTTTTCTGCGTAATCGGTAATTTTAAGCATCCACTGACTTTTTTCTTTGCGCAGAACTTCGCTTCCGCAACGCTCGCAAACTCCGTTTACTACCTCTTCGTTTGCAAGAACGCATTTACAGGAAGTACACCAGTTGACCGGCATCTTTTTCTTATAGGCAAGTCCGTTCTCGAAAAGCTTTAAGAATATCCACTGAGTCCATTTATAGTAAGAAGGATCGGTAGTATTGAGCTCAGAGTCCCAATCAAAGGAAAAACCGAGACTCTTAAGCTGCTTTTTAAAGTTTGCAACGTTTTTTTCGGTAACGATAGAAGGATGAATATGGTTCTTTATTGCAAAATTTTCGGTAGGAAGACCAAAGGCGTCCCAGCCCATAGGATAAAGGACATTATAGCCCTGTAAACGCTTTTTACGGGCAATAATATCAAGGGCGGTATAGGAACGGGGATGTCCGACGTGAAGGCCCTGACCCGAAGGATAGGGAAATTCTACAAGACCGTAGAATTTCGGTAAAGTATAATCTTTTTTTGCGGCAAAGGTATGGTTTTTATCCCATATATCCTGCCACTTTTTTTCAATTTTCGGATAATCGTATTTCAATTTTAATCTTCCTCCCTGGCAGATGTTAAAATTTCGTCTAAATCAAGCTTGGTACCGTCGTCCCACATACGGTCGAGATTGTAATAATCTCTCGTATCTCTCGTAAATATATGAATTACGACACCAAGATAATCAAGCAGTATCCAACCGGTAGCCTTTCCTTCTACGTGATTAGGCTCAAAACCTGCCTTAGAAAGCTTTTCTTCTACAGCGTCGGCAAGAGCTCTTACGTGGGTAGATGAGGTTGCGGTTGCAATTATAAAATAATCAGCGATCACGGTAAGAGTCCCTACCTGAATTGCTGAAATATTCATAGCCTTTTTATCGTTAAGCGCGTTTACGGCAGTTTCGATAATTTTATTTAACTTCATTAGGATTATTCTCCTCTTTAACTAATTGCATAATTTGATTATAGGCTGAAAAGGTATCGGGGTGTATTACAGACTTCTTTTCGACAAGGTCCCTTATCGTATAACCGAGCGAATACGCCATTGCTTTGTGAAGATCGATATCTACAAGCTCCCTCATAACTCCAACGTCAGGGTAATTTCTGTCGGCTGAGGTAAAATCAGCAAGATATATAATCTTTTCAAATAACGTCATATCCGACTTTGCGGTAGTATGATAGCGTATGGCAGATATAATATCTTTATCTGCTATGTTGAGAATTTTGTCTACGTAGACAGAACCCGTTATAGCGTGCCACAGCTTTGCAGAACCCTTTTCGGCGTCGGATAGTATTATACCAAAATCATCTATTAACTTCAAGTGTTCTTCTGTAGAAAAATTTTTGGTTATGTCGTGCAAAAGACCTGCTACGTACGCTTTATCGGCGTCTGAGCCGTATTTGTTCGCTAAGCGGCGGGCTTCATCCGCGACACAAAGCGAGTGATTATAGCGGTAATCATCAAGTTTTTCTCGAATAATACCCTTTAACTTATCGGTCATTATTTACTCCATATAGCTTGTTTTCGATAATATATTCTAAAACACGATCAGAAAGAAGATCGTTGAGATCTTTTCCGTCAGCCAAAGCATCGCGAACCATAGAAGAGGATATATCAGATATCTTCTTATCTACGTTATAAATAGATGCACCTATGTCTTTGAGAAAATTTATTCCTTTGGCGTAGTCTTCCGAATCGGTACCGGCACGTGAAAAGGTTATGATTTTTGCAAGTGACACGATAGTTTTATAATCCTTCCACTCGTCAAAGGTTACGACCATATCTGCACCGATGGTAATTGCGATATCCTTATCTCGGTATTGATTACATAACGTCTTAACCGTATCTACAGTATAGCTCTTCCCTGCTCTTTTGAGCTCTAGATCGCTTACTTCAACTCGCTCTAATCCTTCGGTAGCAAGCCTACACATAGTAATGCGATCAGCTTCGCTCGCCATATAGTTTACAGTTTTATGAGGAGGGATCTTAGTCGGAATAACAATAACCTTTTCAACACCGTCTATCTTCAGTATTTCTTCGATAATCTCACGGTGTCCTAAATGAATTGGGTTAAAGGTACCGCCGAATACAGCAATAATTCCCATATTATTTAACTAAAAGGATCGTCTTGTGTTCACTGCTTTCTTTGTATAAAACAAATCGATAGCCGATAACCTGAACGACGTCAGCTCCCGTCTTTTTCGCGATCTCGTCAGCCGCCTCACGTGACGAAACGGGCGAGGTTTCAAGAACACGAAGCTTAATAAGTTCTCTAGCCTCCAAAGCTTCCGAAACCTGTTTAATAAGCTGATCGCCTATTCCGCCTTTACCTATCTGAAATATTGTTTCCATAGTGTTTGCGAGCCCACGAAGCTGTGCTCTCTGTCTGGAATTAAGCATAATATACCTCTTATAAGAATTTAGTAATTTTATTCGAAAAATCTTCAAGCGCTCTGCCTCTGTGGCTGACCGAATCCTTCTCAGCATCGGATATCTCACCAAAAGATCCTATTTCCGAAACGAACAACGGATCGTATCCGAAGCCGTTATTTCCTTTGGGAGCAAAATCTATATATCCCTCACAGCTTCCCATGGCAGTTATCTTATTACCGTCGGGAAAAACGCAAACAATTGAACAAACAAAGCGAGCGGATCTTTCTTCTTTTGGAACGCCTTTAAGCAGATTCAGAAGCTTTTCGTTATTTTTATCATTATCTACCGGCTCTCCCGCAAAACGCGCTGAATATATACCGGGGTCGCCGTTAAGGTAGTCGACGCAAAGTCCGGAATCGTCGGCAATAGAGGGAAGACCCGTCTCCTTAAGCGCTGCCGAAGCCTTCAGGTACGCGTTTTCTTCAAAAGTAGTTCCCGTTTCATCGACTTCAGTTAATGGCTTTTCAAGCTGATCTTCGGAAACAAGCTCAATACCGAGCGGCGCAAGTATACGTTTAAACTCTAAGATCTTGTGTTTGTTTTTAGAAGCTAAAAACAGTTTCATTATTTATTCCTCAAACAGTGCGTCAACAAACATTTTGTTATCGAAGGGCTGAAGATCATCGATCTGCTCGCCTACTCCGATATATTTAACGGGTATATTCAAGTCGTGATTTATCGAGATAACAACTCCGCCCTTAGCCGTACCGTCGAGCTTTGTGAGTACAATACCCGAAATCTCAGTAACCGAAGCAAACTCCTTTGCTTGATTTACGGCATTCTGTCCTGTTGCGGCATCAAGTACTATAAGAGCCTCGACACTGGCATCGGGAAGCTCTCTTCCGATAACGCGATACATCTTAGCAAGCTCGTCCATAAGGTTTTTCTTGTTGTGAAGACGACCTGCCGTGTCACAGATAAGGACGTCTGCACCTTTTGACTTTGCGGAAGCTATAGCATCGTATATTACCGAAGCGGGATCGGTACCGGGAACGTTTTTAACGAGATGAACACCGGCCCGTTCGGCCCAAAGCGAAAGCTGATCTATAGCGGCGGCTCTGAAGGTATCGGCTGCGGCCAACATAACGTTCTTACCTTCAGCCTTTAACTGAGCCGAAAGTTTACCTATAGTTGTAGTCTTTCCGACTCCGTTGACCCCTATTACCATAATAACAGAAGGCTTTGTATCAAGGTGAAGCGACGTATCACCTTCGGTCATCTCATAGAGGATCTCTTTAAGCAGATTCTTTACTTCATTAGGATCTGTAACCCTGTTTTCCTTAATACGCTCACGTAATCGGTCGCAAATATCCGAAGCAGTGCTTACTCCGATATCCGACATAATGAGTATCTCTTCAAGCTCTTCAATAAGGTCTTCGTCGATTTTTGTAAAAGAGTTGATGACCGAATTAAATGAGTTTACAAGAGCGTTTCTGGTCTTATTAAGGCCGTTTTTAATTTTATCAAAAAAGCCCATTATTATCTCCTGTTTTCTAAGTTTAATTGTTTTTCGAGCTCTGCTACGTTGAGTTCAAGAAGCTTAGAGATACCCTTTTCCTGCATTGTCACGCCGTAAAGCATATCTGCGGCTTCCATAGTGCCTCTTCTGTGGGTAATGCAGATAAACTGCGTAGAGAATTCCGATCTGCTCATATAATCGGCGAATCTGTCAACGTTGATATCGTCAAGAGCAGTATCAACTTCGTCAAGGAAGCAGAACGGAGGTGCATTGACCCTCATGATCGCAAAATAGATAGCTAGCGCGATAAGCGCCTTCTCACCGCCGGAAAGACCGTCGAGACTCGGTACGTTTTTACCGGGTAGTTTGGCTACGATATCAATACCGCTTTCTAAAACGTTATTAGGATCGGTAAGAACGAGCTTAGCTGTACCGCCACCAAACAGGTCTGTAAAGGTTTTAGTGAAGTTTTCTCCGATTTTATTAAATCCAATCACGAAAAGCTCCTTCATCTGCTCGGTAAGCTGACCTATAAGTTTATGCAGCTTGTCACGAGCCTTCTCAACGTCAGCGACCTGCTCCTTAAGGAAGGTATAGCGCTCATTGACTTCTTTGTATTCCTCTATTGCAGAAACGTTGACGTTTCCGAGAGAACGGATCTTAGATTTAACCTCAGCAAGAGTTTTCTTTGCCTCGGAAGGATTTTCTACCCTTATGCCCGTAGCTTCGGCCTCGGTTTTAGTAAGCTGATATTCGTCAAAGAGCTGACGGATAACGTTGTCGCACTCTTTAACCATATTTTCTCTGCGCTCCGAAAGGCGGGCAAGCTCGCCGCTGATTTTTTCGCGTTCGAGAGTGAGCTCTTTTTCTCCTGCTCTGAGCTCGGTTGCGGATTTGTCGATCTCATCCCTTCTGGCAGAGAAGGAAGCGATCTCTTCTTCAAACTCAGTGCAGGCCGTGCGAAGTGCGGTAATGTCATTATTGAGCGCACTGATCTTAAGGTTGATTTCCTCATTTTCGGCATGAAGCGAGGCGATCTCTTGTTTAATCGCTTCAATGCGCTCAAGCTTGCTTTGATCGCTTAGTTCAAGTGCTGCCGCCGAAGCTAGAAGATTTTCGATATCCTTCTTCGTCTCAATAATTTTAAGCTTTATATCGGTAATAGAGGCCGTGATCTTATCGCGCTCGGCAGAAAGGTTTTCCCTTCCTCCCGTGAGCTCAGATATCTTAGCCTCGATTTCATTTTTGGAAGCCTCAAGCTCGGCGATCAGTGAATTCGATTTTTCGATAGTCTCTTCTAAAAGCGTAACCTTATCGGCTGAGCCTGCAAGTTCGCCCCTGAGCTCAGTCAGCTGCTTTTCAGACGTTTCTTTAAGTTCGCCGACTCTCTTAAGCTCTCCAAAAGCTCTTATCTTATCTTCGCTAAGAGTCTTTATAATATCCCTTACCGAATTCATTTCTGCTTCGCATTTATCAGCATCGGCAAGTAGAGAATCGTAATTATCCGACTGCTCGCTTTCTTTAGAAACGAGCGCTTCAATTTCACGACTTAATTTATCTATCTCAGCACCGCGAGACAGAAGACCTGCGTTTTTAACGGTAGAACCGCCTGTAATCGATCCGCCGGCGTTTATTACCTGACCGTCGAGTGAAACGACCTTAAAACGGTTTTTAAACTTTTTTGCAACTGAAATAGCGCAGTCGATATCCTCTACTACAACAGTTCCTCCGAGAAGATATTTTACGATCTCATCAAACTTATCGTCGCAGGACACAAGCTCGTTCGCAATACCTATATAGCCGTATTCGTTTTCGAATCCCGACTCTTTAAACTCTCTCGATTTTATTGAAGAAACGGGTAAAAAGGTCGCTCTGCCCGAAGAAGAACGCTTAAGCATCTCAATAGCGTATTTAGCGGTATTCTCAGTATCGACAACAACGTTCTGAGCCGCATTTCCAAGCGCAGTTTCGATAGCAAGAGAATACTTTGTGTCTACGTTAATAAGTCTTAGTATAGGGCCGTAAATACCGCGGAGTCGACCGTCCTTGCTTTCCTGCATGACCGTCTTTACCGAGTGATTAAAGCCCTCCATATTCTTTTCAAGATCTTTAAGAATATTAACCTTATGTTTTTTAGCTTCTATTTCAAGATGAATCTTATCAAGCTTAACTTTTGCTTCGTTACACTTTTCTTTTTTGGTATCAAAACGCATTAAATAACCTTTTAAGGCGTTTTCTTGAGAAAGGATATCTTCCTCTATCTTGTCGAGAAGTTCGTTTACGGCCGCAAATTCCGAAGATAGCGATTCAAATAGCTCTTCCTGCTCCGAGATCAACTGATCAAGGGTGTTTTTGCGGGCTCCAAGCTCTTCAATAGAGGTTTGTGACGAAACGAGTTCAACCCTTGCATCAGCTATTTTCCCTCCGATAACATTAAGCTCAGATATATCCGACTCGATCCTTCTCGAAATATCGTCACTGCTTAAAAGAAGCTCGGAAAGCTTTCTTTCGGTATCGCCGAGAAGCGTTTCCAAACTGTCGGATTCAAGCTTTTTAGCTTCCGCGGATGCACGCTTTTCGGTAATTTCTTTGAGGCTTGTTTCTGAGGAAGAATTTATATCCTCAATATCGCCGCTCAGACGCTCGATAGACTGCTCGTTATGAAGAATATCGTTATTATATACGGAGATGTCTCCGAGGATCTTAGCAACGTTTTCGTTATAAGATGAAATTCTGCTTCTTCTATCGTCAATTTCGGCAGAAAAACGCGCAAAATCGGCAGAATTTTTCTCGGATAACTCGTCGAAAACAATAAGCTTTTCCTCTATCTCTTTATAATGAGACTGAGCGATCGCGATCTTATCATCCTGCGCGTTGAGGTTGTTTTTAGAGTTTTCAAGAAGGTTAAGCCAAAGACCGATCTCAAGTTCTTTCTTCGAGGCGGCGAGCTCTAAAAAGCGTTCTGCCTTCTTGCTCTGTTCGGATAACGGTCCGATCCTCGACTCTAATTCTTTAAGAATATCAAGAAGGCGCACAAGATTATCTTCCGCCGCAACAAGCTTACGCTCAGCGTCGGTCTTTCTGTATCTGTAGCGCGAAATGCCCGATGCTTCTTCAAATATATCGCGTCGTTCCTGAGATTTTGTGCTGATAATACTGTCAATTTTGCCCTGACCGATCATAGAGTAGCCGTCGCGTCCGAGTCCGGTGTCCATGAAAAGCTCATGAACGTCTTTTAGACGAACAACGTTTCCGTTGATAAGATACTCGCTGTCGTGTGAACGGTAATATCTGCGGGTCACGGATACGAAATCATTGTCAAAATTAAGCTCACGATCCGCGTTATCTATATTCAGAGTGACTTCACAAAAACCGTGCGGTTTTCTGTCGGCCGTACCTCCGAAAATTACGTCTTCCATCGATTGTCCGCGAAGACTTTTTGTCGACTGTTCTCCAAGCACCCATCTGACCGCATCAGAAATGTTACTCTTGCCGCTGCCGTTAGGACCGACAACAGCAGTGACTCCCCTGCCGAATTTCAGTACAGTTTTATCGGCAAAGGACTTAAATCCCTGAATCTGAATAGATGTAAGCAGCATATTATTTCACTTCCTCAACTAAAACGGTTCCCTTTGATACCGCTTTATCCTGAATTATATTTAAAGTTACGTTTCTGTCGCTGAAATAGAGAATGTTTGATTTTTTTTGACCAATGACCTTGGAAAGGTCAGCGGGATTTACTGATATACAGTAGCGATTATAAGGTCTGACCTGACGCTCTATTGTACTTCTAAAGCGATAAGAGTCACAAAGCTCTCTGAATGCAGGATGCCACGGCCCTGCAACGTACGAAGAGTCGTCGATCGAGTGAAGTCCGAGACGGATGACCTTAATATTCGAAGTTTCAAATGCAGATAAAAGCTCAGAGCAGAGCTTTGCAGAGCTTTCAATATCATCCGGAACGTAATCACCGCTTAAATACAAGGCTTCAAGAGCTGTGTTTTTAAGGGTTACCGTAGGATATATACGTACAGTTTGCGGTGCTAATTTAATGAGCTCCTCGGCGGTATAACGATCGATATTATAACTGCTTTTATAAAGTCCGGTCATCATCTGAAGTCCGAGTTCGAATCCAAATTTTTTAATAAGCTCAGAAGCATTTCTTACGTCATCAGATGTATGTCCGCGCTCGTTAAAAGCAAGCACCTCGTCGTCCATACTTTGAGCTCCGAGCTCAATAGCCGTTACGTGATATTCTTTTAGTAAAGTAAGAACTTCTTCGTCAATACAGTCGGGTCTTGTAGAGATCCTTATACCCTTAAGATCGTATCTTTCAACACAGTCGGACGCCGCAGATAACAGCTCGAGCATATACTCTCTGTCAATAGCGGTGAAGCTTCCTCCGAAAAAAGCTATCTCACAGTTTTCGGGTGATTGTCCGCTTTCAAGTGCCGTCTGAACGGCGGCATATACGCTTTGCGTCGAGGGCTGCTCCACGCACCCCGTAATATGCTTCTGATTACAAAAGGCACACTGATGCGGGCATCCCAGATGGGGCACGAAAATCGCTATGTTAGCGTGACTCATTCGTCGATTCCCATCAGCTGAAGCGCTTGCTTGGCAGCAGCCTGCTCAGCCTGCTTTTTACTGCGGCCCGAACCTGTTCCGATAACGTTTGAATTCAAATGAACCTCAACGGTAAATCTTTTATCATGGTCAGGACCGGATTCGCCTGTAAGAACGTAAGACAGACGCTCTTCGGGGTTTCGCTGTATAACCTCCTGAAGGGCGGTTTTGTAATCTTTAAAGAGGTCGAAATCCCTCTCTTTAAGCTCAGGAATTACAAAGCGCAGAACGTGCATTCTTGCAGGCTCCATACCGCCATCAAGGAATATCGCGGCAAGAACCGCCTCAAAGGCGTCGGCAAGAATGGAAGAGCGCTCGTTTCCTTTATTCTGAGCCTCGCCCTTACCTAAGAAAAGATAGTCTCCAATGTGTAATTTACGGGCAAACACGCTAAGAGTTTTTTCGCAAACAAGCGAAGCTCTCAGCTTAGTGAGCTCGCCTTCGGGAAGCTCGGAATAGGTCGAGTAAAGATACTCGGAAACGATTATCGAAAGGACTGAGTCACCTAAGAATTCCAGACGCTCGTTAGAGCCGTAATATGCGTGCGATTCGTTTGCGTATGATGAATGAGTCAGCGCGTTTTTAAGCAGATCGACATCACCAAACTGATAACCGAGTATTTCTTGAAATTTTCTCATAATTATAAAGATTCCTTTTCGCTGAAAGCCTGCTCAATTATAGGAATAACACCGTTTTCTGCAAAAAGAGCGGCTTTATGTATTGCGTTTTTAAAAGCAACTGCGTCCGAGCTGCCGTGAGCCTTAAAAACGGGCTTTTTAGTGCCTAAAAGAGGCGCTCCGCCAACCTCAGAGGGATTCATTTTATTCTTTATTCCGCGAAGGCCGCTTTTAAGCGTAAGGTAAGAGAGTTTAGTAAGAATATTCTTTAAAAAGACCGGCTTTAACATAGAAAACAGAGTTGAAACGGTTCCTTCGATAAGCTTAAGGGCTATATTTCCGGTGTATCCGTCGGAAATAACTGCGTCGCAAACGCCCTTTGGCAGATCTCGGGATTCAACGTTACCTATGAAGTTAAGATCACTGTTTTTAAGAAGCTTGTACGCTTCCTTTTGCAGTTCGGTGCCCTTCGTGTCCTCTGTTCCGATATTAAGAAGACCGATAGTCGGATTATCTATCCCTTCGACCTTGGTAAGGTAGGTCGAAGCCATTACGCAGAACTGATGAAGCATTTCGGGACGGCATTCGGCATTAGCTCCAACGTCCATTAGCATATATCTGGAGTCGGGAGAAGGCAGAATTGCCGCAAGAGCAGGTCTCTTGATACCCTTAATTCTTTTTACAATAAAAGTTCCGCCTACGACGACAGCACCGGTTGAGCCCGCCGAAACAAAAGCATCCGCCTTTCCGTCGGCCAACACCTTAAAAGCAACGGCCATAGACGACTCTTTATGTTCCTTTAAAAGTGAGGTCGGTTCATCATGCATCGAGATAACATCGGTAGTATGAACGATTTCAAGATCGTTAAACACAATATTATTTTCTTCGATGCACTTTTTTATAGTAGCTTCGTCGCCGCACAAAATTATATGTACGCCGTATTCTTTTTCTGCCATTGCGGAGCCTTTTATGATCTCAAGCGGAGCGTTGTCTCCGCCGAATGCGTCTACTACAATTCTCATTTTGAACCTCCGTGTTTATTTTAAGTAATCAGAATACCATTCAAGCGAACGCTTAGAAAGTGCGGTATAGCGTTCAGCTTTTTCTTTAATCCTAGTGGGCAGCGACGGAATTATGCCGAAATTTGCTCCCATAGGCTGAAAATCCGTTACAGTATCGTCGGTAATATATTTTATAAGAGCACCGAGCATCGTTATATCGGGAAGAGCAAGCGGTTCTTTGCCGCTTAATCTTCTTATCATATTCTCAGAAGCTATAATACCGCAAGAAGCCGATTCCATATAACCCTCAACGCCCGTCATCTGACCCGCAAAAAATATCTTATCGTTAGCTTTTAGGCTAAGGTCCTTATTTAATAGAACGGGAGAATTTATAAAAGAGTTCCTGTGCATAACGCCGTATCTTATAAATTCGGCGTTTTCAAGTCCTGGAATAAGCGAAAAGACACGTTTTTGCTCGGCAAATTTGAGATTAGTCTGAAAGCCGACAAGATTATAAAGCGTTCCGTCTTTATTTTCACTTCTAAGCTGAACTACCGCCCACGGACGCCGATCGGTTCTCGGATCGATAAGTCCAACAGGCTTAAGAGGGCCGAAACGTATCGAGTCCTCCCCTCTTTTTGCCAGTATTTCAATAGGCATACAGCCTTCGTAAACGTTAACCTTTTTATCGAAGGAATGAAGTTCGGCTGATTCAGCCTCTACAAGAGCACTGTGAAAGCGTTCGTATTCTTCCCTGTTCATCGGACAGTTGATATAATCGTCATGGCCTTTTCCGTATCTTGACGCTTTGAAGGCTATCGACATATCTATGCTTTCGGCCGTGACTATGGGTGCGGCAGCATCATAAAAGCTTAACGTTTCCTTGCCGCACAAAGCCTTTATATCCTCCGCAAGCTTGCCGTCAGTAAGCGGTCCTGTCGCAATGATCGTAGGAAGGTCCAACGGAACCTTCTCTACAGTTTCATACCGAACGTTTATATTATTATGTGATTTTATCTTATCGGTAATATAGTTTGAAAAAGCGTGACGATCAACAGCCAAAGCACCGCCTGCAGCAACCGAGCAGTTGCTTGCAGCTTCAAGGCATAAAGAACCGAATATACGCATTTCAGCCTTTAAAAGGCCTGCCGCAGAAGAAATTCTGTCGGCTTTAAGCGAGTTCGAGCACACAAGCTCGGCGAAGGTATCGAGCTTATGTGCGGGAGATCTTCTGTTTGGCTTCATTTCAAAAAGGTCAACAGAAAAACCTTTTTCGGCAAGTCTCCAAGCTGCTTCACAGCCTGCAAGACCTGCTCCAATTACTATAACGTCAGGCATTTTATTTTTTCTTAGCGGCTTTTACCCTTGTAGGACACTCACTGTTCATACAGTATTTTCTGCCCTTACCTCTTAGAATATAGCCGCCGCATTCGGGGCAGATCTCTCCGGTCGGGACGTTTGGTGAGGCAAAATCACAGGCAGGATAATTAGAGCATCCGTAGAATTTCTTTCCGCTCTTTCTTGAATTTTTCTTAATAAGCTTCGAGCCACATTTAGGACATGGCGTCGTAACCTCATCTTCGGGCACAGGCTTTGTGTTTTTGCAAGCAGGATACGCGGGGCAAGCAAGGAACTTTCCGAACCTTCCCGACTTAATGACCATTTTCTTACCGCACTTATCGCATATAACATCGGTCTCAACGTCAGGAACCTTGATTCGTTTTCCGGTAAGATCATCCTCGGCCTTTTTGAGAGAAACCTCAAAATCCTTGTAGAAATCAGACATAACGTCGGTCCATACAAGCTGTCCGGAACCGATTTTGTCAAGATTGTCCTCCATATCTGCCGTGAATTTTATATCGACTATCTTTTTAAAATGCTCGACTATAAGATCGGATACGACACGTCCGAGCGACGTAGGCTTAAAGGATTTCTTTTCCTTCTCGATATACTCGCGCTGCTGAATATTTGTAATGATAGGTGCGTAGGTCGAAGGGCGGCCGATACCGTTATCCTTAAGAGCCTGAATAAGGGTGGGCTCGGTATAACGTGCGGGTGGCTGAGTAAAATGCTGATTAGGTTCAATCGATTTAAGCTTCAGCAGGTCTCCTTCGTTCATCGGAGGAAGTGCTGAGCCTTCGGAGGAGTCGACATCCTTGCTTTCTTCATAAAGAGCGGTAAAGCCGTCAAACTTAACAGAATATCCGCTTGCTTTAAAGAGATAATCCCCCGCTGTAATGTCTACGCTGACCGTATCGTGTATGCAATTTGCCATCAAAGAAGCAACAAAACGGGACCAAATGAGATTATAGATTTTAAACTGATCGGAGGTAAGGCTTGATTTCACTCTGTCGGGAGTAAGGAAAACGTCGGTAGGACGAATTGCTTCATGAGCGTCCTGTGAAACGCCTTTTGTCTTAAAAACTCGAGGAGTTTTAGGTAAATACTTGCTTCCGTATTTACCTAAAACATACTTTACTCCCGCGTTTCTTGCTTCGTCGGATATTCTGAGCGAGTCGGTACGCATATAAGTAATAAGACCGGTAGAACCTACGCCCGAAACGTCAACACCTTCATACAACTGCTGTGCAATGCGCATTGTTTTTTGACCGGCGAAATTTAATTTTCTGGAAGCCTCCTGCTGAAGCGTCGCAGTAATAAAAGGAGCGGCAGGCTGCTTATTTCTTGTACCTTTTTTAATACTTTCAACAACAAATTCTGATTTATTTAAGGAAGATAAAATCTCATCTGCCCGTTCGCCGCTTGAAATTTCGATCTTGTCACCGTTTTTGCCGCCGTAAAACGCGGCCGTAAAGGTCTTTCTTCCGGCTAAAAGCTTTGCATCAATGGTCCAGTATTCACTGGGGACAAAAGCTTCTATTTCCTTTTCGCGGTCAACTATAAGTCGTAAAGCGACGGTTTGTACGCGTCCGGCAGAAAGGCCGCTCTTAACCTTTTTCCAAAGGAAAGGACTAAGATTGTAGCCGACGATTCGGTCAAGAACGCGTCGCGCCTGCTGAGCGTCGACAAGATTCATATCTATTCTTCTGGGGTTCGACATACCCGCCTTGATTCCGGATTCGGTGATCTCATTAAAAGCAACGCGGTTAGCTTCGTTCAGATTAAGAGCCAAAAGCTGAGCAAGGTGCCAAGAGATCGCTTCACCTTCACGGTCAGGGTCGGTTGCAAGATAGACGGAATCGCAATCGGAAGCGGCATTGCGGAGTTCTTTAATAAGCTCCTTTTTGTCTGCCATATCGATATATTTCGGGGCGAAATCGTTTTCAATATCAATTCCCATTTTCGATTTAGGAAGATCGCGAACGTGACCTTTCGAGGCCATAACGACGTAATCTGAGCCTAAGGTCTTTTTAACTGTTTTAATTTTTGACGGCGACTCAACAATAACTAATTTCGACAAATTCGTTGACTCCTTACTATATGATTGTATACCTTCCTCCGGGCAACGCTTTAATATAGCCGTAAAGCTCAAGCTGTGTGATACCCGAGAGTATTTCTTCAAACGGCAGACCGCAATTGATAAGATCATCGGCCGTAAATAAATCTGTATCTATATAATTATATACTATTTCTGCGTATTTTGGAAGAGTTTCGTTGATTTTTTTCTTAATTTTTTTATTTTCGGGTTCTGTTTCCGCAATTACGTCAAGTTTTTTTGGCTCTGTATCAAACATTTTGGGGAAGTGTGACATTCTGTAAAGAAGATTTAGGTCGGCCTTCTTGGCTTTCTCAACATTGATTATGTTAGGATACAGATGCTCGTATTCACAAAATATATCGTCGGCGGTAAAAACAGGCTTTGCACCGTCACGAAGCAACGCATTCGATCCGACGTAATTTTTATCTCCTGCTCGGCCCGTAACCGCGAAAACGTCTCTTCCCTGCTCAAGCGCGTGCCTTGCTGTTATTAAAGCACCGCTTTTTTCACCTGCTTCAACAACTACTACACCTAAGGATATTGCCGACATAAGTCGGTTTCTTATCTGAAATGCATTTCTCGGAAGAGGCGTATCGGGCGGTAGCTCAGAAATAAGGCATCCTTTGTCCTGTATCGAGCCCCGTAAAAACATATTTGATTTAAGATAGTCGTAGTTAAGACCGCACGGAATTACCGCAATAGTCTTTCCGCTTGCTATCATAGCGCCCTCGTGCGCTTCCGTATCAGCACCGAGAGCACCGCCGCTGAGTACGGTTATTCCGCCGGCGGCAAGTCTGCCCGAAAGCGACCAGGCAACAAGCTTACCGTAGTCGGAAATCTTTCTTGTGCCGACTATGCAAACGATAGGATGGTGCTGATAATCCTGCAGGACACCTTTGACGTAAAGACAAGGCGGAGGATCGGGAATCTCTTTAAGTCTTTCAGGATATTTACTGTCATCAAACGAAACTATATTTATTTTACTTTCATTGCATTCGTCAATGATCCTGAACGCTTTATCGAGCGCTTTATTATTAAAACGTTTAAGCTCTGACGGGCTGAGAATATATGAAGCTTTAAGGTCGCTTATAGAGGCATCGTATATAGCTTTTACGCTCTTAAACCTTTCAAGAAGCGGCTTAAGATGAGCGGATCCTGGTTCTAAACTATAAGATAGCCATACCCAATACTTTAACATTTACACATCTCCCACATAATAATAGACGCAGCAACTCCGGCGTTAAGCGATTCGGCTTTGCCCGCCATAGGTATCGTGACCTTCTTACTGCATTTATCGATGATATTGTTTGTAAGACCGTTCGCTTCATTTCCGATAAATACAACGGATCCTTTGGTAAAATCGAAACTGCCGACGGTAAGATCGGCATCGCTAACGACGGCCGCATAGGTAGCAAAATCGTACCCGTCTATCAGCTCAAACGGATCATCGGTCTCAATAACGGGTATTCTTAAAAGCGCGCCCATAGACGCTCTTAGCGATTTAGGAGAATATATATCACAACCACCGCAAACGATCATTCCGTCGATACCGAGCGCCTCGGCCGTTCGCGATACGGCGCCGAGGTTTGAGGGGTCCTGTATATTTTCCAGAGCGATATATCTACCGTCCTTTTTAATAACCGATCCGTCAAATTCAGGAATTTTAAAAAGACATAAGATTCCCTGAGGGCTTACTGTATCGGAAATTTTCAAAAACAACGAATCGGGCATAAGATATTTTTTTAAGGCGCTGCTAAAGTTGCTTTCGATTTCCTTCTGATATCTATCGTAAGCGTTTTCGGATACGATGACGACCTCGGGTTTATATTCGTTAAGCGCCGCATCCAGACAAAGTCTGAGACCCTCAAGCACGAAAAGTCCTGCATCCTTACGACCTTTTGCAGACTTTTGCAGACTTGAAATTTCTTTTATAATAGGGTTGTCTTTACTCGTAATTCGTAAAAAATCAGCCATAATTTTCACCACTGAAAATAAAAATACGACCGAGGAGTCCTCGGTCATATTAAAAAATTATTTCTCTAAAGCCTTTTTAGCGGCCTTTGCGAGGGTTGCAAAACCGGCAGCATCGTTAACTGCGAGGTCAGCGAGCATCTTGCGGTTAATGGCAATTCCTGCCTTCTTAAGTCCGTTCATAAGAGTAGAATAGTTCATCTCGTTCATCTTTGCAGCGGCAGAGATACGGGTGATCCAAAGTCTGCGGAACTCTCTCTTCTTCTGCTTACGTCCGATATAGGCGTAATTGCCGGACTTCATTACGGCTTCTTTAGCGGTTTTGAAAAGCTTGGATTTGGCTCCGAAATAGCCTTTAGCAAGCTTTAATACTTTATTTCTTCTTTTGCGTGTTGCTAACGCACCTTTAATACGTGCCATCGTTATTACCTCCTTCGATTACTTTTGCTTATTTATAAGGGATCATTTTCTTGACTTTTGCTACGTTGGTTACGTCAGCAATAACAGTCTTGCGCAGATTTCTCTTACGCTTGGTAGTCTTCTTGTTAAGAATGTGTGACTTGAATGCGTGTGCACGCTTAACCTGACCGGTCTTGGTAAGCTTGAAGCGCTTTTTAGCACCACTGTGAGTTTTGATCTTCGGCATTTTAAATCCTCCTTAAAATAATTACTTTACAGGTTTAGGAGCGAGAAACATAAGCATATTTCTGCTTTCCATTTTTGCAGGCTTTTCAACCACAGAATATTCCTGACAATAATCGGCAAAACGTTGCATTATCTCGAGACCGATCTCGGGATGACCAAGCTCTCTACCGCGGAAACGGATAGAAACCTTTAGCTTGTTTCCGGCCTTCAAGAACTGAATCGCATGATTTCCTTTGGTTTCGAAATCGTGCTTATCGATGCTCAGGCCAAGGCGAATCTCCTTGGTTTCGATAACCTTCTGATTCTTTTTTGCTTCCTTCTCGCGTTTTGCGATATCGAAACGGTACTTACCGTAATCCATTATCTTACAAACGGGAGGATTGGCATTAGGCGAAACGTTTACAAGGTCAAGATCTTTTGAATAGGCGGCTTCAAGAGCGTCCTTTATGGGAAGGATACCAAGCTGAGAGCCGTCTGCATCGATGACTCTTACCTCTTTAAAGGTAATCTGTTCGTTGATAGGAATATCTTTTGTGCTGATGGTTAACACCTCCAAAAAATAAAACAAAACGGACGGCATAAACCGTCCGTAACAAATCAAACACTTATAAAAACAGTGTTAACGACTTATTGACCCATTCGCTTAGCTGAGGGTGAGAACGGTATGCTCTTCTTTGTTTTCTATGCTATTATACACCAAAAAATTCATTTGTCAAGCATTTTTTAATCAATTATCAATTCTTTTACAGAACGAACCTGATAATTCATATCTTTTAGCACCGAAGGATGCTTAAGAGCGTATGCCGCGCCCTTAATAACGCTATGAGACGGATCGGAAGCAGGAATGACCCTTGCGCCGATAAATTCAGACATGAACTGATCCATACCGTTGATGAGCGAGCCGCCGCCCGTAAGATGAATTCCGTTATTCATAATATCAGAAACGATATCGGGATCGGTCTTTTCGATAACCTTTCTAACGGCGTTACAGATCGTTACAGCGGTATCAAACAAGGTCTCGTATATCTGGGCAGAAGAAATCTCAAAAGCTTCAGGAAGTCCCGTTCTGAGGTTTCTTCCTTTAGCTACCATAGTTATCTCTACGGGACGCTGAACTACGGTTCCGACCTGCTTTTTAATATGCTCCGCGGTGAGAGGTCCTATTTCAATATTGAACGTACGTCTTACGAATTTGATAATTGCATCGTCAAAATCTGCCGAAGCAATTTTAGCACTGTCGCACTGAACGATGCCACCAAGAGAAATAGAGGCGATGTCAGTAACACCCGCACCGATATCGACGACCATTACTCCTTCCGCCTGAGAGAAATCGACTCCGACGCCGAGAGCAATAGCAAGAGGACTTTCAATAACTGTGACGTTACGACCGCCGCTCTCCTCTATTACCTTTCCCATAAATCTGTGTTGAAGCTCGGTAAGGCCTGTAGGAAGGCAAGCCATTACTCTTGGACGGATTATTTTACTTCCGAACGCATCGTGCATATATTTTGAAAGCATCTCAAACGCCGAATCGTAATCGGCGATCGACCCGCGCTCGATAGGATGGATACAGGTTAAGGTATCCGGAGTTCGACCTAAGGTCTCTTTGGCCTCTCCACCGAAATACACCGGCTCCAGCGTTTCGGAGTCAGCGGTAACGATCGTAGGCTCCTCGAGAATGATCCGCGAATTGCCGAAAATTACGGTTTTGGATGTTCCTAAATCTATTGCAATATCTATAGCCATTAAATCACCGTTTACATTATATTAAATATTTGCTCGTTTTTCAAGGTTTCATTTCTTTTTTCTTGCCGAGATAAGCGCAGTCACACAAAGCACCTGCTCTGCACCCGCAAACTTAAGTTGTCTTGCACATTCATCAAGAGACGCTCCCGTTGTCTTAATATCATCAACAAGCAAAACGTTTTTACCGCTGATTCTTTCGGTGTAATAATACGCGTCTCTGACATTCATAAAACGGTCTTCCATCGTCAAAATATCGTGTTGCGTTTTGACCTTCTCTCTTTTGGCCAGAACGCGTTTATTAAGCGGAATACCCGTTCTCTCGGAAATTCTTTTTGCAAATAGCTCGCACTGATTAAAGCCTCTTGTATATAGCGAGCGCTTGTCGGAAGGTACGAAGCAGATAATATCTATATTTTCTTTGCCAAAGGTCTTAATTGCTAAATCGGCCATTTCGTCGGCGATAGGCTCAACCGGCGCGAATCTTCCTCCGAATTTCAAAGAATATACAGCGTCTTGCGCAAACCCTTTATTATAGTAAGGAGCGGTAATCCCGTCAAAGTGATAAACGTGATATTTGCAGTCGCAGATCTTCACCGGAAGGCCACAGGAAAAACACCGTTCACCTTCTACTCTCTCCATTTTTCCCGCACAGCGGCTACAATATCCTGAATGATATAAGACCTCTCCGCAAATAACACACCGAGGAGGATATATCATATCTATAAGCGCTTTCAGCAGTTTCATACTTCGTTACCCAATAAAAAGTGCCTTAGAGCGGTATATCTTAAGGTCTTTCGGTCATTTTCTATCATATCCTCAAATATCGACGTATCGCCTACCAATATAATGAGCTTTTTCGCACGGGTAATGGCCGTATAAAGAAGATTTCTGTATCTGAGAAGAGGCGTTGTTTCCGAAAGCGGGATTATGACACAGTTGAATTCGCAACCCTGACTCTTATGTACGGTAACAGCATAGGCAAGCTCTATAAGTCCGAGGTCTTCGTCGTAATAAGTGGCGACCTTTTCATCGTATCTTACCTTGAGCAAGCGTTCTTTATGGTCGATACTTTCAATATATCCGATATCTCCGTTAAAGACGCCCGTGCCGATTTCGCCGTCATCGGTTTGCCAAATTATATCGTAATCGTTCTTTATATGCATTACCTTATCGCCTACACGGAAAGCATTACCCTTAAAGTGAAGCTCGCTCTCACCTTTTTTAAGCGGATTCAGCGTATCCTGCAACATATTGTTAAGGTTTACGGTTCCGCATTCTTTTTTGCGCGAAGGACAAAGAACCTGAATATCGGCGGTCGGAGAAAAACCGTACGCTTCAGGTAAACGGTTAACGCAAAGATCGACGACGGTATTTGAAGTAGAAAACACGTTACCGCGCTTCATAAAAAAGAAGTCGTTGGCTTTTTCATAGTTTTCGGGAACGCAGCCTCGTATAATCTCATGTGAAAAAGAAACGATAGAGCTCTGTGCGGCCTGCCTGAAAATTTTTTCAAGCCTAACGTAAGGCACCATATCCGAAGCAATAAGATCGTTTAACACGTTGCCTGCACCAACGCTCGGAAGCTGCTCGGAATCTCCGACAAGTATGATTCTTGTTGTTATTCTAACTGCCTCTAGTAAAGCTTTGAAAAGCTGAACGTCTACCATTGACATTTCGTCGACTATAAGTACGTCATATTCAAGCGGATGCTTCTGATTTTTGGAAAAATAAGGCTTTGAATCACGACCCCATTCAACTTCTAGCAAACGATGAATAGTTGACGCATCTCGCCCCGTAAGCTCGGTCATTCGCTTGGCTGCGCGTCCTGTAGGAGCCGCAAGAGCGATCGACAAATCTCTTCTGTCGAAAATTTCAATAATAGCATTTAACGTCGTGGTCTTGCCCGTACCCGGTCCGCCGGTCAAAATGAACAGGTTGTTACTCATTACACCGTTTACGGCGTCGATCTGTATCGGATCGAAATTTATACCTAGTCGATCCTGTACGAAATCGAGCTCGGCATTTGAGACTTTATGGAGCTCTATGTTATTGCCAAGAATGTTTTTGATCCTTGCCGCAATATATTCCTCAGTGGCCGCATAATCGGGTAAAAAATCGAATGGCTTACCGTCGATAATAAATTCAACGATCCTCATTGCTCCAATAAGAAGGTCTAAATTTTCGACGATAATATCTTTATCTACCTCTAGAAAACGGGTCGCAACGTCAACCAGTTTATTTCTAGGAAGGCAGGTGTGTCCGTTAGAAAGATTTCCCCTAAGCACGTGTTCTATGCCGGCCGAAACCCTGAAGCGATTATCAGGCGCTACCGAAAGCTTCTCGGCGATTTCATCTACGCGGTCAAATCCGAATCCGATACCTTCGGAGCATAACGCGTATGGGTTTTCATTGATTATATCGATACTTTGCACGCCGAGAGTTTTAAAAATAAGAGACGCTTCGTTTGGGGTTATATTATATCTTGAAAGGGTTATCATAATATCCCTTACACCAAATTGCTGCTTATACTGTTCGGAAATACTATATGCTTTTTCTGCACTGATACCCTTTATTCTTGTAAGCTCTTCGGGGCGATTCTCTATAACGTCAAGCGTATCATCCTTAAAAAGCTCAACTATTTTCAATGCCGTAGCTGGACCGACACCTTTTATCGAACCGCCCGAAAGGTATTTTAATATCTGCGCTTCGGTTTCGGGCATAGAGACCTCGCAAAAATCGCATTTAAACTGCCTTCCGTAGGACGGGTGATTAACATAGCTGCCCGTTACAGTAACCGAGTCGCCTTCCGACAAAAAAGGCATACAGCCTGTTACAACAAGCAACTCTTTTGCAACCTTAAGCTTTATTACGGTATAGCCGTTATCTTTGTTTTTATATGTAACAGAATCGACTATGCCTTTAATTTCTTCCTGAATAGAACTGTTGTTCATTTAATTCTCCGATTTTATATATTCGCTGTTTATAAATAAAACGTCGCTTTTTGAAGCAATTTCGGTACATTTATTAAGTAATTTCAAGTCATCGATGTTTGATATAGCTACTACTCTGTCTGCGTACCTACTGCCTTGCCAGCGGATCTGCTCGATAACGTACCTTAGCTCCAGATCGGGTTTATCGCCCGTAAGGTAGCATATAAGGAGCTTATTGTTTTTACCCTTTTGCGTTGATAAAAACAACCAGACGGCGTGAATAAGCTCCGCCAGACCTAAAGCTGAAACCAGTAAAAAAATGATATAAATTACATATTGCACACGATCACCTCGGTACAGTATATGAAAAAAGAAGATTTTTGCTAAAAAAGGGATTTCTGACGAAACCCCTTTTATGAATACTATTTCTCGGAAAGAGAAACCTGAATAGTCTTATTATCAGAACTTACGATTTCCCAGGCAATAATGCCGCTCGGATATACGACCGAATAAGGTACGTTGTAAATCTGTGCGGTTTCACTACCTGCTACCTTGCCGCTCAGATCAACATTTAGTTTAAACTGCTTAGCAGTATTTGCATCGATTTTAGAAACGACCGAGCTTGGTCCGCAAATAACGATCTTCTTGTCCTTAAACTGTGCTCTGATGTTGCTTTCCAAGGTATCGCCATACTGAATATTATTCTTCGATACAGTGATCTCCTTGTGTGCAAATTTAGAAAGGTCAAAGCTTACGTTTACCGTGCTGAAATCGGATCTTATTCCGACTCCGTCCTCAAGATAAAGCGAGACATTATCGAATTTGAAATTCGCTTTTGAAACCGACGAAATGTCTATAGGAGCAAGCTCTACCTTCTGAAGCGAATCGATTTTATCGGGCTGACCAAAAACGGTTACCTTGGTTTCGCTTAATGATATTATATTATTGTCAATTAAATAATCGGTTACAAGGTCATTTTCAACGTTGCTGAAGGTAGGAACTATGCTTAAGACCTTCTCCTTGAACACGGGAACCGAAATATCTACCTTCTCGTAGGGAAGCTCATACTTTTTAATATCAAGTTGATTTCCGGATTTATCGTAAAGGATAATAGCGCCTTCAAAAGTTTCGGTAGTGTTAAGGGTCTCGTCACCCTTATAATAGGCAACAACAGAACCGATCTTTTCTATTTCGGCACGGGGTCCGCGAATCTCAATAGTCTGCTGATCTACGTTAGTGACCTTGGCGGGATCTGAAATTAAGCCGTCTGAGGTAGTAACGCCGTCTGCTCTTGCGATAATGTCAAACTTTTTAGTATCGTAATAGTCGAAATCGACCTGTATCGTCTCGGGGCTCACTTCTATAATGCTAAATCCGGTTTTTGAAGTATTCTTAACCGCGGTAAGACTTATGGTATACGTACCCGGTTTACTTACACCGGAAAGATCGGCATAAATCTTTATATCGTCAGTCTTAAGAGAGCTTACAATATAGTTAGGACCCGAAACCGTAACAGAAGCGCTTTGCAGAATAGAATCCTTGTTTACCGCATCTATACCCTGCTCTGCCAATATAGTACCTTGCGTCGAAACGGTTATCGGCACGCTGGAAAACGAACGCTCGCGCTCAGGGTTCTGATCAAGAGAAATTATGAGCCAGAATACAAAAGCAACAACAATAGAAAGAGATATGGCAAAATTTTTATTATATAAAAGTTTTCTTATCGAAAAATTTTGAAAAAACTTCAAAATAAAGTCAATCCTTTCTATTTCTTCTTGATCTTACCGAAAAGATCGGTAAAGAGACCTTTTTTCCTGTCGTCTTTCTTCAGAAGATTGTTATAAAGTTCTTCCTTAAGAGTTACAGAATTAAAATCTCTTACGATTATTCCGTTTTTTGCAATTGAAATCTGACCGGTTTCTTCAGACACGACGAGAACAACGGCATCTGAGTTTTCGCTCATTCCTATAGCGGCGCGATGTCTGGTACCAAGCTGAGAATTTATATCGTTATTAGCGGTAAGAGGAAGAATACAGCCGGCAGAATACAACATTCCGTTGCGAATAATAAGAGCACCGTCGTGAAGAGGAGATTTAGGAAAGAAAACATTTCCGATCAGCTCGTACGAGGCTTCTGCGTTGAGCAGAGTTCCCGTATTTGCGATCTCGCCTAAAACAGATTCTCGTTCAAAAACGATGAGCGCGCCGATGCGCTTATCCGACATAACGTTAACCGCTTTGCAAACCGAGTCGATACAATGCTTTACCCGCTCGTTTTCTTCGTCGTAGCTTTGCTGTTTTCCGATAAAGTTTATATTGGTTCGACCGACCTTCTCAAGGAGGCGGCGAAGCTCAGGCTGAAATATAATAGCGAGAGCAATAATACCGTAATCAAAAACCTTAGTAAGAAGCCACTTAAGACTAATAAGATTAAAAACAGACGCTAAGAAAGAGGCGGTAAGGAGGAGGGCAATTCCTTTAACAAGCTGACCCGAACGGGTATCGCGCAAAAATTCTATCGCTTTATAAATAATAAAAGCAACGATGATTATGTCGATAATATCGAATAAAGATATACTGAAAATCGCGTGAATAAGCTGATTCCAAAAGACGTATAGCGAATCGAGCAGCGAATTAAAGAATTCCAACAATACTTCCCCCTTTTACAGTTATATTTATTTTATCACAACTGTAACCTTAATTCAACAGTTAAATTAGTCTTTTTATAAGAAAAATCAATTTTTTTATATCGTTTTCGGAATTGTACACCGAAGGAGAAACTCTGACCGTTCCCCTATCAAGGGTTCCTATGCTTTTATGGGCAAGCGGAGCACAATGAAGTCCACTTCTTACCGCTATCCCCTGCTTTGATAAATAATTACCGACTTCGTCAGATCCGTAACCTTTAAGGTTAAACGAAACGAGCGGTGCATACCTGTACATGTCCGGAGCACAAGAATATAATTCAGCGCCCATTTTTACCAATTCTCTGTAGAGTTCCTTACAAAGATCAATTTCATGCTTATAGATCTTTTCGCAACCTAAAGAATTTACAAAATCGATTCCTGCGCCACAGCCGATAATTCCGGGAAGATTGACCGTTCCGCTTTCGATTCTCTCAGGAAGCTCCTCGGGCTGATACGGATTAGCAGAGTCTGAGCCTGTACCACCCGAGATCAAAATATTATCTATATTTTTTCTTGCAACCAAAACGCCGACGCCCATCGGCGCATATAGCCCCTTGTGAGGCGCGATGCAAAGATAATCGATATTCATTACATTCATATCAAGCGGTAAGACACCGACGCCTTGTGCCCCGTCAACGGCAAACATAATACCGTTTCTACGGCACAATTCACCAACGGATCGAAGAGGAAGTCTCTTTCCCGTCACGTTTGAAGCTGCGGTCAATAATACGAGTTTAGTGTTCTTATTTATCAGCTTTTCAATTCTCCTTACAGTTAATTCATCATCCGTATCGTATACCTCCGCAACATCAAACTCTACGTTATTCCGCAGCTTTAGATAATTAAGCGGACGTAAAACCGCGTTATGCTCAAGAGAAGAAATAATTACGTGGTCGCGACTGTTCAAGACTCCGCTTAGCACAACGTTTATAGCGTGAGTGCAGTTTTGAGTAAAACAAACCTCCGTTTCGCTCGTAGCACCAACCATTTTCTTTATCTTGCTTCTGACGTCAAAAACAGCCTCAGCAGCCGTCTCAGACAGTCTGTGACCGCTATGACCGGGATTGGCGCAAAGTCTGCTCAGAGTATCGTTTACAGCTTTTTTGACTGAATCAGGCTTTCTGCCACCGGTTGCGGCATTATCTAAATATATCACATACAAACACCTCAAAAAGCGCACAGAATACTGTGCGCCGTTCTACTTCTTATTTACATCAATGATCTTAATTGAATTCATCTTTAAAATTTCCAACGCATTATCAATATCTCCGATAACTACTATTCCGTATCCGCATCCATGTCGACCGAGACCCGAACTGTTTCGCTCTACGGTTGCTTTAAAACCGTTTTTTCTCAGTATATCTCTACCTCTTATGGCGTAGGTTACGGTTCCTGTTACGATTATATTTTTCATAATAACATCTCCGCAAAACGTCTCTGTTCTATTTTATGAAAAAATATAAAAAATGATATACCCCGAGCTAAAAAACTCGGGGTTTGATCTTATACTTTTATCATAGAACTTAAAAAGGCACGAAGTGCGGGCGTTTTAGGGTTATCAAAAATCTGCTCGGGTGTACCCTCCTCGGCAATGATTCCGTCGTCCATAAATATTATCTTGTCAGAAACCTCTTTGGCAAATCCCATTTCGTGCGTTACTATGACCATAGTTCTGCCCTGCTTCGCAAGATTTGCTATAACCTTAAGCACTTCTACGGTGATCTGAGGATCAAGCGCGGAGGTAGGTTCGTCAAAGCATAGAATTTTTGGAGAAAGCATCAAGGCTCTTGCAATAGCAACTCTCTGCTGCTGGCCTCCGGAAAGCTCACAGGGATAATACGTTAGCTTATCGGACAGGCCGACGCTTTCAATAAGGGATATAGCCTCCTCTTTGAGCATTTCGGTAGCTTCGGCGATCTCGGCCTTGCTAGCCTTCTTTCTCTTTAACTCTTTTACAGAAGTAAGCTTTCGGGCAAGCATTACGTTATCCAAAACCGTATACTGCGGAAAAAGGTTGAAAGACTGAAATACGAGTCCGGTAGTAAGCTGATTAAGTCTCTTTTCTTCACCGGTAAGTTTGACGGTAGAAGAGCTATCGAACAGTACTCGATCTTCTACCCTTATAAAACCGCTGTCTGCAGTTTCAAGACCGGTTATACAGCGGAGAAGCGTAGTTTTTCCGCTACCGGATGAACCTATTATCGAAAGAACCGAGCCTTCCTCCTGCTCAAAGGAAATATCCTTTAAAACCTCGGCTTTACCGAAGCTTTTAATTATGTTTTTAACTTCAAATAAAGCCATTTTTTAACTCCTGAAATAGTTTAATTTCTTCTCAAGATATCCGAAAAGTAAGGTTAAAACGCCATTGAAAACAAGGAAAAATACCGCCGTGTAGAAAAGCGGCCAGATAAGTCCCTTTCCCGTAAATCTTTCTGCGCACATAAGGATTTCGGGAACGGCAATAATTCTTGCCAAAGAGGTATCCTTGACAAGGGTGATAATTTCGTTACTCATCGGAGGCAGGATCCTCTTTACTACCTGTAGCAGAACGACCCTGAAAAAGGTCTGCGTTTTAGTCATTCCGAGAACCTGACCTGCTTCATATTGACCTTTTGAGATGCTTTCGATGCCGCCTCTGTATATCTCGCTGAAATAACAGGAGTAATTTATAACAAACGCTATAATGGCCGCAAGCATTCTTTCTCTCATCGGCACTTCAAAAACCAAACCCGGTACGTAATATACCACAAAAATCTGGAGCATCAGAGGCGTACCTCTGATGATCCAGACGAATACCTTCGTGAACCAAGCTAAAGGTTTAAATTTAGACATAGAGCCAAAGGTCACAATAAGTCCAAGCGGAAGTGAAAACAACAGCGTAAGACCAAACAGTTCTAGGTTATCGAGAAATCCCGTGAGCAGGTCTATCGTTACGTTTAGAAAGGATGGGCCTGACATTCAAAATCTCCGATACTATTTTTTAACAACCATTACCTGCTGATTTTCCATATAAGGAATGGTAATACTCATATTCTGCTTTCTTTCTTCATCGATGGTCATTCCGTTCCAAATGCAATCGATGTTCTTTGCCTGAAGCTCGGTTTCCTTTGCACCCCAGTTGATCTCAACAAACTTGGGGGTCACGCCGAGTATCTCGCAAACAGCTTTTGCGAATTCGGTTTCAAAGCCTACGAGCTCGCCCTTATCGTTTTCGTAGTTCATAGGAGCGAAGTAAGTGATTCCGATGATAAGCTCACCCTTGTTCTTGATGTATTCCCAATCGGAGTTTTCCTCGTCCTGCTTAAAGGGATCAAAAGAGTCGGTAGCGACGATGCGATCCTGAAGCTTGTATGTAGAAGCGATCTCAGCAAGCTTACCGTTATCCTTTAAGGTCTTGATAGCTTCGTTGACCTTAGCAGTTACGTCAGATCCCTTTCTGAAAGCGATACCGTAGTATTCGGAATTATAGCCCTCTCCCTCTACCTTGAGGTCTTCAAAGTCGGTACCTTCACCGATAGAACCGATAGAAAGAACGTAGTCAACAATAGCAGCATCGGCGGTTCCGGATTTAACTTCGATAAGAGCCTTGTTCTGCGTGTCAACAGCGGTGTAGGAATAGCCTTCAAGATCCTTTGCGACGGTTTCACCGGCAGAACCCTTCTCGGCTACAACGATCTTCTCGGAAGATCCGCATCCCGCAAAGCAAAGTAAACACATAACAGCAACCATCAGTAAAGAAATAATTTTTTTCATAAATTTTCTCCTCCAGTTTAGTATGATAAAGTGATGATTTACTAAATTATAAATCATAAATCCCCAAAAGTCAACAAAAAGCAGAAAAATTTCTGCTTTTTGTTTTATCAGGTTAATTCAACTTTATATTTATCGGCCAAAGCATCAAGAATACCCTCGGATTTAAGTTCTTTCAGTATTCGGTTTACCTCCTCTGTGAGATCGGAGCCTTTTCTAAATCCAACGGCAAATTTTTCGCTCTCAAAGGTATAAACCGAAACTAAATCGGAGTGAACAAGGGAATCGAAAATAGTTTTGTCGACGATACAGGCGTCAGCTTCTCCGTTCTTTACCGAATCGAGCGCTTCTTTTTGTAGCGAGAGAGGCTGCTTTTTAAAATCACATTTTAAATCTTCGGCAATCCTCTCGGATGACGAACCTTTTTCATAGGCGACCGAAAGACCGTCAAGATCATCGGTAGCTTTGATTACATCAGCCTTATCACCGCGTACAACGAGAACCGGAGAATTTTTTGCATAAGCATCAGAAAAACTTACCTTATCAATATCGTTTACGGTATATCCGTTCCACACACAGTCAATATCTTTAGCCGTTAGCTTATCGACCTTCTCTTCCCAGTTGATTATTACGAATTCCGCTTTTACACCAAGTCTTTCGGCAGTAAGCTTTGCAAGGTCAGCGTCAAAGCCTACCCAATTACCGTCGCCGTCACGATAATCCATAGGCTCATATTCGGTAACACCTACAACAAGCACTCCGTCTTTAATTACCGACGCAAGGTCAGAGCTTGAACATGAACAAAAACAAAGCAGTAATGCTACACATTATAAGCGATAAAATTTTTTTCATAATAATCCTCCAAACGATTATGGTCTTATTATATATTATTTGCTTCGGATTATCAATACAAAACTAAATTTTTGTTCTTTCTGCAAAACCGAACAATCTTTTAATGTTTCTTTGATTGTGTTCTGTTTCTTTGCTGTAAAGTTGCATATAAAGACGTTGATCCTCCCCTAGCCTGCTAATTAAAAAATAAGAAAGGATGGCAGCCTTTATAACCGACAAAAAGTCTAATTCATCGGCACAACGGATCAGATAACGGTATATTGAATAGTTAAACCAAGTTTTAAAAGAAGAAACATCTTCATAGCCGATTTCATATGAAGACGAAATTAAAGTGCTCTTCCACTCGTTTCTGAGAATACTGTTACGCAGGTGCAGTGATACTGTTTTATTAAAAAGCTTTTTACTGTAATAAAAGGGTTCGGTATTCTCAGTTATCCGTAAATTTATGGCTGAGCTGAATTGTCCTTTTTCTAAATTATATTGGATATTCTTTGCATATACGAGTATCGCCGAAACAAGTTCGTTGAGCGGTAAATCAGAGCAGGAAATACAGTCAATAAGGTAATCGCGGACTTCTTTGACAGTTTTAAAACTCTCCGCATCAACATCTGTAAACGACGTTATCGGTTCTTCATTTATAGTTTCATTAAAATTAAGCTTGTTTTCAAAAATCAGCTCTGCGGCCGCCGGGCAGGAAAAAGAGAGTCCCCTTTCTTCGTAACCGCCGAAGGTATTTATGAAACGAGGATAGAGCCTACAAGTTCGGGGAAGATTTTCGTGACCGACCTTTTTGTATAAGCCACAAAGAAGCGAGTCCTCAAGAAACGGACAGTTTCCGTTCTTATTCGGCAGTATTACGGCGTTAGACCTTCTCCCCTTTACCTTTACTTCACGGAAATCTGAGTCGTTCTTATGTGCGCATACTGTAGAAAATGCTCCCTCATTAAGTTCGTCCTGCCAATATCTGCAGCAGGTATCGGGACATCTGTCTGCAATACATTTAAATTTAGAGTAATATTCGGGTTCACGTATTTTCATAAATCACCTAATAATAAGCCGCTAAGTTTTGATATAATCCCCTTAGAGTAGACACTTGAAAAAACAAAAAGTTTTCAAGACTACTTTAAGGGGATTAAATTTATGCCAAGAAGAACGCACAAGAACAAGAAATACAGTGCAGAATTAAAGAAGCAAGCAGTTCAATCGT
>CASFDQ010000082.1 GCA_949293385.1 uncultured bacterium | reverse complement strand
GAAGGGGGCTGAAAATCCGCAAACACGAACGATCACGTCGGGATATTTTTCGGGGCATTTCTTTGCTGCGAGAAGGGTTTCGCGGTTTACACAGCTCGGCTGAATAGCCTGAAGACCGCAGGCGGCAAAAGCCTTTAAAATTATCGCCATCTGCTCTTCGCTTATTTCTCCTGCAGGCAGGGTTACGGTTACGGAAGCGTTTCCGGGAGTTTTTTTAAAATCGATTTGCTTATAGGAGTTAAGCATGCCCGAAAGAGAGTTTTTCTTATTAAGACGGGTGGGGGAGATTCCCTGACTTAAATATTCGCCCTGTTTTCTGCCGCTCGGGAGGGCAACGGTAGAAGCTCCCATTCGCACAATTTCGGTGTAAAGGTTAAAGCCTACACGACATTTTCCGCCGTAAGCCGTAGGTACGTCGTCACCGATGGCGCAAAGGTCGTCGAAGAATTTTCCTGCAAAGGCGGTGGTCTCCTCATTGCCGTCACCAAAGGAGCCGAGGGAGAGCGCACGCTGACGAAGCTCCTCGTCAGGCCAGTTGTTCCTACATTCCTCAATAAGCTCGGCAACACTCAAAAGCTTTTCCTCAAAGCAGAGCTTTTTAATAACGTAAAGGGAGTCTGCAACCTCTGAGAAGCAGGTGAAATACACACATTCACGGCTATATTTCACACCGCCTGCCGTTACGTCACGTCTTTTTTCAAGGGGCGTTTTCATAAGGGCTGAAAGGGCGCAGGCAGGACTCACCTTGTCCCAAACTGCCGAGCCCTTGTTCTGAATAAGGTGCTTGCGAATAACAAGCTTTCGGGTAAGCTCTAAATAATCGTTATACAGCTCGTCAAAGCTGTCATATTTTTCCAAAATTTTATAGTCTGCGCCAAGATGCTTAAGGCTGCCTCCGCCGTCGGGCTTCATAAGGTCGGTGAACAGAATGGAAAGATGGAAATATTCACCGCTGAATTTGGTGCCGAAGTCGGGGGTCAGAACGTCCCAACAACCGCCTACAAGATAGTCGCGGGCATCCTTTAGCTCATATCCCATATTTATAAGAGAGGGGATTGTTACGTCGTCGTTTTCATAAAGGCTGTAGCTCTGTCCGTTTGCAAGCGAACGGCTTATAAGCTTTAAATATTCCTCGGGCGAACTTTCAGAGTAGCGGAGCATCATCTTCGGATACATACATTTTTGTTCGTCACGGGCTTCAATAAACAGTCTTGTAACACCGTTAAAGAGAGGATTTCCGTCGGGGTCGCAACCGCCAAGCGTGAGGGAGTTTTCAAGCTCGTAGGCAACACCGTCTTCGAAAATCTCTCTGCGGTCGTTGGTACAGTCCCATATAAGAAGGAATCTAGCCACAAGGTCACGCATCTCATCGTCGCCAACGCCCTTTGCACGGTCGTTTTCGTAAAGGGAGGCAAGAAGCAGGTCGGGTCTGCCCATGGAACTGAAACCATAGCCCTCCAAGGTGCCGAGAGCACGGCGCATAAAACCAAGGACAAAAAGGCCATCTTTGAAGGTTTTCGGGGGACTGAACGGCACACGCTCTGCCATTTCTCCAATATCAGAGCGACCCTGCTTCTTTGCAGCAGAAGAGATTTTAAGGGAAATTTTATAAAGCGCCTTAATTCCTGCCTCGGCACAATTTACGAAATCTTCCTCCTCCGGGGTCTCGCATTTTTCCTTGACAGACTGAATTTCGTCAAGTATTCCCGAAAGGCCAACCGAGAAAACCTTGTTCATCGGAATTCCCATATGCATAAAGTCGGCAAAAATACCGCACTGTGTAAAAAAGCCGTACTTTCGATATTCGGCATAGTTTTCGGGGTCGTTATCCTCATACAGGTGCTTATTTCGTTCCATTAGCCACCCGTTTGCGTGATTGCCTCCGCGGTAATAAAGTCCGTCGCAACGGGGCATCAAGGTACCAAGCTCGAAGCAGAAGGGAAGGTCCTCAAAAAATCTCGGAGTAACGCTTTCAGCAAGAATGTCATACATTTTTGCTTTAAGAAAATAGCTTGTAGCATTTGGGTGGAGGTCTGCAAATTCGTCCATCGTATTATAAACCGATTTTTTGTTTTCCTCTACAATAATGGGCAACTCGTCGAAATAATACCTTGTCAGTTCGTCTCTTATTTTTTGGTAGATCATAAAATAACCCCCTAAGGCTTTTTTAAAATTATATGCCCATAAGCTCCCGTTTGCAATGTATTTAATAAACGATTTGCATAAAACGGAACTAAAAAAATATATATTTCTTGACTTGCAAGACTATCGTTTGTACAATTAGGAGGGTGACAAATAATGAATATACATCTTCAAAATCTTTTAAGCATCTATACCTATAAGTCGGAGCGCAAAAGTTGGTCGAGTAAAACGCCGAGATCGGTGAGCGTAGTTTCCTATCAGGTGGACGGACATTACAATCATACCTTTCCCTTTGGAGTTTTAGAGGTTAAGAAGGACTGCATTTTCACAATAAACCCCAAGGACCCTTACGTTGTAGAGAGGGTAACCGACGGCTATTCGATCTGCTTCACTTTTAACTCTGATACCCCGATACCTACCGAGCTTATCGACTGTTCTGCAGATCCTCGTTTTTTAATACTTTTCAGAAAGCTTCTTAAATATAAAAATCTGAGCGACGAGAGCACTTATTATATGGCTCAGTCGGTAGCCTACGAGATTTTGGCTCTTATTGCCGAAAAAAAGAAATGCAGGCTATTATCAGGTCTCGAAAAATAAGCCTTTTATAGAACTGCGGGATTATCTGACCGAAAATTTCGGAGACAGCACGCTGGACGTAAACGCACTTACCGAAAAATATGGCTTTAGCGACAAATATTTCAGAGACCGCTTCAGGGAGCTTTTCGGCTCAACCCCCACCCAATATCTGATAGGTCTCAGATTGAACGAAGCGGCGCGCTTGCTTTTAGGTGGTTCCCACACCGTAGGCGAAGTAGCAGAGGCTGTGGGCTTTTCGGATATATACTATTTCAGTCATCTTTTCAAAAAACGCTTCGGTTGCCCACCCGTCAGCTTAAAAAACCGCGATGAGACCATTTTGTAACAGTTGCTATAGCAAAATTTTTTACCACACATTTGAGAAGTATATCCCTTACAAACATATACTGACATTGAAGCTTTTGGGGAGGTTTTTAGAAGCATTATAAACCGATATAACTAACAAAGCGGAGTGAATTTTCACTCCGCTTTTGCTTAACCAAACCATTGGGACTCGAATCAGGTTTTGGAAGATGAATTTCCCGCTATACTTCGTCAAAATACTCGTAAATCCGACAGGATTTACTGCGTTTTTTCCTCGTATATCAAAAAATTACACTACTTACAAAACTCGTCGACCTTAAAGGGCGGTTTTTCGGCATCTTTCGGCTCATCGTCGTCCATAGGCGAAAGCCTTACGAACTCCTCTTCACCAAAACCTGCTCAAAAAACCGCTCCTTTAAGGCTGGTTCGAGTTTAAATGGTTTGGTTAGGGAATTTTATTAAATCTTTTTAAATACTCTCATTTCGCTTGCCATATCGTGGTCGCAGTTCTGGAATATTCCAAGGTTCATAAGGGTGTCCCCGCCGTAAACCTTTCCGGTAGCAACCTCTTCATACTTAGCATCCTTGCAGAGACCCTTAAGATTCAGCACCTTGGAGGGTACGGCAACCTTACCCTG
>CASFDQ010000081.1 GCA_949293385.1 uncultured bacterium | reverse complement strand
CTTCAGGTCAGGGTTTGCGGCTGGAATGCATATTTTGTAAACCTCAGCCGACCCGAGCAGGACGATTTTATAAGAAAAAGCGAAATGTCTTAAGGACAGGCAAAAAATATGACCCTCTTCATAAACTTAAATGAAGGGGGTCATTATTTTGCTTTCATTACTTATTCAGATAGCATCAAGCATATTCTATTTTGCGCTTCACATTACGGGTATCGGCTCCTTCCCGCCCGCTCTGACGGCAAAGGAGGAGGCCGAGCTTCTCTCCCGTATGAAGCAGGGAGACGAGGAAGCAAGAAAGAAGCTTATCGAGCATAATCTGCGGCTTGTCGCACACGTAATAAAGAAGTATTACAGCACCGCCTGCGATCAGGACGATCTTATTTCAATCGGCACCATCGGTCTTATAAAGGCGGTTTCTACCTTTAAGCCGGAAAAGGGCAGCAGGCTTGCGACCTACGCGTCCAGATGTATCGAAAACGAGGTCTTGATGTATTTCAGGTCGATAAGGAGGTCAAATCAGGATCTTCATTTCGGGGATCCGATAGAGGCCTCCAAGGACGGAACCGCGCTGACCCTTATGGACGTTATCGCCGACGAGGTCAACGTTGCCGACGAGATAGATAAAAAAGCGAAGCTTCAGCGCCTTAAGGTTCTTCTTCAAACCTCACTCGACGACCGCGAAAAGGAGATAATAAAGCTCCGATACGGGATCGGAGCAGATAAAGAGCTTACCCAACGGGAGGTCGCAAAGCTTCTCGGAATATCACGAAGCTACGTATCCAGAATAGAGACCTCGGTTTTAAAAAGGCTGAGACAGATGCTGTAAGGGGGTTAGTTCTTCTTTTTTCTTATATCCGAAAGAACTATAACAACGCTTGCGGCGATCACTAAAACGGTTCCTATCATCTTAGTTTCGGTTACCGAGTCGCCGAGGACGGCTATTCCCAAAACAACGCTGGTTATAGGCTCCAGGGCGCTGAGTATTGAGGCCTTTGTACTACCGATAAGGAATACGCTTTGCTGAAAAAGGAGGACGGCGCCTACCGTTACCGCAAGGGCAAAGGCTACGCATATCGCCCAGACGCTCGGAGTTTGCGGAAGGGCAAGCTGACCCATTACCGCGGCATAAATAAGGGAACAGCCTCCGCCTATTCCGACGATATAAAAGCTTAAGGTCGCGGCGGGGATATCCTTATACTTAAATCGGGCAAGAAGAAGAGCGTAAACGGCCATAGTGACACCCGAAAGCAGGGCGAAAATGCTTCCCGTTATATCGAGAGAGAGTCGCGGATCGTAAAAAAGAAGTATTCCCGCCACACACAAAACGGTGCCCGTAAGGGCAAATATATTAAACTTTTCCTTTAAGAATATTGCTCCTCCTGTCGCCACGAAGACAGGGTAAATAAAATGAATTACGGTTGAGACCGAAGAGTCTATATATTGATAAGAAACGAAAAGCAAAAGAGGGGTTAAAAACATACCGAAAAAACCTATTAAAAAAACCGAAGGTAGGGCTTTTAAAGGAATTTTAAGGCTTTTATTTTTAACTAAGGCTATTGCCGCCAGCAGAGGCAGCGCGAGCAAACTTCTGAGTGCTACGAGGGTCGGCGGAGTTACTCCGTCGGAGTAGATATACCCCGCTATAAGGGGCATAGTTCCGTATATCACCGCACTGCATACAGCGGCTAAATAGCCTTTTATCTCTTTTGACTTTTTAAGCATATTATTTTATATTCTCCGCTCTTAAAATATAGGCGTCCTTATCGTTTTTAATATCCTTTACCCGGTCGAAAACGAAGTCGCTTCCCTTCCTATCGATCACGAGGCTTTAATCGAGTTTCAGAGCTTCGCAAAGACAACTTACCACCTTGTTTCCGGGGATCTCGGTACCTTCGGCGGTATAGTAGTGGGTCTGATCAGAATGAAGGTCGGGGCGGTCCTTTATCGCAGAGTAAAGATCGTTTATAATACCGCCCTCGGATAAAACTATTTCCGAGGCTATCTTATTATAAAGCTCTATGTCTGAGTTGGTTCGGTATTCGAAATCGTAAAAAAGTCCTCCTCGAGGCAGGGGGTAGAGGTTGCGAAAATGATCTTGGCAGAGGGGAAAAGGAATATTTTCTTCATATACTTTCTCATTTCGGACATTCAGCTTCAATTATAAAAAATCTTTTTGGATTTGAAATGTTTAAAAGAGAGAATTTGTAAATTTTTGAACATAAATTAAATTTTGCGTTGTCTTTGACAATTTTTATGTTATAATGGTTAAAAGTTCAGTTTTTACCGAAGGAGGCGTTTAGATGCTGTTCGAAAATTTGCATATTTTTGAAATATCCTCAATTCTGCGGTACGAGGACGAAAAGGCAAAGTATCCTATGAAAAACCCCGGTAGGCTTAACTGCGGTTTTATCCTAAACGAAAAAGGAACCGAATATTACCATTTTAAAGACAAAGAAATTACCGTCCCCCCCGGAACCCTGTTGTTTATTCCTAAGGGTGAGGTCTATACCATTGATATGGATGATGAAATATACCTATCCCTTTGTATCAATTTTGAATGCTTTGAAAAGGAACTTCCCCGTCCTTTTAAGGTCGCATTCGATAAACCTTCTCACATACGTTCGCTTTTTTCCGAGGCAGAGCTTTTATGGAAAAAGAAAAAAATCGGCTTCCGAGACGACTGCCTCAGTATTTTACATAAGGTTATCGGAGGTATTAAACGGGAAAATTTCAAAGGGCTTCATCCTGCGAATTTCGCCAAGATAAAGCCTGCCGCAGATTATCTTGAGGAGCATTTTGCCGACTCCGATTTTAAAATAAGCCGACTTTACGAGCTTTCGGAGCTTAGTCCTAAATATTTCGGAACCCTTTTTAAATCGCAGTTCGGCTTAACGCCAAAGGAATATGCTACGGAGCTCAGAATTGAAAAAGCAAAGGAGCTTCTTATAAGTGAGAGGCAAAGCATATCTGAAATCAGCGAGCAGTTGGGCTTCTCCGACCTATATCATTTCAGCAAGATCTTCAAGGAAAAGACCTCCTATTCTCCCCTTAAATACCGCGAGCTTCACAAAAGATAAAAAACGCCCGATAAATATAAACGGCAACGCACGGTTCAGTTCGTGCGTTGCCGTTTGGTTTAATTTGAATTTTCAGTATCTCAACGGGACGTCGAGGCGCCGTCTCCTACAAAGGTAGCCGTAAATACATCTGCAAATTTTCGATATTTCGCGGGAGGAGCTCCTCCCATACGCTGTCGCCGAAAGGCTATACGGTTTAGGTTCTGATCACTGACCACTGTATTTAGGCTTTTTTTACGGTGACGGCGGTTTTGGCGGCAATTTTATCGATCCACTTCTGCACCGTTTCCTTTTCGGGGAAGGGAAGGTCAGCGAGGGCGTAGTCTTTTCCGAGCTGCTCAGATTTTCCTTTGCCTAAGGGGTGATAGGGCTCGACGTTTATTTCGAGGACGTTTTTAAGGCGGTTTGCGGTATCGGCGATACCCTCGAAATGCTCCTCGGTGTCGTTTACCGACGGAATTATCGGACAGCGGAGCACGGTCTTAGCCCCCATTTCATCCAGCATAAAGAGATTTTTAAGGATAAGCCCGTTATCAACACCGGTATATTCTTTATGCAGCTCGGGGCTTGTCAGCTTATAGTCCCAAAGGAAGATATCCACGTAAGGAGCCACCGCTTTATATTTCTCGCTGTCGGCAAAGCCGCAGGTCTCCATACAGATGTGAAGACCTTTTTCCTTGCCCTGCTTTAGAAGCTCAAGGGTGAAATCGAAATTTAGCATCGGCTCTCCCCCCGAAAGGGTCATTCCGCCGCCCGAATTTTTATAAAAGGCTTCGTCCTTCATAACCTCTTTAAGAACGTCCTCCACGGAGGTCTTTTTGCCTGCAATTTCCAGAGCGTCAGCAAAGCAGGCCTCGGCGCACCTACCGCAGGCGACACACTTTTCGCGGTCGAAGATATGACCCTCGGCCGAAACGGTATGAAGTCCCAGCGGGCAGGCAGGAACGCAACGGCCGCAAAGGGTACATTTATCGCTTCTGAAAAGCAGTTCGCTTTTAAGGTTTTTCGACTCGGGATTATGACACCAGAGGCAGTTTAAGGGGCATCCCTTTATAAAGACGGTGGTACGGATACCGGGGCCGTCGTTCACGCAAAATTTCTGAATATTAAATACGTTTGAGGTCATAATTATCACCTGAAAGCTTGGTATTATCTTTAATATAACATCTGATCTCTCTTTTTTCAATGTACAAAATTGCAATTTTGTATTTTTTGTAACTAATATTAAAAACTTGCGGCGTCGAAAACAGTTGACAACAGGGTGAAGAAAATTTATTATATTAGTATAATATAATAAAAAACTACGAGGTATTTATATGCGCGATTTTACATACTACGCTCCAACCAAGGTATTTTTCGGTAAAGGAAAAGAAAACGAGGTCGGCGAAATCATAAAGGGCTATGGCTTTAATAAGATCATGATGCAGTACGGAAGATCAAGCATTAAGGAAAACGGGCTATATGACCGCGTTATGACCTCGCTTAAGGCAAACGGCATCGAAGTGGTTGAGATGGGCGGAGTTGAGCCCAATCCAAAGCTTGATTTTATCAGAAAGGCCGTCGAGGTCGCTAAAAAGGAAAAGGTCGAGCTGATCTTAGCGGTAGGAGGCGGCAGCGTTATCGACTCCTCCAAGTTTACCGCCCTCGGCGCCGCAAACGATTTTGACGTTTGGGACCTGCCTATGGGCAGGGCACAGCCTAAGACCGCACTGCCGGTAGGATGTATTCTGACGCTTGCGGCGGCAGGAAGCGAAATGAGCGCTTCGGCGGTTATGACCAATATGGAAGAGAACCTCAAAAAGGGATTTGGCAGTGAGCTTAACCGTCCCCTTTTCTCTATATGCAACCCCGAGCTTACCTATACGGTAAACAAATATCACACCGCCTGCGGTATTACCGACATTATGGCTCATACAATGGAGCGTTATTTCTTCCCCTGCGAGGACACTCCCATTACCGACCGTGTCGCAGAGGCGGTTTTGAGGTCGGTCATAGAGGCCGGCACCGTTCTCATAAACGACCCCGAAAACTACGAGGCAAGGGCCGCTATGATGTGGGGCTCCTCCCTTTCACATAACGGTCTTACCGGCTGCGGAAGAGAAAACGCCTTGGCCGTTCATCAGCTTGAGCACGCTCTTTCGGGAGAGTTTGACCATATCGCTCACGGAGCAGGGCTTGCGGTTCTTTTCCCTGCCTGGGCAAGATACGTTTATAAGGCAAATATTCCCCGCTTCGCGCAGTTTGCGAGAAGGGTCTGGGATGTAGTTGAGTTTGACGACGAGAAGGCGGCTATACTCGGAATTGAAGAAATGGCTAAATATTTCGAAAGCATCGGTATGCCCTCGAGACTCAGAGATTTCGGAATTGAAAACTGCTCCGAAAGGCTTGCCGACCTCTGCTCCTTCGGCAAAACGAGGGTCGTAAACAGCTACATTCCTTTAGATTTCGATACTGTGAAAAATATTTTTGAAAGCTGCTACTGATAGAAAGGGAAAAATATGAAAAAGATCGTTTGTTTATTCTTGGCATTTATTCTTATTATGACGGTAGGCTGCGGCGGCAAAAGGGCCGACGGCGATACCTCGCCCGAAGCCTCTTCCACCTACAAGGGAACTATAAGTATTCCTGAAGATATTCCAAAAAGCTTTATTTTAGCACCTACGCAGAACACCTCTTGGAGCACCGAGCTCACCCTCAATAAGGACGGCACCTTTACGGGAAAATATCACGAGACCCTCCCTAATCAGATAGAAGAAGGAAACGAATACACTATAATATATCTCTGTGATTTCGAGGGCTATTTCAAGGACATAAAGAAGATAGACGAATACACCTACACTCTTACCATCGGCGTATATAAAACGAAATATGCCCTCGGTGACGAATGGACAGAGGGTGATGTTTACTATCAATCCACCGAGCCCTTTGGAATATCCGAAGGTCAGGAATTCGGGCTTTACCTCCCCGGAAAGATCACCGGAGCTCTGCCCGATAATTTCCTTATGTGGGTCGCTCACAAGACAAATAACGGAAAGCTTGATACCTACGCGCTTCATAATACCGCAAACGGCTACGGATTTGTTGAGGCTAACTAAAAATAACTCGTACAGCGTAGGCATATACTACAGTATACACACAAATACCATCGAAAGTGTTATTCACTTGATTTTCACGAGCCTATATGTTATAATATAGCAAATATGATTTGTCGAGGTTTGTCTTATATGGTCATTTGTTTGCGCCTATTTGTACTTTTCCTTAAATGTATATATTTCTTTTTAAAGCTTTTACCCGTTAAAAACAAGATCGTTTTCATCAGCCGACAGAGTGATAAGCCTTCCAAGGATATGACTATGCTTGCTAAAAAGTTTAACGAAAAGCTTGACGGCTATGAATGTGCTTTCGTTACCAAGAAAACGCGTAAAACCGTTTCCGACGGAATTAAAAGCATCGGAGCCATGCTTCGTCAGTGTTATCATCTTGCTACCTCAAGGGTCTGCATAACCGACGGTTATAACATCCCGATAAGCGTTTTAAAGCATAAAAAATCCCTTAAGGTCGTTCAGATATGGCACGCAATGACCGCCGTTAAAAAATTCGGATGTCAGTGCCTTGAGGATAAGAAGAAGGCCGCCATTGCCAAGGTTCTTAAAATGCACCGAAATTACGACTACATAACCTGTGCCGCGCCTTCGATGATCCCCGTATTTCAGAAGGGCTTCGGCTACGAAAAGGACGTTTTCGTACCTATCGGTCTTCCCCGCTTAGACCTTCTTACCGACCCCGGTGAGGTCATTAAGAAAAGAATATACAAAAGATATCCCGAATTTAAAGGAAGAAAGCTCGTTTTATACGCTCCTACCTTCCGCGAGAACGACGACTACCGTATTGACGAGTTAGCCGACCGCTTCGAGCACAGCGATTATATTCTTATCGTTAAGGCTCATCCTCTTACCAATCTTTCGAATGAGCTTCGCGAGAAGATATATACCTGCGATATGTTTTCGGCCATAAATCTTTTAACCGTCGCAGACGCAGTTATTTCGGATTACTCCGCCTTCTCTTTGGAAGCGGTCGCCGCAAATAAGCCTATTTATCTTTTTACATACGATATCGATTTTTACAGCAAACACCCCGGTATAAACCTCTACCCCTACGACGACCTCCCCGGTTGCGTTCACGAGACGGCCGAGGGTATATTCAGTGCCGTTGATTCGGGCGCCTGCACCCCCGAGATCGTAGAAGCATACAGACAAAAATACCTTCCCACCACCTCGGGCAATATAACCGAAAAGCTTGTCGATTTTGTGATCGATAAATGTATAAACCGTAATGAGAAAGCTTAGAATTTTTATCAGAGACTTTGTAAAGAAGCATAAATTTATACGAAAGATCGTTAGATTTATACTATTGCACCTTCGCAGATTTTCGTATAAATTAACTACCGTCGGCTGTAAAACCGACAGTAAAACGGTAGTTTTTGCTTGTTTTCAAGGTCTTTCGTATTGTGACAGTCCGAAGGCTATCTACGAGCACATAAAGGCCCTCGACGCCTTTAAGGATTTCCGTTTTATATGGGCTTTTAAGGAACCCGAAAACTACGATCACCTTAAAGACGAAAGAACCTCGGTAATAAAGATCGACTCTAAAGCCTTTTTGAAGACTCTCGGCCGCGCTAAATATTGGATCTTTAACTATAAGATCAGAGACCATATAGATCCGAAGAAGGATCAGATCTTCGTTCAGTGTTGGCACGGAACTCCCCTTAAAAGGCTCGGTTGTGACCTTGAGAACTTCGAAAATGCTATGAATACCCTTTCGGAGATAAGAAAGCGTTATAATATCGAGACTAAAAAGTTTTCTTACTTCCTCTCCCCTTCCGCCTTTGCCAGCGAAAAATTTATTTCGGCCTGGAATATGAAGGAGGCGGGAAAGGAATCGGTTATTCTTGAAGAGGGATATCCGCGAAACGATCTTCTGAAAAACTACACCGAAGAAGACGTTTTAAGGGTCAGAAAAGCGCTCGGTATAGCGGAAGACAAAAAGGTCATACTTTACGCTCCTACCTACCGCGATAATCAGCATTCGGTAAAGAGCGGCGGCTATACCTATAAGACCGAGGTCAATTTTGATCGCCTAAGGGATACTTTTTCAAACGAGTATATTATTCTTTTCCGTCCGCACTGGCTTGTTGCCCGTGAATTTGATTTTGAGAAATACAGAGGATTTGTTTACGACGCATCGGGCTTTGACGATATAAGCGAGCTTTATATCATTTCTGATCTGCTTATAACCGACTATTCCAGCGTCTTTTTCGATTACGCAAATCTTAAAAGGCCGATCGTCTTTTATATGTATGATCTTGAGGCCTATCGCGACGATATAAGAGGTTTTTATCTCGATATAAGCGAGCTTCCCGGTCCTATCGTTACGAAAGAGGACGAGCTTATAGAAGAGATAAAGAAATCTGACGATTTCGAGTACGGCGAAAAATATAAGGCCTTTAACGACACCTATAACTACTTGGACGACGGACAGGCCTCTGCGCGAGCCTCAAAAATAATTTTCGATTTGTAAAAGGACATTTTGTCCGAAAGCATATACAAAAAACTAAGGAGAATGTCTTATGAAAAGAATTTTAACCTACGGAACCTTTGATCTTCTTCATTACGGTCATATTCGCCTTTTAAAGCGTGCTAAGGAGTTAGGCGATTATCTTATCGTCGCGCTCTCTACCGACGAATTCAACGCAATTAAAGGCAAGAAATCATATCACGACTACGAGACAAGAAAGAAAATGCTCGAGGCCGTAAGATACGTTGACCTTGTTATCCCCGAAAACAACTGGGAGCAGAAGAAGGACGACATCTTAACCTATAAGGTTGACGTTTGCGTTATGGGAAGCGACTGGGCAGGCTCGGACAAGTTCGACTACCTGAAGGAATACTGTGAGGTAACCTTCCTTGAGCGCACCGAAGGAATCTCCACCTCCAAGATCAAAGAAGATCTCGGACTTAAAGAACCTATCGACAATGTAAATCAGATCCCCGAAGCAAAATAAGAACATATAAAAAAATCTGTCTCACTAAGATTAAGTGAGACAGATTTTTTATTTATAACGATTTACTGTTTTTTAGAAAAGATCTTGTTTACCAGCGAGGTTACTAAAACGATAACGCCGATAAGAATGAAGATAACAAGCATTCCCTTGCCCATATAAGAAAGCATTTCCAAAAAACCTTCCGGTCTGAAGTCAAGGTTGGATAAGGCATTTTCTCCTGTAGTACCGGCACCGGAAGCAGCATTCAACAAATCTAAAGCCATTGTAAACAATTTCATAAGTTCAACCACCTATATTCAGAAAATTAAGCAAAGAAGTTGAGGATAATTCCGCCTGCTATGACCGACGCAATCTGTCCGGATACGTTTACTCCTATTGAGTGCATAAGTAAAAAGTTCTGATTATCCTCGGCAAGTCCCATCTTGTGCACGATTCGACCGCTCATGGGGAAGGCGGAAATACCTGCCGCGCCGATCATGGGATTAAGCTTCTTTTTGGAGAAAAGGTTTAAAAACTTAGCAAAGAGAACTCCACCTGCGGTATCGACTACAAAGGCGATAAGTCCAAGGCCCAGAATAAGAAGGGTGTCAAGCTTTAAGAACCTGTCGCCAACCATATTAAAGGAAACAGAAATTCCAAGCAGGATTGTTACAAGGTTTGCCAGAACGTTCTGTGCGGTTTCGGAAAGGGCTTTAAGCACACCGCATTCACGAACGAGGTTGCCGAACATAAGGAAGCCGATAAGTGCGGTGGCCTGGGGAATGATGGCAGAAACCACTATGGTAATGATTATGGGGAACATAATTCTTGTGGTCTTGGAAACGTTTTTCTGCTCATAAGGCATTCTGATAAGACGTTCTTTTTTAGTGGTTAAAAGCTTGATTACCGGGGGCTGAATGATGGGCACCAAAGCCATATATGAATATGCTGCAACGGTTATCGCGCCAATGTAGTTAGAACCAAGCGTATTGGCAACTGCAATGGAGGTGGGGCCGTCTGCCGCGCCGATAATTGCGATAGATGCGGCATCGAGTTCGGGGAAAAACATTCTTGCCATAGCGAGGGTGAAGAAAATACCAAACTGGGCGGCCGCACCAAAAAGCATAAGCTTAGGGTTTGTAAGCAGAGGGCCGAAATCGATCATTGCGCCTATTCCGATGAAGAGCAGTAACGGAAAAAGCTCGTTTGCGATTCCTGCTTCGTAAAGTTCTACGATAGGGCCTTTTAAGGCATCGGAGAAGGGGATGTTGACCAAAATGGTTCCAAATCCCATAGGCAGAAGGAGGGTGGGCTCCATTTCCTTCTTGATGGCAAGGAAGATGAGCAAAAATCCGATAAGGATCATTACGCCGTTTTGCCACGAAAACTCGAGAAGATTTTTGTACAAAATTTCCATATTTATCTTTCTCCATATTCATTATAGTTTTTGGGAGATTGGCATAAAAAGACTGTTGCCGTTTTTCACAGCAACAGTCTTGTCGTTTAGCACATTATCCGACCCATTGGGTGTGATGACGAACAATGCAACGCATATTTGCGCCGACTACTCCCTATTACTAGGTAATGATACCAAATTTAGTATGGTTTGTCAAGCACAAAATTATTCTACGGTCCAAACGAAGGGGGACGCACAATAGCCGTAGACGCCGTTTATAGTACTGTAGAGGTTGAGGCTCGGTTTGTTTCTGTAGCCCATACGAACTCCCGTAATCGCGGTGACTCCGTCAGCAGAGACGGTAACAAGGTTATTCGAAAGGATGCCCGTTGCGGCAACCCAGTTGCCCGATATATCTCTAACCTCAAGCTCGGTAACGGTATCGCCGGAGGTGAGCATAAGGCCTTCGGCGATATGGCTGAAGGTTATTGTGGCGGTAGCGCCGTTTACGGTTACGGTGTCGTAAAGGGGACCCGAATATTCGGGGGTCTTATCATAGTCGCCGAGGAGATAGTAGTAGGTAGTAAGAGCGGCGTTTGCAAGAGCCTTTGCGACGGGAAGCTTATCGGTGGGATGGATATCAAGCGCACCGTTTACGTCGAGGGTATCGTCGTAAGAAAGCATGGTGCAGACGGTGACCCCATCCATTGTACGGGCGGCTTCGCCCTGAGCGATTCGGATGTTATATTCGTCGACGGCAGCGCCGTTACGGTCTTTGCCTGAGTCGCCTGTATAGAGCATTATCTGAACGGTGTAGAAGGGCAAGGTAGGATCGTCCATACGGGTACGCCAGCAATCCACCATAGTCTCGAACATATCGAGATAGCGGTAGGCCTCCCCTATTCCGCGGTTAGATTCGCCCTGATACCAGAGGACGCCTGCGGTGGTAAGCTTTTCGATGGGCTCGATCTGATTTCTGTAGAGGTCGTGGTGACCCTGATCGTAATAATCGTAATCGGAATGAGCAAGATTCTCAAAATCGTACTCCTCACAGAAGCAGTAGTCCTCGTGAATCCAGTCGTCGATTCGGGAAGCACCCTTAGAGCAGGATATTATTCCTACGGGGATGCTGTTATCGAGGGCGTAGCTCAGCTCCTGAGCGAAGAGAACACCGATTGCGGTAGCGCTTTCAACTACGTCCGGAGCGAAGGCATACCAGCCCTGAGTTCCTCTGTACGCATAGCGAAGGAGAGAGTTTTCTCCGACGGTACCGGTCTGCTCGGTGGATTTGAGGTTAAACTCCATGTTGGACTGACCCGAGGCGATGAATACGTCTCCGATAAGGACATTATCGTACTCGGTTTTAATTCCTGCGAAGTTTGTCTCGAAGGTTACGGGAGTAGTGGAGGCAGCCATAGGCTCGAAGTAGACCTCCCAGGTTCCGCCCGTAGAGTTTACGGTTTTGGTCTGATTGCCGATAGTGATCTCTCCCGTGCCCTTACCCGTTCCGTAAACGCAGACAGGCTTGTTGCGCTGAAGGATCATATTATTTTTAAACACGGGTGAAAGCTCGAGAGAAAACTCGCTCCAGACGGCGTAGAGGGTAGCTCCGTCAAGCTCGGCGGTAACGATATTGCTGTCGATAATATCGCCGTCGGGGGTCAAGCTCCAGCCGACGAAATTGAACTTATCGCGGGAGGGAGTTGCAACAGCAAAGGTGTTGCCGATGGTCTGAGCCGATTTAACAGAGGTTTTAGTGCCTCCGAAGGTTCCTTCGTTTGCATCGAAGGTTAAGATAGGCGTATGTTCATTCTTCATTTTTACAAGGTCACAAATATCAGTAGTATTATCACGGTTGAAGTCGGTGTTCTTAAACTCAGCCGCACCGATAAGGGTAGCACGAAGAGCGGTTATATCTCCGCTTCCTCTTCCTGCGCTGTCCTCGTTTACGTCACCGATAGTGGTTCCGTAGAGGCGATGAAGAGGTCCGCTCTGATCATTGTTTGCGGCATACCAGATATCATCCGAGAAGCCGATCATATTATCGAAGGCATCCGTTCCCATCATCTGTGCAGAGGTCAGAACGGTCTGTGCATCGTTTGTTGAGCCCGTATTGCTATAGTTATTAGCATAAGCATTCTCGGTATTGGAGGTGATACTGTTGCCGACCTGAAAGGCGGGATAAGAGAAGGAATAGTTATTCTTTCCCGTGTAGTACGCCGCCCAGGCAGAGCCAAGTATTCCATTGATTTTGGAGGAGACGGGACTCGAAAGCTGAGCCGACGACCAGCAGTCGGAAATATTCAGGAGTGCGGTAGAGTCGTTGCTCATAACGAAGCCGACGATTCCGCCGGTAGCCGAAAGATTTCCGTTGCTGTAGTTATGAATATATACCGTTTCGTCTGCGAAACAGCCCGTAACGGTGGTAGTTCCGCTATGGTGCCAGCCGAGGACTGCACCAACGGTGCCTATTGCACGGTCGGCCACGTTATCGCTCGTGGCGTAGCCGTTTTCAAGTGCCCAGTCCTTGGTGTAGCCTGCGTAGAGGTAAGAGTTTCTGACGCCGAGGTTTTTGATGGTTGCACCTGCGGAAGCAAGGAAGATACCTGCAACCTGAGTTTTTATATCCTCGGGATACCAGATTCCCTGAACGGTGTAGCCGTTTCCGTCGTAGGTTCCGCCGAACTGATGACCTGCGGCACGGTAGGCAAGATAGGTATAATCGTTTATCCAGAGCCAGGAAACGAGATTTTCGTTCTTATACCAATCGGGATCGGTAACTTCGTTTACGAAAATGTCGCAAATCTGCTTATAGTGAGCTTTGTTATTATTGGAATAAGAAAGGTAGGCAAGCTGACCTGCGTTTTCAACGAGATAAGGATCGTTTTCGGTGCCCGAGCCCTTAAATGTGCTTATTCCGAGACCGTTCCAATTGCCTTCCTCAAGACCTGCGAAAACGCGGAGGGTGGGATAGGAGTCCTTGGTGGCACAGAAGGGTTCGCCGAGTTTAAAGTTAAGGATAGCGTCCTGACCCTTACAGTTTTCGCCGACCTTTCCGTAGCAGTTTGTCTGCACACCTGCACTGTTTCCGTGAATGGAGGTGGTGGAGTAGCAGTTGGTAACGTTTTGACGGGTGGCGACGCCGCTGTAGGTGTAGCTCCAGGTGCCGCCGAGAATTCCGCCGTTCTGATTTGCGGCGCCGAGGGTGGCAAGGCTGTAGCAGTTGGTTATATCGAGGCTTGCGTCGCCGCCGCCGAAGATTCCGCCTGCGACAAAGCCGATTATGGTAACGTTTTCGCCGACGTAGCAGTTATCGATCTTTCTTACCGTAGTATTGCTTCCGTGACCGATAAGGGCAGCACCGTTGTAGGTAGCCTTTACGTAAGCAGAGTCGACGCCGAGGTTTTTGATTACAACGGCACTGTTAGCGACTCTCGGAATGAGGGCCACGGCGGGGGTGTTGTAGGAGGTGGCAGGGACGCCTAAGGAATAGTACATACCGTAAACGGTGTGACCCTGTCCGTCGATGCTTCCGCTGAATTCGGTGGTGTTGTCGGTGGTATACCACTGCCTTGCGTTGTAGCCGTTGGTTACTTCGCCCGTCTGCCAATTTATCTCATCGATAGCGTTAAGATAAAGATCATTTGTGAGGACGTAGTTTGCGCCGCCGCCGTTTTTAATAACGTAGGCAAGCTCTTCGGGGGTGGAGATGATAACATTGCCCTTATCATCCATCGCGGTAGGGGTGGCTTCGGTGCCGTCCCAGATATCGAGGGTTTCCTTATTGAAGACCTTTAAGGTGGGGTAAGAATCGGTTAAAACGTAGGCTTTCTGCGTATTAAGACCGGGCATATTTTCAAATGCGCTATCGCCCATCATCTGAGTGTTACCCAGCCCCGAAACACCAAGGGCGTCGGGAGTCCAGTCTGTGCAGTAGTTAAACTTGGTGTCGGTGTAACCCTGGCCGGTAAAGGTGAGGTTGCCAAAGGTGTAGCAGTAGTCGAGCTTATAGCCTGCGGAATTATCGCGGCCGCCGCCGAGCATAAAGCGGTTGTTATAGATATAAGTTTCATCGGGCTCGTTAAAGGTCTCGACAGTAGAGGGGATGGCGTAGCAGTTAGTGAGGACCGCAGAGGCGCTTTTGTTTGAAGCAAGGTCGCCGACGAGACCCGCGAAAACGGCCTTCATAGCAACTTCTGAGCCGATAAAGCAGCGGTCGATAGTTATCTTATCCGCCGAGGAATTATAGGCGTAGCCAACGAGACCGACCTGACCTGCATAGGCAAGGGCGGCAGTTTCGTGGTTATTCTTAAGAGAAAGGAAAGCCTTATCGATTCCGACGTTTTTGATCTCCGCTCCTGCGGCAACCGTCGGGAAAAGTCCTGCGGAAACGCTGCGGTCAGCGGTAGTTCCCTCGGGGGCGGTATAGGTCTCGTTTACGTAGAGACCATAGACCATATAACCGCCACCGTCGAAGACGCCCGCAAATGCGGTGTCGGCAGAAGCGGTATTTAGGTCTGCGGTTCCCCAGGAAATCGGAGAATTCGAAACCCAATCGTCCGAAAGGGCGGGGTTAAGATAAATATCCCCCGTCATTTTATAGTAGTTCTTTGCTCCGTCGCCGTTTAGTCCGGTAGAGGTAACCGCCAACTTAAGCTCGGCAGGAGTTGAGACGAGATAGGGGTCGTTCACGGTACCTGCGCCTTCCTTAAAGGAGGTAGCGGCACTTCCGTCCCATTCGCCGGTAGCGACCGAAACGAGGGTTACGGCAACCGACGTCGCGATTATCGCCACAGCGATAATAAGCGCTAAAGCTTTACGAGATAAGATATCAAATTTCATTAAATTCATCCTTTCGAACAAATATATCTACCTAGATTCATTATAACATAGCAATTATAACAATTCAATATAAATATTTTAAACACCGTTATGTTATTTTGACACAAAATAACATAACGGATTATAAAACATATTCACGCCGAAAACAATTCCGTATTTTGATTTAAAATAACATTTTCTTGATGACAGGAGGCTAATACGTTTAGTTTTTTAAGAAATTTGCGATATCTCACGGGAGGCCGATGAAAAAGTTTCGTTTGCGACGGTAGTCGCAACATCGTTTATGCGAAGCATAACATCATTTGCCGTAAGGCAACATAGTTTTCCGTCCTAAACAAAAACAGTGTTTGCGCCTTTGGCGCAAAACGATGTTCCTCCCTGCGGTCGGGAATACGACCCTACGGGTCGGCCCCTCCCCTACAAAATTATCGTATAATTTATATTGAGTAAAGCCGTTTATCTTCGTTCATTTTCATCGGGCCGCCGTAAGGTTCTCATAAATAAAATGACCCCCGTACCGAGGTGGTACGGGGGTCTGTTCAGAAAATCAGAATAACAACTTTTATTAGTTAGTTCTTTTTCTGCTGTATACGGCAAGTAAGGCAAGAGCGCCTGCAGAGAGGATGAGGGTGATTACCCAAACCATTACGTTCGAGGTATCGCCGGTCCCGGGAGCTTCGCCGCCCTGTCCGCCGGGCTTTAAGGGATCGCCGTAGGAGAAGGTCTCGGTTCCCTTTGCTCCGCATTCGCAAGACTTATAGTACTTAGCGGCTGCGGTAGAGGTTGCGCCTTCTGCGAGGTATGCATCCTTAGCTACTTCCTTATCGTAGGTATGAGCTTCCTTGTCGAGCTGCTCGTCGCAGCCGTTGCAGTCGTGCCAGTGATGGGTAGCGTCCTTATTCCACTCGGTCTTGGGATCGTGATCGTTAGCGTTTCCGCTTGTGAAGGTTTCGGTTCCCTTTGCTCCGCATACGCAGGACTTAACGTACTTTGCCGCGTTATTGCAGTCGGCAGGAGTATCGAGATAATCGTCGGTAGCTACTTCCTGATCGTAGGTGTGAGCGGCCATATCGAGCTTCTCGTCGCAGTTATTGCACTCGTGCCAATGGTTGGTGTCATCGTGAGTCCATTCGGTCTTGGGGCTATGACCCATAGAGGTGCCCGATTCGAAGGTATCGGTTCCCTTTGCGCCGCATACGCAGGAGAAGTAGAACTTAGCGGGCTGTGTGCAATCTGCAGAGCCTGCACTGTAGTCAGAGGTCTCGACCCTCTGATCGAAGGTGTGCTGAGCGTAGTCAAGCTTTTCGCCGCAGTTGTTGCCGCACTCGTGCCAATGTCCGTTTGTATCGGAGGTCCAGTCGTTTGCAGGAGCGTGACCGGTCTGATTTACGGGCTTAGTATCGGTCGTTCCGCATACAGAGCACTCGCGGGTCTCTTCACCGGGATTTTCGCACTGGGGAGGAGTGGTCTCTGTCCAATCGGTCCAAGCGTGTGCGTTGGAATTGTTTACGCCGAGGCAGGTGAATATCTTCTGAAGGGGATAGCCTGCGGTCTTGGTCCATACGTCGGGAGAAAGTCCGGGCATATTGGTAAGAGCGTTTGCTCCGCTCATCTGAGAATCTTCAAGTACGTTGCAGCAGGTCTGAGACTCGGTCTTAGCCTGAGCATAGCTGTCGGTGCAGGAGAAGGTGGTATTACCGCCGATAACGTCGTGAAGCTGAATTACGCTTACGCAGTCGGAAATGGTAACGTTAGAGTTCCAACCGGTTCCTACAATGCCGCAGATGTGAGAGCCGTTACCAACGTTAACGGGCTGACCGCCGTTGGTGAGGGGGTTGGTGGTAGCGAATATCTCGCCATCCGTGATAGATCTTACGGTTCCGTAAACTGCGCAGTTATTAACAGTGCCGGTTCCGTTAACGTAGCCAACAATTCCGCCCGTACATTCAGACTCGTAGCTTACGCCGCCCGAAACTTTTCCCGAGAAGGGAGATACTGCCTTATTTGGATCGTCCTTGTGAACGCTGGTGCTGATAAAGTATTTATTACCTGCGTCGTAGCCTACTACGGTTACGGTCTCGTCAACGAGAACGGTGTCGAAGGTGGTGTTAGCGTAGGAATAGCCGGTGATACCGCCGGTCCAGTGACCGCCTGCCATAAAGGAGTTTTTAATAGCGATATTCTTAATGGTGGCGTTGGAGGTTACGGGAATGAGGCCGGTGGAGGTGCTTACAGCGCTGAAAGGAATGTAGAGGCCGTGAACGGCATAGCCGTCACCGTCGAGGGTTCCCGTGAAGGCACCGCGGCCCGCGTAGCCGTTATACTGCTGACCGGTGTAGAGGTCGGAAACGAACCAGACGTTAGCGTCATAGCCGTCGGCAACAACGCCGGTAGCCCAGTCGATCTTATCTACGTTGTTAAGAACGATGTCGTTTGCGAGCTTAAAGTATTTGCCCATACCGTAGGTACCGATGGCGTTTCTGAGGTCGTCGGCGGTCTTGATAAGGTAGGGGTCTGCTTCGGTACCTGCACCTTTGAAGGGGGCGGTTCCGAGCTGCTTGTTAACGTTAGCGTCGATGCTGTCAAGGAAGATCTCCTGCATGGGATAGCCTTCGGTGGTATAGAACTTATCGCCAAGAGCATATGCGCTAACGGTTGCAGCGTTGCCCTTAACTAAATCTTCAGTTACTACGACAACCTCAGGACAGTGCTTACCCGTGTTTGCGGTGAAAGCATAGTTTCCTACACCTTCCATAGTTCCTGCGTATGCATCGGAGCTTGAAGTATTGCCGCCGAAGGTGGTATGGGCGGTAGCGTTAAGGGTTCTGTTCATGGTGATGCCGCCAGAAAGCCAAGCGTCACCGAGGACGCCGCCAATACGAGAAGCGTTGCTGTTAATTTTAGAATCAACAATAAGGCAGTCGTTTACAACAAGTGTCGGATTCTGAATATAACCTGCAATAAATCCTACAGTAGGATAGTTAGAGTTGGCTATTTCGTCGGGATTAGGTGAAAGATATGCCTTTTCAACAAGGCAGGTATCGACAGTTACGGTGCCTCCTGAGTTATTGTATGCAAAAAACACAGATTCGTAGGTGGCGCCTTCGAAATAGGTGTTTACAACACGAAGATTTTTAATGGTTGCGTTAGCACCTTTTCCGAACATACCGCGTACCGAATCTCCGCCTACCGCAAGTTTGGTATTGTTGAACATACCGCTTACGGTGTGTCCGTTACCGTCGAGGGTTCCGGAAAAACCGGTTGTGCCTTCCCATTTGTTGAGGGTGGAAAGGTCGGTGATAACGTCGCCGTTAGCCTTTTTGAGGACCGGAGTATTTCCG
>CASFDQ010000080.1 GCA_949293385.1 uncultured bacterium | reverse complement strand
TTGTCTTTTTGTATCTGTCTTAAGCATCGAAATCCCTCTTTTTTGCAACTATTCTTTGCTTTTATTATACCATATTTATCCCAATTTTTCACCTGTTTTTACAAAAAAATGACCGCTGACTTACCTTTGTCAGCGGTCTGAAAAAATAACCCGAAGATAAAAATCTTCGGGTTATTTTTTAAAATTATTTAAAGCTGTTTATGTAGTCCTCTACGTCAACAACGGTATTTGTTACGCGGGACTGTTCAGCGGCAAATACAACAAGATGATTGTAGCAGGATTCCTCGATAGTAGGAACGGCATTACCGTTATACTCTCCGATCATATAAGAATAGAGGGTGTTTACGATACCTGCGTCTCCGCCGCCGTGACCGCCTGCAATTCCGTCAACGCCGGAATAAGGAATTTCTTCTTCCTGTCTCGTTTCGAAATTGAAAACCTTAATAGGATTGTTTCCGTCGATTGCGGCACGAACCTCGCCCTCGGTTCCCATAATGTGAATGAAGCGTCCGCCCTTGTTGAATGCGTTCATCGAGAAGGTGACGGTGATGTCATCCTCGAAAAGCATATTAACTACCTGATGGTCAACTACGTCGTTATCACACTTATATACACATTTTCCGTAAAGGGTCTCGCGAAGAGCTTTCTCGACCATCTCGTCGGAAGCGTTGACCTCTCGGGTTGCGGCACCGCGAAACCAATCATTCTTCTTATCGTCAAGATAAAGCTTAACGGAATTGTAGGGGCAGGTATCAGCAACGGGGCAACCGTCAATGCAGCGCTCGGGAGATCCCTTTGGAGCGTTCTTTTCGGTGAAATAAGAAAGGGTTCCGAAGGACTGAACCTTAACACACCTTTTACCGAGAAGCCACTGAAGAATATCTATATCGTGACACGACTTCTGAAGAAGCATTACAGAACTACGCTCGGAATTTCCCCAGTTGCCTCTTACGAAGCTGTGAGACTGATGAACGTTTCCGACGCATTCCTCGTGATTTATAGCCATGACCTTACCAAGCTTACCGGAGTCGATGATCTCTTTAAGGTGATTAAAGACCTGAGTATAACGAAGTACGGTACAAATAACTACGCGGACGCCGTTTTTCTTTGCGTTTTCGGTGAGCTTAATGCATTCTTCGGGAGTAGGAGTGATGGGCTTTTCAAGAAGAAGATCATACTTAAGATCAATAGCCATCATTGCGGGCTCAAAGTGATCTCTATCCATAGTAGCAACAATTGCGAGATCGGCAATTTTGCCGAGAGCAAGAAGCGGCTTATAATCGGTAAAACACATTTCTTCCGGAATATTATGACGTTTTCTTATCTTCTCGCGACGGCTGTCAATAGGCTCCGCTACACCGACGACCTCAAACTTTTCGGGCATATCTGCCATATAGCTCGTATAGCAGTCCCCTCGTCCGCCGGCACCAATAAGGATAACTTTGATCTTTTTCATATAAATTCTCCTTTACATTTTGTAGAATTCTGTTATTATTATAACAGACAAAAATTATAAATCAATACAAAAACAAGCCAAAAATATATAATTTTGGTTCAGGAGGCAGTATGATTTGGAAATCTTACGGAATAAATGAGCTCGTAAAAATCGATTCTATGTATTCTCTCTCGACCCCGATTTACGAGCACGGCTATAATTTCGCAGGGGAAACCCACAATTTTTGGGAATGTGTTTACGTAAAAAGAGGTTCAATTGAGGTTTCAGCCGATGACAGAATTCTTCATTTGAAAGCGGGTCAAATAGTTTTTCACAAGCCTTTGGAGCTGCATAAGTTTTACGTTGACTCGCCCGACGGTACCGAGCTTCTTATATTTTCATACGATCTCGTCGGCGATATTCAGCAAAGTCTTGCCGACCGTGCCTTTACGCTAGATGAAAAGCAATCCGTTTTCATTAAAGGCGTAGAGGAATGTATAGACGCGCAGACCGACCCTAACGCATTATATACCGGAAGATACATAGAGCTTTTCGAAAAAGTTCCGAATCTTTCGCAAAAGATCGTTTCATATCTTAAGCTTTTATTTTTGTCTCTAGCCGAAAACGGCTGCCGGAGCGAGCAGATACTTTCCCGCGAAGCCAAACTTTTCAGAGATGCCATAAACTATATGAACGACTCAATTTCAGTCGGAATTTCGGTAAATGAGCTTGCGGAAAGATTAAATATAAGTACTTCTACCCTCAAAAGACTGTTCGATAAATATGCAGGTATGTCGGTACATAAATATTTTACCGCTATTAAAATGAATACCGCAACCTCCCTGCTTTCGTCAGGGCTGAGCGTAGGAACGGTGGCGGAACGTCTCGGTTTCAGTAGCAGCGCATATTTCTCAGCGGTATTTAAGCGCGAAACGGGAAAGATCCCATCAGCAATTAACAAAGAAATATGAAAGCAGTATACAAATCAGTATACTGCTTCTATTTATTCGGGCATTATTACGATCGACTGTGAACCAAGCTCTCCGTGGCGGTCTTCACAAACGCCTTTTTCAAAGCTTACGCACTTGCCGGAATACGGATCGTTAAAATAGTAATTGTTTTTATCGTATCCTACAAGCAATAAACAGTGCTCGTTACCCGGCCAGGTAAATCTTTTTCCGCTGCTAAGATACCAGGTATTCACAGGGTTTGTCTCACGCATTCCTATCGTAGCCCAAACGAGTACCGGAATATCGTTATCAATATACTCCGCACAAAGCTCACTCATATTCTTTCCCGTAGAATTTATCACGCGGCTATCGTCGTCAAAATAGCTTTTAAGGGCGGTTTCAATTACGGGCGCCATACATCCGAAAGATGCGGCGCTTGTTGGATCACCAATGAAATAAACATAAGGATCAGGGCCGTATTTCTTACCGTCAACCGAATAAAAATCTTGACTTTTAGGCAGATACTGATCGGCAAATCCGGTAACCGTAATATTTTCTCCAAAGTATTTAAGCGCCATAACTGCGCTTACCGTTTCACACCCCGTAGGGAATTCGGGAAACTGATGAATAAGGGGAACTTTCTTTATTAGTTTATCGGTGTAAGCTGTATTTGCAGTAGGGGTTTCAAAGCGTTCTGAGGCTGATAACGGAGAGTCTTGACTACTAAACGAAAAAGATTTATATTCAAAGTTATCAGCGTCATATATAAGCAGTTTAGAGTTATCGGTCGTTCCGACTATCGCTAATATGCTTCCGCCGTCGGTATATACCAGATCTCTTACCGTATCTTCAATTTCGATAACCGAATACTCGCCCCTTTCAAGATCGTAGTTCTTAATTATCGTACTGTTTTCCTTGGAAACGGACGTAGCAAACCATTTGCTTCCTACTCCGACAACCGTTTGGTCTACCGAATCTATAGGAACAAATTTTAGATTATTATCTTCGGGGAAGATCGTAACAAAGTTATATTTGCCGTAACCGATACAAAGGTCAGGGGTAAACAGACTGATTCGATCGTCAATAACCGAAATCCTACACTCTTCTTCGTTCATAACAAGAAGCTCTCCGCCAATGCTTCTAAGAAAGAACTCATCATCTTTTGTACCTACAAAATCTGTTGCAAACACCTTATTCTCAACAAGCTTTTCGGTATTGTTTTCAAGACTGTAGATATATGCGTTTCCGCTGAGTGAGGTTGTAAAACAGAAGGCTCTTTCGTCTCTGCTGAGCCCGCAGGCAGACGACCATTCCTCTTCTGTTTCAAAGCTTTTCGTAAAGGTCTCTTTGCCTGATCTGTCGTAAACAGTAAGCTTTTTTCTCTGTTGATCTGCAACGTAGAAACCTTTTTCGGTAAGGCCCGAGTTCCACATACCCTCTCCGATATCTTTGACGGTTAGAATTTTATCGTGCTCAAGATCGTAGAGTAAGACCTTTAACTTATATGTATCGAGACCCGGCGTTATAAGATCGATTTTTACGGTTCCGTTATATTCTTCGATGTTGATAAGCTCGGAGTTTAGGCTATTTATATCCGCAATCTTGGGAGCTACATTACCGTCTGGATCAGTATCATCCTCAACTTGTTCTTTCGGAAAAATAAAAGGCAGGGACAAAGCCATAGCGATAATAATCATTGCCGCTACTATAATAAAGATCGTTTTTCCTTTTTTCATAATCCTCACCTATTACGGCTTACAGCTTCCGCAGGGCTCGTAGCCGTCGGCAATAAGAGCGTCTCTGCTGCCGCTGTATTCCTGCTTATTGTGATCCTTCATATCCTTAACACTTCCGCAGTCGGGGTCGTGAAATTTCATTGAATTGGTATTTAAAATATAGTCCGCCTTATCGGACGAAGCTGCCGACGAAGGATTTTCGGGTAATTCTTCACCGTTTAATGCGCTTTGTCCGTTGGCGTAATTTATAGTTATACCCGGCTGAATATTGTATACAAAGACGTTAAAGCAAACTCCTTCACCGTCGTCCTCGACCGAATATGCCTCCATCTGAACGCCCTTGGCAACGAGATCTTCTCCAACAAAAACGGGAGTTACTCTGTACAATACGTGATTTTTCGTTTCTCTTACGTAATCGGCTACCATATTTTCGAAAGGCAACATTCCCTCAACGTTGAAATACCTTGTTCCGGTTATAAGATTCTTTTCGTTAGCATTTTCACCCGTAAGCTGAAATCCTATAAGGTGACAACGGTTGTAAAGATATTTACCGTCTACGATATCGTATTTCGCAGTAACCCAACCGCTGGGCTTTATCTGTCCTATTCCTTCCCTATCCTCGGTAGGCATAATATCTACACCTACGCAGGCGAAAGCGACTCCGCAGCGTCCGAGCTCGTCAAGCTCGGAATAGTTTTCGAAGGATTCCGTAGTAGGCTCATTTTCGGTAAACTCAGGAATATTATCGGAAAGCGTTATATAGTCCTGCCCGCTGTATTCGGGAATAGCATCGGAAGACTCTCCCGAATGCATCGTCGATGAACCGTTGGGTTTATCGGTTTTATCCGTGCTCGAACATCCGGTAATTAAAAAGCTGATGGATAAAACTAAGCTTAGCAGAATGCTTAAACCTTTAATTTTCATAATTCGTATACCTCTTTAGTTATTTTTTCGTGCGAATTACCCTTAAAGTTATAGGTCTTCGTCGGTTCTTTACCTCCGATTATAGAAGCATCAAAAAAAATATCGGCAGGATAACGGCGATTCCATTTATAAAGGATCACAGACTCAATATTCTTTATATGTTTTTCATAACCGTCGTTTTCAATACAGCAGTAATCTCCCGTTTCGGCTTTATCCAAAAAATCATCATCAGCAATTACTTTATCCGAAAAATCGGAAAACAAAACGGCAGAATCGGGATGAATATAAATCTTTTTGTCCCGAACGGTTCGTATAATATCTTCGGTAACCGAACGGTCTCGACTAACGCGACGACCCATAAAGGAAATTCCGAACTTATCGTCGACACAAACAATGATATTCAATAATTTCACTTCCCTCATATCTATTCTATCACACTTTATCCCAAAAATAAATAAGAACACGGTTTTTGCTATAACAAAAATCGTGTTCTTATTTTATATAATTATACCGAAATCTGAATATTCGAATACTTGGGCATCAGGATCGGAATTTATGGCTATAACCGTACCGGAACGCTCCATACCGACGATATGATGAACCGCGCCGCTGATACCAATTGCAATATATACGGGCGGAGCAACAGTTCTTCCTGTAAGTCCGACCTGCGACGAGTAAGGCATATAGCCGTTATCCACAAGCTTTCTCGTTCCGACAAGCTCGGCACCGAGCTTATCGGCAAATTCAGCAACCTTATCAAGATCGTTACGAACTCCGAAGCCTGCGGCGATAACGATATCTTTAAGACCGTTTTGAAGCGTTCTTACGGTTGCCATAGCGGGACGGGTATTGCTCTTAATTGCGGCAATAACGCTTCCCGAAAGGGCGGGACGGATCATAACAAGCTCGCTTCCGTCGACCTCAAGCGCAGTACAGTCCGCGCAAAGGCCCAAAGAAAGCTTGGCCGCAACCTGAGCCGACAGCCTTTTCGAAAGACTGTCGCTTCCCCAGAGCACGGCGTCGGGATCTCCGCTTGCGATCTGTGCCGAAAGCTTATCAGCATCGTAGACAAGCTCTAAAACCGTGATATTATCGGATATACTTTCTGCGAAAGCTCTTGGCGACTCCCCTACTATAAAAACGTTTTTAAGTTTATTCGAACGGGAAACCGTCGGTGAAGAAAGGGCGACTTTTACCTTACTTAGACCTATATCGATTGCATTTTGAAGCTCGGAAAGGGAGATAAACCTGCATTTTCTTTTGCCCGACTTATTCTCGGTACTTCTTAAAACTCTTGTAGGCGATCCGCTGAGACCGCATCTGGTAATATCAGCACCGATATCCGATGCGGTAAGGATCTCAACCTCACCCAGTTTGGAACGAAGGCCGGGCAGTCTTAACGTGTTGATTCTCTCAACGGTTAAAAGAGCAGGAAGAGACCTCGTTACAGCTCCCTCTTCTCTTGTGGTACAGGTGATTTCCGTATCCGCAGAGTCGATGCTCATTACGTTGGTAATAAGCTCAAAGCCTGCAAGTTCAGCAAGCATCGGGCCTACCTGACCTGTATCGCCGACAAGGGTCTGCCTTCCGCAAAAAACAAGATCGGGAGCCAGCTTCTTTATCAGAAGAGAAAGAGCGTAGGCGGTCGCAAGCGTATCAGCGCCGGCAAATGCTTTATCGCTTAAAAGAATGGCTTTTTTCGCTCCAAGTCTTGTCAGTTTTAAGAGAAGGTCTTTTGCTGTAACGGGACCCATGGACACGAGGGTGATGTCGATTGGATCGAGCCTTAGCGCGGCCTCATAGGCGCAAGCATCAAAGGGATTTATCTCGCCGTCGAGACCTTGCCGTAAACAAACGACTATCTTCATATCAGCGCTCCTTATAGATCGGCGCAAGCGCGTCGTGAATTCTCTTATATTCTTCGAATATCACGCCGTATTTCTCGGTATTTTCTTTGTTAGGATAAACGGTGTCCATTACCTTGACGCAAAGCTCTGCCGCGGTTTTGGCGTCTTTAAAGATACCTACGGCAATTCCTGCAAGCATAGCAGAGCCAAGGGAGGAATCTGAACTCTCGGTAATTCGGAGGGGAATACCGAGCACGTCGGCAGTAATACTGCTCCAAAGCTTACCTTTAGCGCCGCCTCCGATAAGAGTAGCGACCGAGTCGTAGCTGATTCCAAGGCCGTCTAAGTACCGTTTGCTATCGAGAAGAGATAACGATACTCCTTCAAGGACGGCTCTCGTAAAGTGTGCCTTTGTATGTGTAGCGCGTACACCGATAAAGCTTCCGCAAAGCAGCGGATCGGCATAAGGGGTAAGCTCACCGTTAAGGTACGGATGGAATACAAGACCGTCGGCGCCTATCGCAATATCCTTTGCGGCGGCGTCAAGCTCTTTATAATCTCCTCCGAACGTATCTCTGTACCAGCGATAAGAAGAGGCGGCGGCCTTTGTGGCCGTTCCGGGATACCATAGGCCTTTTGCGACGTGTGAATAATTCACAAGATGCCTGTCGGGATAAGGCTTATCGGTTATAACGCATATACGGCCTGCCGTAGCCAGCTTTACCGTAACGTTGCCCTTTTCGACGGCACCCGACGCAAATACCTCCATAACGGTATCGGTAGTTCCGCAAATTACGGGAGTGCCGACCGCAAGTCCCGTAGTCTTCGCAGCTTTTTCGGTAATAGCGCCGATTATATCGGTCGGAGATCTCAGGGGCGGAAGAACAGACCTGTCTATACCTGCAAGCTCGCATAGCTTATCGTCCCAGTCCATCGTATTGCAGTTAAAAAGCATACTTCCCTGCGCTTCGATATAGTCTGTACAATAAACGTCGGTAAGGAAGTATCTGATATAATCCTTTTCGAAAAATATGTATCCTATCTTAGAAAAGGTATCAGGCTCGTTAACGCTAAGCCATTTAAGCTGAGGCAGAGTCCATATAGTGTCGGGCTTGTGATAAGATTTTTCGAAAATTTCTTCGCCGAATTCTTCTCTTAAAGCGTTTGCCTGAACACGGCTTCTACTGTCGGTCCAATGAACAGCGTTTCTGAGCGGCTTATAGTTTTTATCGCAGGCAAGATAGGTATGTGTAGCGGAATCGACGGCAACCGCGGCGATACAAGACGGGTCGATCCCGCTCTTTTCGAGTATTACCTTGGTGTTTTCACATAACGCAGTTATCCAGTCCTCAGGATCCTGCTCACAAGCGCCGCTTTCCGGATAAAGGGTAGGATATTCGGTCGTGCTTTCCGCAACGATATCACCTATTTCAGACAGAAGGGTCGCTTTAGAAGCTCCGCCGCCGAAATCTATTCCAAGTAAATATTTCATATTCTACTCCTGTAAACTAAAAATTAAGGCCTACACATAACGAGGCTGAAATTACCGCTGAAGCTAAGTTTTCCGCTGTTAGCGGTTATAAAGAAGCTACTGCCTTTGCCGATATCAAAGGCCTGATCTTCGCAAAGAACCGTGCCTTCTCCGTCGGTAACAATGCAAACGGCATAGCTATCGCCAAGATCGGTTTCAAAGTTTCCTAAAACGTTGAGCATTTTCATAGAAAACTTCTCGGTAAGATCTGTTCCGACTATTTCGGAAAAACCGTTTAAAACCTTTTCGGCTCTACGGTAGTATAGCTTTTCGGTCTCATCCTCAGAGCGGCCTTCGTATATAAAGCAGTCGAACATTTTTTCAAAACCCAAACCACCGTGAAGCTTTACGTCGGCAAGGATTACTCCCGACGGCGTTGTCCTTTCGGGAATCACCATCAGGTCGCTGGGCTCCTGAAGCTCGACCATAAAACAGCCTGCTCCTATAGCGTGCGGTACACCGCCCTCGATAAACCAAAGATCTCCCGGACTTACCGAAAAACGGTGTAAACAGGACAACATTCCTTCAATATCCTGCTTATCAAAAAGGTCTTTCCATTGCTCGCGGGTCACGCCTTCCTTAAAACCAAGATAAACGCAAGCATCGGGCTCGGTATCAAGCATATACCAACACTCGGTCTTACCAAAGTCGGAACCGAAATGCTCTTTAGCGAAAGGAACAGTCGGATGACACTGAATAACAAGTCTTTCAGCCGAATCGAGGAGTTTAACGAGGATAGACTGCTTCGCGCCGTATTCTTCACAAAGACGCTTACCCAAAAGCTTCTCCGGTTTATTATTTAGCAGATCTCTAAACATAGTTCCGTCCTCAAGTTCGCTCAGGCCTTCATTTTCTTTCGGCATATCGGGATTAAAGGCGGTTGCGGTAGACGCTATCCATTCTTCCGGATAGCGTCCGTCAGCGGGCTTTTCTTTCCCCTTAAAGCGATCTATTCTTTTACCGCCGAGGTAGGCCCGACGAACACGGTTTTCTTTAAACTTTATAATCATATAATACTCCGAAATCAGTATTTGATCTCAATATTTTCACCATACACGCCTGCCGTAACGCCTCGCTCAATAAGGGAAGCGTTTTTAACGTGAGCAATTATCCATTTGTTTTTTCTGAAAAGAAACGGATCGTTATGTGCTCTTTCAAGGGGCAGGTTTGTACCGCGCGGAAGGGCAACAACGCATCCAAATCCGCTCTTTTCTACCTCACAAGGACAGAAATGCAGACTTGTTGCATAAACCTCAATAGCTTCGCCTTTTTTTATATAAAAAACCTTCGAAAGCGAAGAATCTATCTTTCGGTTTTCGATCTGATCTACTCTTGCCAATATAAGTACAAGGTCGGTAACGGCAACGTTGATTTCTGAAGAGGTATGCCACTCGAAGGCGTTAAGGCGGTTAGAGTGACCGCGGCAATAGCCTACCTGACACCCCATTTCGCCAAAGCACTCTTCACCTATCTCCTCAGCTATTTTCAGTTTTTCAAACTCGGTCAGAGAAGCGTCATAAAGGCTGCCGATTTCGGGATTTTTAGTTCCCTCGGCAACCTTTACTATTTCGTCCGTGTTAAGATCGAGTTTTCTGCCAAAAACCGAAAACTCCTTACTGTCTGTATCGAAAATTTCGGTATTGGGGTTAAGCGCTCTTAACTCTTTAATATTCATTATTCAACCACCGTAATCGTATGAGTAAAGGTGAAGGTATTGTTGGCGGAAAGAGCGGTGATGCCTTCTTTTTCGATGATATCGTAACTGCTTCCGGGAACGTCGGGTATACCGTTCCAAGGTTCTAAGCACATATAGCCTGCTCCGTGCTTATGCCAAAGAAGGAAATAGGGAGCATGGGGGAAATCGATTCTTATTGCACGACCCGTTTTGCGGTTACGAAGGGTTGCGGCCTTAAAAGAAATATCCTTAAAAGGCAGAGCATCAAGTATAAAATATTTATCGTAAAGCGGAAGAACCTTAGAATCCTTGATAATAGGATAGCTTGTATGAGCAAGAATGTTTCCGTAAAGATTCTGTGCCGAAAGGGTCTGCTCAGAGTCGAACAAGACGTCGTAATCTTCTATTCCCTCGGGAGTTGCGTAGGCCTCATGAGCACCGACGTTAAAATACATTGTATCGGCCGACTTATTGTCAACCTTATAGTCGACCTTAAGCGACTTACCGTTTAAGGTGTAGATAACGCGAAACTCGAAATCAAAAGGATAGGAAGACTTAGTTTCGTCGGAGGATCTTAAAAGGAATACCGCACAGTCGTCGGTTGCGCTTTCGACCTCAAAAAGTGAAAGCTTTGCAAAGCCGTGCTTTGTAAGGGTATATTCCTTGCCGTTCAGAAGGTATTTATCCTCCTTAAGCCCTCCGCATATCGGGAACATTATAGGAGCGGTGCCCGACCATATTTCGGGCTTTCCTTCCCACATATATTCGGTATCGTTATATACGATGCTTCTGAGCTCGGCGCCCATTTCATTTACCTTTACGGTAAGCTCGGAATTTTTAAGGGTTACCATAACAGTTCCTCCAAAAATTATTTTACCCAGTCGTGCTCGGGGTCGTTACTGCGGTTAAAGCCCTGATAATCTCCTGCCATAAGCCAAAGGAAATAGGTCTTATAACCGGGAGTTGAAACGGTAGAATGATAACCGTAGGGGAACTCGACAAGCTCGTCGTTCTTAACTCTGTAGGCTTCGTCGATCTCGCCGTCGGCGGTGTAGAGACACTGAACGCCAAAGCCCTGCTTAGGATCGAAAAGGAAATAGTATATCTCTTCGGCTATACATTCGGTAGGCATATTGTCCTCGTCGTGCTTATGGGGGGGAAATCCTGCCCAGTTGCCTTCGGTACAGTAGGCTTCGCCGATAGTAAGAACCTTTGCGTTGCTGTTTCCGTCGATAATAAAGCTTGTTTCTCTTTCGAAAGGCTGCCTTCCGAGGAGCTTTAATACTACGTGATCCTCGCGGAGTACCTGAGGCTCGGTCTTTTCGGAAACAGGGGTCGCACAAACGGCAATTTTAATATGATCGATAGCCTCGATATTAAGCTTCTGCTCGCGGGGCATATAGAAGCTTTCGGCCTTGCGATTTTCGAAAACGTTCATTCTGTTTCCGATATTTTCCCATTTTTCGCCGTTTACCAGTACGTTGCAGTGACCCTCAAGCATAATAAAAGCGGTCTCGCGTGTATCGGTATAGAAATCAAGGTTCTGACCCGGATCAAGCTCGATAATTCCGAACTCAAGCTTTTTAAGACTGCATTCACCTATTTTGCAAATAGGAGTGTAGCCTAGAGCGGGCACATAAGTTTTTTTAAAGTTCATAACCATTCTCCTTTAAATATTCTTTGACGGTTTCAAAGCTCGGAACGCTTTCTCTCGCACCGATTCCCGTACATTTTAAGGCAGAAACCGCACTGGCAAAGTGACAACACTTAATATAATCGAAGCCCTTGACGATTCCTGCGGCGAAGGCACCGTGGAAAACGTCGCCCGAACCGTTGGAATCTACTACCTCGGCAGGATATATCGGATATGCTATAACGGTTCTTCCGTCAAAAAGTATTCCTCCGCGTTTTCCCTGCGTAATTACGATAACCTCGGGAGAATACCTGTCGAAAAGCTTTCGTGCGGCCTCTTCTGCCGTAGCAGAGCCCGTATGTTTAAGAGCAAATTCCTCCGACGGAATCATTATATCGGTAACCTCAAGAAGACGCTCTACGCCATCATAAAGGCCGCCGCAATCGTAAAGAACCTTAACGCCCATATCTTGTGCGAGCTTTGCGGCCTCTACGGCGGCGTCCATTTCGTTTCCGTCTACCATAAGAAGCTCAGCCGAGGCGACCGCCTTACGCTGCTTTTCGCTAAGGGTAAGGGGCGGAAGATCTCCTTTATCGAAAACGCAGGTACGGCTCGCACTGTCGGCGGCAAGCCAGATAACCGAGGTAAAGGAGCGGTAACCGTCCTTAACATCCACGCAGTCGGTATCAACACCGTATTTTTTGAAGTCATCAAGTAAAAAACGGCCCGCGCTGTCGGAGGAAAGAACACCGACGTAACCAACATCGGTAGAAAGCTTAGATGCGGCAACAAGTCCCGTAGCAACGGGACCGCCGCCTGCCTGCTTAGAAGATGCGGCACGCATTTTCGTATCTTCGGTAGGATATGTCGGAAGGCTTATGAGGGTGTCCATAACGCAGGCACCGATTCCGATAATTTTACTCATATTATTCAGCCTTTCCGTCGGCTCCGACGAGCTTTATCTTTTCGAGAGCCATCTTCTTGACCGTTTCAATAGGCTTCTTCATAAAGATGTCTACCGCTATACTGCGAGCGGGATCTTCAAGAGTTTCTTTAGTTCCGTCGGCAAAAGCGCAACAAACGTCGGTTCCGATATTCATCTTTCTTACACCTGCGGCAATAGCGGCCTTTACCTGATCGTCGGGAATACCCGAACCGCCGTGAAGAACAAGCGGTATACCGCCCGTCGCCTCACGTATAGCCTTTACGCGCTCAATATCGAGCTTCGGAGGCTTTTTATAGTGACCGTGAGCGTTGCCGATGAGAACGGCAAGACAGGTAACTCCGGTTTCTTTAACGAATTTTGCGGCCTCGGCAGGATCGGTAAACTCATCCATAGAATCGTCGTTTACGCTTCCGACGTGACCGATCTCACCTTCTACGCCGACATCGATAGCCTTGCAGGTATCTACGATATGCTTAGTTACCGCTATATTCTCGTCAAGACAATGAACCGAACCGTCAAGCATAATTCCTGTTGCACCCCAACGAAGAGCACGGGTAACCTCCCATTCGGAGGGGCCGTGATCAAGATGGAAGCAGACGGGAACGCTTGCCTTCTGTGCGGCGGCGATAACTACAGGGCAAAGATAATATCCAACCTCTTCATTAAGGAGTCGAGGATATACCTGAATAATTACGGGAGCCTTTGCTTCCTCGGCGGCGGCAATAACACCCATAACCGTTTCAATGTTATAAACGTTAAATGCGGGTATGCAGTAATTTCCTTCCTCTGCCATACCGATAATTTTCTGTAAATTAACCAGCATTTCTATACTCCTTATCCAATAATAAGATCTTCAAGAGAAAGGATCTCAACATCGCTTTGAGCGACCGATTTAAGGGCAATGTATTCTCCTACGCAGGCAGTAACGATAGTTTTGATGTCGAGACTTGTAGCGTTAAAGATCCTGCGCTTAGCAACAAGGTCTATAATTTCGGGCATATACTGAGCCATAAGGACGTTACCGGCCCAAACGGTCTCTGCACGGTTAAGGTGAAGCTCTTTGATCTCAGCAAAAGCAGAAACGATCTTTCTGAGCTCTTCGGTCTCTTCGAGATCGCGAGCAAGCTGATAAGGATCCTGCACAGAAACGGTCTTTTCAGACTTCGCGGCAGACAGCTTTCCGTTTTCTACAGCATCGGCAAGATAAGCGGTATAGGTCAATACGTTTGCAGAGGTTTCAATACCGTATTCTTTATATAACTGCTTGATAGTTTTAGAATCAGCGGGGTCGTATACAACTACGTTTTTATACTCGTCCAAAACCTTGGCGCAAGCGACCATCTGATCGCGGGTCTCATTTGCGGCACCGATAAGGAAATCAAGCTGACCGCCCGATGCGGGCTCGTCGGCTAAAACCGTGAATTCGGCACCGGCTCTTTCCATAACCTTGATAGCCTTTAAAGCCTGCTCACAAGCCATATAGCGCGCATCAACACCGATATAGAATAGAGTATCGGTTTTAGCAGAATGATTATCGATAGCGGCCTTAAGACGATCGCAAAGCTCGGTTTTACCGTAGGCGTTACCGGTATCAAAACATTTATCAACAAGCTTATTTATGTAGGGAGGCAGCTTATCCTCGAGAGCAGCCTGAAGTCGGGTCTCCTTGGTAAACATAACGGGATCCCAGCCTGTAACGCAATCGTGTACGCAGGCACCGCAGGTTGCACATTCATATACGTTGTCCATTATTTCGCTAAGGTCGATAGCTTCGCGGTTAACGAGAGATATTCCGAGAGCACGTGCACGAGCGGTATTTCTTTCCTGACCCGTTGCGTTACCAACGGGACAAATATGGTGACACATCCAGCAGAAACGGCAGGAGTCAACGTGCTGCTTACATTTTTCTGACATTATCATTATACATTACCTCCTCTTAAAATTAAAGACCAAGTTTGAACGGGTTCATAATTCCGTTGGGGTCTAACTGCTTTTTAAGGCCTTCAAATACCTGCATAGCAGGACCGTACTGTTCCTTCATAAGACGTCCGAGCTTAATACCGACGCCGTGATGATCGTTTACAACGCCACCGTGTGCAAGGGCTGCGCGTACGCCACAGGTCCAAATAGCCTGATGCAGACGAAGAGCCTCGACCGGATCCTCGGGAACGTCCTTGCCCTCAACGATAAAGCGGTCGTAAACCATTGCACCCCACTCGTACCAGTGAGAGAAGTGTGCGATAAATTTTGCCTGAGGGAAGTTGGTCTCGATCGCTTCCTTCATTGCCCAATAGATCTCCTCGATCTTACCGTAGGGCGCAATCGTATCCATAGTACCGAACATCTGAGGAATGTCCATCATATGACCGGGATAGAAGAAGGTTATCTTTTCCTTCCACCATTTTTCACCGTATTCACTGCCGAGGTCTTCGGCGCCGTATTTAGCGAAGGTGGAAAGAAGTATCTTCTCCTCAACCTCAACCATTTCCTTACAGCCTTCGATAGCTACGTTCATAAACGCTCCCTTGCGTTCTACGCCGACTATCTTCTTGATAAGCGAAGAGGTCTCAGCCTCGTCATAAAGACGCATAACAGAGGGCTTAAATTTCTGCAAAAGCTCGCGGGAAGCCTGAAATGCACCGTGCATATCCTGGAAAAGGAATCCGCGGAAACGACGCTCTTCAGGCTGATCGAAAATACGGATCTGAGCCTTGGTGATAACACCCAAAGTGCCCTCGGAGCCGATAAAGATCTGATTAAGGTCGGGACCTGCCGCGTGTTTCGGAGCAGATGCGGTATTGATGATGTCTCCGTTGGGAAGAACGACCTCCATCTGAAGCACCATATCGTCGATCTTTCCGTATTTGGTAGAGCAAACTCCGATACCTCTATGGGCAAGGAAGCCGCCTACGGTAGAACAGGTAAGCGAAGAGGGATAATGCATCGTTGCCTTTCCGACCTCGTTAGCCGCCCATTCAATATGCTTATAAATAGCGCCGGTACCGCACTCAATATACATACCGTCGGTATTTACCTCATAGATCTGATTCATACGCTTGGTATCGAGAATGATACCGCCGCATACGGGAATAGCTCCGCCCTGAGTTCCGCCGCCTGCTCCCCAGGTAGTTACGGGAAGCTTATAGTAGTTGGCGATTTTGAGGACCTTGGAAACCTCGGTGGCGTCCTTGGGGCAAACGACAATATCCGCCTCAGGCATACGGCATCCGCGGTCGGCCCACATACGGGAAAGCCAGTAGTAGTCGACACTGTGGGTAACCTTATCGATGGTACGGGTAGAACAATTTTCTACTCCTACCGCATCCTCAATCTCGGTGAGGATCATTGAAAACAAAAACTCGTTCATCTGAATCTGCATTTCTTTTATCTCCTTATTTTATAGTTTTGTCTATTTTAAGATTTGGGAAATATTTGCAAAACTCTTCAATTTCTTTGCGATAATCTCCTTCCATCTCAACGAAATGGTGAATGTACGGGCCGTCGATAAGTCGGTCTTCTACGGCCTGAAGATCGGAAAATTCTCCCCAGATATAAGTACCGTGAGTCTGTGGACCTTCGGTAGTATTGCAAACGAGGGGCAGGATCATATAATCTCCGCTTTCCTGATCCGTTCGCGCCACGGTATAGGTTCCGTCCTTGCCTCTGAACCATTCGCGCTGATTAACAAGTCGGGCGTTACTGTCCACACCGCTTTCGGCCTTCTGAGAAAGCGGAAACGGTCCGCAATGCCAAAGAAGTTCGGCATTTTTATTTTCGGGATGACGAACGGTAAACTCGCCGAATAAGGGTCTTCCCTCGCCAAGCGTTGCGCACTTGAGAAGAGCCATAGTAATTGCGCAATGAATATCGCTTTCGCAGGAAACCATATAGCCGAGATCGTTTAGCAGTCCGTAAACGGCACAAGGTGCGAGTCCGTCAAACATAAGCGGCGTTGCGGTCCAGCACTCAGCCGACATAACGTCGAGGTTAAACTCCTCAAAAAGGTGCTTATAGGTTGCGGCAAGGGTCGCCATTGAATTTATGTATTTGGGAGTAAGCTCGTCGAGAGTATAGTTATTAAGAAAATACTTCTCATATTCGGCGATCTCGTCGGGGTAAAGCTCTTTAGCGTTATTAAAACGCTGCTCAACCATGGCAAAGTTAAGAGCAATAATGCGTATGCCAAACTTCTCCATAAGCTCGCCTTCATTTGAAATGACCGAGAAAAAGGGCTGCGGACGTGAGCCTATCTGACCTATGCGCATACCTCTGAAGTTTTTGACCATACAAGCTACTCTGACAAAAGAATCAAAGCCCTTTGCAAATTCCTCAGATTCAACTCTGCAGCAAGGAAGATGTGAGAAAGGAATATGGTAGCGCTGCATCTGACGGGAAACTCCGAAGAGACCGCACTGAGAATCGGTGGGACGCATACCGTCGACGTAATACTCGTCGTCAAGAGGAGCCCATAAAAGGACGGGCTTTCCGAGAGCCATAGCGATGTCGGCGGCAGCCTCTTCGTTACCGAAGTTACAGTTGATTATGAATACCGCATCTACCTTTTCGGTTTTAAATCTCTCGACTACCTCTTTGGCCGAAGCGTCGTCAAATACAAGGTCTTCTATACCGATACCTTTATTATCGACGAATTCAACCTTATCGGAGCTGAAATTCTTTTCAATATACTTGGTAAAGCGCTTTCCGCGCTGCTCGGCAGAATACCAAGTCAGAAAAGTGCCCTTGGGTCTGTCGGTTGTGTTTCTGCGCATTGCAACTAAACCGATCTTTACTTTGTAATCAAACAAATAAATCCCCCCTAGCAAATACTGATTACTTGTTCATAATACAGGAATTACGTAGGATTTTCAATAATTTTTGAAAATAAATTTTAAAATATTGACATTTTCGCTCTAAAAAGTTAAAATAAATGAAAATAATTTTCATTTGGAGGTATCAAGTGGAATCAGTAATACAGAAAATCAGGACGCATTACAGCGAAATGGGCCCCGCCGAAAAGAAAATAGCCGATTTCGTTACCGGAAACATAAACGACATAATGGCAACGTCAATAAGTGAGCTTGCCGAGCTTTGCGGATGCGGTGACGCTACGGTAGTTAGGTTTTCAAGAAGACTTGGCTTTGAAGGATATCAGGCGCTAAAGATCGCTATCGCAGGAGATCTCGGTTCGGCTTCGACCATAAGCTCCGAAATTGAAAAAAGCGATTCCTGCTATGAGATATTCTCAAAGCGCATTAACGATATTGCGGTGGCCCTGAATAATACTCAGGCCGTACTGGACGCCGAAGCGCTGGAAAAGGCGGCAAAAACAATTATGAACGCAAAAAGGATCGTTGTTTTCGGTCTGGGAAATTCTGCCGCCGTTGCTTCGGACGCCGCACACAAGTTTTTAAGGCTCGGACTTAACGCACAGGCCTGCACCGATAACCATTTACAGGCTATTATCGCTTCTCACATCGACAGGCAAAGCGTAGCGGTCGCTATTTCACATTCGGGCTCTTCTAAGGATATCGTCGAAGCTTTAAGACTTTCTAAAATCGGAGGTGCCGCAACGATAGCTATTACAAACTACGGCTCCTCACCTATCGTCGAAGCTGCGGATATTTGTCTTTTCACAAAGTCAGAAGAAACACGGCACTCCATACTTGCAATGAGCTCCAGAATCGCACAGCTTGCAATTTTTGACGCAATATACACCTACATCGTCGTTAACGCCGACAAAGCTTCGATGCAGGCAATTTATAATACCGAGCTTGCGCTTCAAAATAAAAAGTATTAAAAAAATCTGTAACGGTTTCCCGTTACAGATTTTCAGACCGCTGACAAAGGTAAGTCAGCGGTCATTTTTTTGTAAAAACAGGTGAAAAATTGGGATAAATATGGTATAATAAAAGCAAAGAACAGTTGCAAAAAGAGGGATTTCGATGCTTAAGACAGATACAAAAAGACAA
>CASFDQ010000079.1 GCA_949293385.1 uncultured bacterium | reverse complement strand
ACGATTGAACTGCTTGCTTCTTTAATTCTGCACTGTATTTCTTGTTCTTGTGCGTTCTTCTTGGCATAAATTTAATCCCCTTAAAGTAGTCTTGAAAACTTTTTGTTTTTTCAAGTGTCTACTCTAAGGGGATTATATCAGCTTTTTGTTATTCGGTTTGTTTATTACTTAAGATCTACGTTACAGGTCAGAACGCCCTTTGCCTCATTTTTACCTGCGAGAACGTCGATTGCGGCATTTACGCTTGCCTCCGAGTTTCCGCCGATAAGCACGCGGGGAATATGTACGAGGGATTCAAGCATAAGGGGATTTCCGAAATGTAAAATAGTGGAAATACGGTTAGTAAGCTGCATTGCCTTAATGAGGTTTACGAAACGATGGGTAAAGCCTTCGGGACCTGTATATGCAAGAGGTTCTACAAAGGAGAAGAAGATCGTATCGTCACACTTAAGGGATTCTTCAACGATGTTGTAGCACTGACCCTGAGTTGGGAATTCGTGGAAGAATCTAACCTTAGATTTGGGGAATTCTTCTAAAAGGTGAGCGGCGATTCTATCTACGAAATACCAGCCGTTGCTAAAGGTATCAACACCGGGTTTATTGCCGTCGATGTTGGTTTCGGGACGCGACATAATAGCAAAGTAGTGTTTTTTGCCCTTTTCGAGGCCGGCGGTAAGTCCTTCGTCGAGACTGGCAAAGATTCCGTCGGTAGAGATACGGTTGAAGATTTTTCTGTCTTCCTCGGTAACCTCGGTATATTTAGGCTCGCGAAGGGTTTTAGACTGAGCGGCAAGAACGCGCTTAACCGCTTCGTCGAGACGTTCCTCGGTAATCATACCCTGCTCCCAGCACTCTACGAATTCGTCAAAGGCCTGATCGTTATCATTAAAGAAAGGCAGAGCAAGGTCGTTTCCGCCTGCAATAGCGAGGCCCTTACTTTCTACGTAGCCGAACTTTGAAAGAATTCCCATCATACAAAGGGCGTCGGTTATTGCGATTCCGTCGAAGCCCTGACGGCGTCGGTTATGATAAGAAGAGGATAGTCGAGAACCTCCTTGACTCTCGCTCTGAATTTATCGAGCTTGTCGCCGTGACCCGTGTTGGGAACGATCCATAATGCACCGATGGCCTTTTCCTTTATCTTTTCGATGATCCACTCTTCCCTCTCCTCGGTGAGGGTCCAGCCGTTGGCATAAGCCGTGAAGGTCATACCAAGCTTCTGTTTAAGGGTTAGTTCTTCGAGTTTAAGTTCTTTCATAAAAACACATCCTTTCGGTTTTTCTCATTATAAACCGAAAAAATACGAAATCAATGCACTAATGTCTTTATTTTGTATATTTTTGTAAAGAAAAATCCCCCAAGCGTCACTTGGGGGATTTTAACGATTACTGCTTAAAGATCACGGTGTACTTGTCGGTAGTAGCTCTGACCGATGCGGAGTCGAGCTTATCTGCTTCCTGCATAAGTAAAGCCTTGTCTTCGTCGGAAAGACCTGCGAAGGTAACCTCGATAGAGTTTATAACTTCGACAGAGCTTCCGAAGGCGGTCGCAACAATAGAATCTACGGGAACGTCGAGGCCTAAAAGCTTGGGAGCGGTGCCTTCAAAGGTCATAGTGAGCGTGCGCCAGGAGTTGAAGGGGTCGTCGCCCTTTTCTACGGAAGCCTTGGTTCCTTCGATGTTCTGCTTCCAGAAGGCAGCCTTTTCATAATGCTGACCAAGCAAAGCGTCGGCACCTGCAAAGGTTTCGAGGTCGGTAAAGTGCTCCGTGGGAACGATTACCTCAGGCTCGGTATCTTCGGGCTCGGAAGTATCGGGAGCGGAAGAGGTATCGGGCGCGCTTGACGGGGCGTCGGTCTTTTCGGAGCCGCTGCATCCGCAGAACATAGCGGCAAGAAGCAGTACGGCTAAGAGCAACGATATAATTCTTTTCATAATAAATCCTCCTTGTTGACATTACGTGATGTCTAATACTTAAGCAGTATAACACATTTTCTTTCGGTTGGCAAGCATTAAGCAAAAATACCGAAAAATTTTTTATCAGAGACCTACTTCTTAAACTTCAGTATAAAGAATACTGCCGCGCCGGCTGCGGCGAGAAGGAGGACGGCACCGAGGACGACGAAGGGCCAAGGGAAGCCGCCGCTACCGCCGTTTCGGTCGGTCTCACCCTTTTCGGAGCTCGCACCTTCGGTCTGACCGTTACCCTGCTCCGAGCCCGAAACCGCCGAGCTTGAGGGTTCTTTCTCGCTGTCTTCCGACGAGGTTATTTCGGAGGAAGAGGAGGGGGTGCTCGAAGAGGGCTCTTCGGAGGGGGTCTTATCCTCCTCTATGGTAACTGAGGTTATTCCCTCCACGTATTTAAAGGCGTTTTCGCTGACCGAGTAGACCTTTTTACCCGAAAGACGGGCAGGAACGATAAGCTTTCCGTCCTTCGGAACCTTTCCGGTATAATTCGTCACCGTAACTCCGTCGCCGAGGGGTACCGCGCGCCAGCTTCCGTAGACGGTATCAGACTCGCCCGTCACCGCTTCGTGTGCGCAGGAACGAAGGGCGGCCGCACGGTCGGCGGTAACGTCGGTTCCTATGGGAACAAAGGTCGCCTTTCTTACGTCGGTAGTTGCAAGTCCTGCCTTTTTGGCGAAGGTCTCTATCCAGACGCAGGCCGCAAGATATCTACCGTTCTGACTTAAATGACTTATATAGTCGGCATACATCGAATCGGGATTTCCGAAGGTGTCTCCAAAACCGAATTCATCCTTCGCAAGCTGAACAGCCTTTCCCGAAGGTACGATCTCGGGAGCTTTTTCGAGACCGCACTTTTCCTTAAGAAGGGCTGCGGCCTCGTTTACGGTCGATTCTATCTTAGCGAAAAACTCCTTGGTATTTTCGTAGTCGACGGGATAATACTCATAGGCTCGGTCGATAGACATAGCGTGGGAAAAGGACCAGCCCTGATGAATAAGTATCTCACACTTCTTGTTTCCGTTTTTCTCAAGCTCGTCCAATACGTAATCGTAAAGCTTGGTTATATAGGGATTTTGCTCGGTGTAGTAGGAGGTAATATCGTCGCAGTAATCGGGCATCTGCTGAATAGTGATATAGTCCCAGTCGGTATAGGCGATAGCTTCCTGAATAGAGGCGTTTCCGCTTTGCCTGACCCCGTTTATATAGAGGCTTTCGTATTTATTCTTATTCGAGGCGGAATAGTAGCCCTCCTTACCCAGATCGCGATAGGCCTCGTAGTAGGCTACGTGACGTCTAAGGGGACAGCCCGCCTGATAAAGGCTGGCGGCGGTTATGTCGAGCCCCATACTCGAAGCGATACGGGAGACGTATTCGGTAGCGTTGTTTGAATAGCTGTTACCTATGGCAAGAATTTTTATGGGACGGTTTTTGACAGTTGCGGCGGAGGCGCCGGGACCCTGCTGCATAAGGCCCGCAGAGGCAAGCACCAGCGCACTTAACATCATTCCGATTATTTTTATAAGTTTCTTTTTCAAATCGATCACTCCTTGTTTATATTTAAATTATATAATCAAAATCGGTCTTTTGCAACCTTATTTTATAAGAAAGTACCGATTGACTTGAAGCTTATTTAGATATATAATTAAATGAATATGTGAATTTTGCAGGAGGATATTATGATAAACACTAAAATTGCACAGCTTGTAAACTACGGACTAAGCACCGGTCTTATCGAGGAAGAGGACAAAATATATATAACAAATAACCTTTTGGAGGCCCTTTCTCTCACCGATTACGTCGAGCCCGAAAAGGTTCCCGACGCCGAGCTTGAGGATATTTTAAAGGGAATTTTAGACTATGCCGTCAGTGTAGGCATTATCGAAGACAGCGTCGTTTACCGCGATCTTTTCGACACGAAGCTTATGGGAATTTTAACTCCCCGTCCGTCGTATATCAGAAAGACCTTTAAGGAGCTTTACGAGGAAGACCCCGTAAAGGCTACCGACTGGTATTATAAGCTGAGCTGTGATACCGATTACATACGCCGTTACCGTATCGCTAAGGATATGAAATGGGTAACCGCCACCGAATACGGCGATATCGACATTACCGTAAACCTTTCAAAGCCCGAAAAGGACCCCAAGGCTATTGCGGCGGCAAAGAATCTTCCTCAGGCAGGCTATCCTAAGTGTCAGCTATGCAAGGAAAACGAGGGATATTCGGGAAGGGTTAACCACCCCGCACGTCAGAATCACAGGATCCTCCCCGTTAAGGTAAACGGCAAGGACTGGATGATGCAGTACAGCCCTTACGTTTATTATAACGAGCACTGCATCGTTTTCGACGCAGGGCACAATCCTATGTCCATAAACCCCGATACCTTCAGAAAGCTCTTAAGCTTTGTTAAAGCCTTCCCCCACTATTTCGTAGGCTCCAACGCCGATCTGCCGATAGTCGGCGGCTCGATCCTCACTCACGACCATTTTCAGGGCGGTCACTACACCTTCGCCATGGCAAAGGCAGAGGTTGAGACTCCCCTTTCCTTTAAGGGCTTCGAGGACGTAAGCGCAGGAATAGTTAAATGGCCCATGTCGGTCATCCGTCTCTCTTCCCCCGACACCGACCGTATCTGCGCCCTTGCCGATAAGATCCTTGCCGCCTGGAGAGGCTACACCGACGAAAGCGCCTTCGTATTTGCATTTACCGACGGCGAGCCTCACAATACCATTACTCCCATCGCAAGAAGAAACGGAGACAATTTCGAGCTTGATCTCGTTCTTCGCAACAACATTACAACCGAGGAGCATCCTATGGGAGTTTATCATCCCCACGCCGAGCTTCACCACATAAAGAAGGAAAATATCGGACTTATCGAGGTTATGGGTCTTGCGGTCCTTCCCGCCCGTCTTAAGACCGAGCTTGCCGCCCTCGGCGAGGCTATAGTTAAGGGTGAAGACCTCAGAGCAAACGAGCTTACCGCTTCTCACGCCGACTGGGTCGAGGAGTTTAGGGATAGCTACGATATAACCGCCGAGAACGTCGACGATATATTAAAGGCCGAGGTCGGAAAGGTATTCGCAAAGGTTTTAGAGCACGCAGGCGTTTACAAAAGAAACGAAGAGGGCAAGGCGGCATTTATCCGCTTCTGCGAATCGGTAAAATAAAATGGAACAGTTTTGGCAAAATTTTTACACGGTATTTATACAGGTGCTTATTCTCTTTATTTTTATGGGCTTCGGCTTTGTCGGCAACAAGACAAAGCTCATAAACTTAGACGGCTCTAAGGTAATGAGCGACATTGTGCTTTACTTTGTCACCCCCTGTCTTATTATAAACTCCTTTTCTTCTATGGAGTTCGACAAGGAGCATCTAAACGGACTTATTGTTTGTTTCGTTGCCTTTTTCCTGATTATGGCGGCCTCTATTGCCCTTGTGCATATCATTTTCAGGGGCAAAAACGAACAGAAAAAGCGTGTGCTCCGCTTTGCTGTGGTCTTCTCTAACGTTGGTTATATGGGAATACCCTTGCAGGAGGCGGTTTTAGGTCAAGAGGGCGTTTTCTACGGCTCGGTTTGTGTGGGAATGTTCAACATTCTCGTCTGGACCTACGGAATCGTATGCAGCAGCGGAAGTTTAAAAAATATGTCGATTAAAAAGGTTATATTTAACCCCGGACTTTTAGCGGTTACCGCGGGACTTATAATCTTTTTGTTCGGTATACCGCTTGCCGAATACCTCCCCCCTGTTTCACAGACTCTTTCCCTTATGGCAGGACTTAACACACCGGTTGCCATGATGGTTATCGGCTTTAATCTTGCAAACAGCAATATTTTAGCCTCGCTGAAATCGGCCTCCACCTATTTTATCTCGGCGCTGAGACTTATAATAATTCCCGTTGCCGCCCTGTTTATAATGGTGCTTTGCGGCATAAAGGGAGATATTCTTGTGTCATTAGTAATTGCGGCAAGCGCCCCCGTAGCGGCGGTTACTACCGTTTTTGCCATTAAATATAATAACGACGTAAATACCTCGGTCAATCTCGTGGCGTTTACAACCCTGATGTCGATCGTTACGATGCCCTTCATCGTTGCCTTGGCGCAGGTATTTGCTTAAACATTTATAAAAAGGAGTTTTATTTATGAAGATTGGTGTATCTGCAAACGCAAATTCGTTCTCACACTTCGGTAGTCGTTGGGGCGACAAGACCTATGAAAAGCTTTCGAGCTTTGGATTTACCCACATCGATTTCAGCTGTATAGGGGATTTTAATTCGCCCTTTATGACCCTTCCCGAGGAGGAAGCAAAGGCTCTTGTTTTATATGAAAAGGAGCTTGCCGAGAAGGCGGGAATGGTTCTTCATCAGGCACATGCTCCCGTTATTGCACAGGAAAAGCCCTACACCAAGGAGCAGCTTACAAAGCTAACGGAAGGAATTAAGCGTGCTATTCGTCTTTGCGGTGCCGCCGACATTCATTTCCTCGTCGTTCATCCCCTTATGGTATACGGCTGGAGCGACAGAGGCTCCGAGATTGCAAAAAAGACCTTTGAAAGAAATGTTGAAATTCTGACCGAGCTTTGTGACTATGCGAAGGATTTTGATGTTACCATCTGCTATGAAAATATGCCCTGCATCGGATTTTCAATTTCCCATCCCCACGAGGTTGCAGAGGTTATAAGAAAGGTCGACCACCCCAATCTCGGAATGTGCTTCGACACGGGTCACACCATGGCCTTCCGTTGCGGAAAGAATGTTGACGAGCAGATAAAAGAGGTCGGTGACATTATAAAGGTCCTCCACGTTCACGACACCTACGGCAATGCCGATCAGCACAATCTTCCCGGTATCGGATGTACCGACTGGACGGCTGTCAGAGATGCTCTTCACGAAATAGGCTACGAGGGAGTTTTCTCCTTGGAGCTTAACCGAATTCACGATTTCTCCATCGAGCTTTTCGAAGAGATCTACCGCATAACCTATAAAATGGCGGACGAGATCATAAATAAGTAAAATAAAACGGGTATGCATGAATCAAGGTTTGTGCATACCCGTTTTGTATTGTTTAAGTTTTGGATATCTCCGTTTCACTCCGCTCAGGATGACACGACTCAGGGATTTCATTCGTTTCCCCCGTTGGGGAAACGGATTTAATTGCGACCGAAGGTCGCAGGCCCTAGTCCCTATAATACGAAGCCTTCGCCTCTGAGCCTTTCTCGGAGGGCGGCGACGTCGATGCTTCTGAGGTCTTTTCCGCTTCCGGCCGAAAGGGCTATTGCGGCGCCTGCGGCCTGCCCGAGAGCCGAGCAGAAGGGCATTACTCTAAATGAAGCCTGCGCCTCGTGGGTAGCAGAGATACAGCGGCCTGCCACAAGGAGGTTCTTAGCGTCCCTCGGAATAAGGCAGCGGTAGGGTATCTCGTACCACTCGCCTTTGGCGAAATAGTGGTGCGACGTGCCGGTGCCGTCGGGAGAATGAATATCGATATCGTAGTTTGCGGTAACGACTCCATCCTCGAAACGTGCAAGGGAGAGAAGATCCTCTTTAGTCAGGGTATATTCGCCGACAACCTTACGGCTCTCGCGGATACCGATCTGAAGGGCGGTAGAAAGTACCTTGGCGTTTTTAAAGGCCTCGAAATTCTCTTTTAAAAATTCATATATCTCGAAGACCTGCTCTCTCGCCTCGATCTCCGCACGGGTCACGTCGAAGGGGTCGGTCGGGTTAAGCTTTACGATTCGGGTAGTATTAAAATGAAGAATATTGTCCTGCAGGGTGTCGAAGATAAGGACGTTTTCTCTGGGGTTTTTTATCTTTCCCTGCTTTTGATGCTCTACGTAGAGGGGGTTTATCTCGTTTCTCGTTTTGAAGAAAAGCTCCTTATCTACCCCGTTCATTCTAAAACAGAGGGTCATAGGCTGACAGAGGTTGTCCTTTTCGCGGCCAAGCCTTGTTTCGCAGCCCGCAAGGACAGACAGCTCGGCGTCCCCCGTAGCGTCGATAAAATTATCGGCAAAAAGCTCGACCTTGGCCGATTTTCCCCAGCCCACAACCGATTTTATAACTCCGTTTTCGGTTTTCGCCTCGGTTATGGTAGTATTAAAGAGTAGGTCGACCCCGTTCTCGATACACATACGGTTAAGCTCTAATTTGATAATTTCCTCATCAAAATGAAGGTCGAGACCGTTATCGACCATCGGCCCACAAGCGCGGCTTCTTATCTCTTCGAAGATTCCGCCTGCCAGCTTTATCGTTTTTCCGTCGACGACGGTATGATAATACATAAAGGGCATTATCAGACAGTTCATTGCCGCGCCGCCGAGACAGTTATACTTTTCGACGATAATAGCCTTAAGTCCGCTTCTTGCCGCTTCTATAGCGGCAGCAACTCCCGCGAAGCCTCCGCCCACAACTACTAAATCATATTTTTTGGCCATAAGATCACCTCTGACAAAATTATATAGCTTTTAATGACACTTTTCTATAACATAATAAACCTTTTTATTGAACAAAAGATACTTATATGGTAGAATATTGTTAAATCTAAGCAATTTGGTGAAGCTATGCAAAGAACTCTTAAGGATATGATAAAAGCCATTACCAGAGGCACTAAGCTTCATATTTCGGTAGTCTTTTTAGGAAATCACGGAAATTCAATGACGGCACTGCCCTATAAAAACTGTATTCATTCAACCGAAATATGCGACACGGCAAAGTCCTCCTACAAGGAGCTTTTAACCTGCATAAGATGCAGAAACACGGTACTCAGGCGGGTCGTCAGAACAAAAAAGCCCCTTGGAGGTCACTGTGTAAACGGAATTTACGAATACTGTCACCCCGTGATACGCGACGGCGAGACGGTCTGTGTGATTTTTGTCGGCCATATAAGGAGCGGAAATATCGCCTTCGACCGCCTTCTCTGCGACCGATTTTCCGAAAAGCTCGTCGCCGATCTGGAGACGGATTTTACCGAAGAAGACTGTAAGATCACTGCCGATCTTTTAGAAGAGCATATTTTACGGCTGCTCGATAAATTCGGAGACGGAAGCTCCGCCGATCAAAGCGGTCTTATCGAAAACATCAAAAGCTACATAAGAGAAAATCTTTATTACGATTTTTCCCTTAAAGAAGCCGCCGATTTTTTCGGCTATAACGAAAAGTATCTCGGAAGGAAATTCAAGGAGCATACGGGACTTACTGTCAAGGAATACACCCACCGTCTACGGATCGACTCGGCCAAGGAAAAGCTTTATTCTACCGATCTTAAAATATCGGAAATTGCGGGTACGGTAGGCTTTAACAACGTTACCTATTTTAACCGGATCTTTATGCGGGAGGTCGCGGTCACCCCTGCTCAGTACAGAAAAGAACGCAAAGGAGGCACTTATGGCGCTGAACTTTGAGAATAATCATTATTACACCGACGAAAACTGCTACATTGCGTTAAACCGCGGTCGGAACACCCCTACTCACACCCACGACTTTTTAGAGATAGTTTACGTTTTTTCGGGAAGCAGTCTGCAGATCGTGGACGGAACCGAATACACCGCCTCGGCAGGCGATCTGCTTTTTATAAATCTGGGCAGCAGTCACAGCTTCACCTGCTCGAAGCGTTTTTCCTACGCAAATATAATCCTAAAGCCCGAGTTTATAAGCTCCGCCCTTCTCGGTACCGATAACGCCTTTTCCCTTTTAGAGCTCGAGGATTTCAGAGAACTCAAAGAAAAGGTCGACCGAACGAGCCTGCTTGCGCACTTAAGTCCCGAGGAATGCGGTAGGTTTGAGGCTCTTATCGACCTTGCGGTATCCGAGCAGAAGGCCGACGAAGCAGGCAAGGAGGTTATGCTTCGTTCGGCATTTAACGCCCTTCTTACCTTCACCTTCAGAAAAATGTCGCTCCCCATAAGAAAAAACGACGGCATCGGCGACCGCCTTTTAGACAGTATCAGGCTAAACTGTACCCAGCATATAAGCATTGAAAAGCTGGCGGCCGATAATCATTATAATCCGACCTATTTTTCGCGACTTTTTAAGGCAAAAACTGGGCAGACCTTTACCGAATACGTAATCTCCTGCAGATTAGAGCTTGCGGCAAGGCTCCTTAAAGAGACCGAGCTCAGCGTCAGCGACATCTGCCTTGAGGTCGGATTTTCCAACCGCACGAAATTTTTTAAGGAGTTTTCGAAAAAATACGGACTTTCTCCCCTTAAATACAGAAAAAACACAGGACGATAGGGTTATCGTCCTGTCAGACCGCTGACAAAGGTAAGTCAGCGGTCATTTTTTTGTAAAAACAGGTGAAAAATTGGGATAAATATGGTATAATAAAAGCAAAGAATAGTTGCAAAAAAGAGGGATTTCGATGCTTAAGACAGATACAAAAAGACAA
>CASFDQ010000078.1 GCA_949293385.1 uncultured bacterium | reverse complement strand
ACAACGGCAAGGTTATTTAGTGTCTGCTCCACCAACTCCTTAGACTTTAACCTTATTTTCATTTTTCGTCCGCTTTTTAGGGGGCTTGGTTTTGTGCGCCCTTTTTTCGGAATCGTGCTTAAATTACATTGTTTCAACCTTTTACCTCCTGATATTTTTTAAATCGTATTTAGCCTTAAAAGCTTTGCCCTTCGCTTTTCGAGGTCGGTGATATCAAGACCCCATACCTTATATGCCGTTTCGGTGGGAACGTTATGAGCGTTCCAGGGAAGCTGATCGCTTTTTGCCATTTCTTCGCGGACTATGTTTTTAAGCTTAGCTACCGTGGCCTTGCTCTTTACGTCAAATATTGTCATAATATCCTCGGTAGATAGCTCGAAGCGCTCGTAATACAGCCTGACGGCGGCGTCAACGTCCTTTACGTTTGGTCTTCTGATATAAACAGACATAGATTTCCTCCTTGACATATCCGACCTAATCGGATATAATATTAACAAGTAAATTTTGGTTTGCCGCTCTTCGGTCTGCTACACCGAGGGGCGGTCTTTTTGATCCCCATTGCTCGTTGATCCGCAATCCACGTTTTGCTTGAAATCTGCGGAATTATATAATTATGTCAATAATCAAAGCAGCTATTGAAAACAAAAGGGATATTATCGATATTACAACCGCCTTTTTGAATTTCTTATCTTCCATTTGTTCTCCTCCTATTTGTTTTTTTGCACCACCTCCTTACGCATAACTCACAAACTTCGGCTCGGTGACTATCACCGAGTTTTTATTTTTGTCGAGCAGCTCGGCCGAAACGATTATCCCTCCTATTGAATTTCTGCGGTAAGTGATACCGTGAACGCAGTCGAAGCTCATAGCCTCTTGCCTCGGTATCTTCACCACCACAGGCTTACCGTTCTGAAGTGCCTCCTTGATTTCGGAGTTTGTTATTACGTTTCCTCCTTTCTTGGTTCGTAGGGTTGCAGTTGACTGCAAATATACTTTCACCTCCTTCTTTTGTCGAACGGTGTCGAATTCCGCCGAAAAATGTTCAGTTTTTCTGAACTCAATGAGCAAAAAAATATAACCCTATGTCTGCGGCTTCAATACCTAAAACATCACAAATTTTAGAAATTTCAACCTGTTTAAACTTCGCCTTATTGTTTAGTTTCTGACTTAATGTAGGCGGCTGTAAACCTATAAGTTTTGCTAATACATCTTGAGTTATGTTATTTTCTCTCATTTTGCCTAAAAGTTTGCTGTAATCGTATGGCATCTTTTCACCTCCCCTTTACTTTTATACACCACACTTGCTATAATAAATAAGAAGGGTGGTGATACTGTGAATGATTTTAATTACATAACGCTGTTGCCGGCAGAATACAGACCGCTAAAAAAGTGCAATAAACACAATGGCTTTATGACTTCTGATAAACTTGTAAAACATATACGACTTAAAAACTTGGTTAGACCGGAAAAGCTTTCCGACCTCGCTACTCCGGAACATGTTTGTAAGTTTCACACTACAGATAAAGGTCAACGTTATATTTTCTGGTACAGAAGACATTTTATAAAGTCATACTATCCCATAGCAATTTCTTTTGTCGCGCTAGGCGTATCCGCGATACACGTTTTGCTTGAAGTCGCCGGCGTCACATAAATACGTCTAATATTAAACAACCAACAGATACGACTAACGCAATAACAGATATTATAACTGCTTGATTAAATTTTTTATCATCCATATCACCACCTCCGTTCGGTTTTTCTAAACTCGCTATATCACATTTGGAAAAACTTGTCAACAAGAAAATTTATTTTTTCTAAACTTTTTTCAGCAAAACTAAAATTTTGTGTTGATTTTTCTGAACTTTTATGTTATTATGTGTGCGAGGAGGTGAGTAACTTGAAAAAAGAACATTGTTCGGTCCGATTAAAACAAGCGTTAAAATTAAGAGATATGAAACAATCGGAATTATCACAATACTCTCATGTTCCTAAAAGCGCTATAAGCCAGTATGTTTCAGGAAAATTTGAACCGAAGCAGGATAGAATCGAACTCTTCGCAAAGATTTTAGATGTTTCTGAAGTCTGGTTAATGGGTTATGATGTACCTATTTCACATCAACAAATAAACACTTCTACCAAATTCCCCCCACCAACCGCAACAGAGGACTATGTCACCTTTCCCGTTATCGGAGAAATAGCCGCAGGGTACGACAGTCTTGCTCTCGAGGAGTGGGAAGGAGATACCATCGAGATCCCTAAATCCTATTTAAAGGGCCGCGACAGCTCAGAGTTCTTTGTTCTCCGTGTCAAGGGAGACTCTATGTATCCCGTATATATGGAAGACGATAAGGTGCTCATTCTTAAGCAAGCCACCTTAAACTATAGCGGGCAGGTCGGCGCCGTGCTTTACGATGGCGAGCTCGCCACTCTTAAGAAGGTGGAATTTGTCTCGGGCGAGGATTGGATGCGGCTTATCGCGATCAATCCTAACGTGCCCCCAAAAAAGATAGAAGGCCCCGAGCTGGAGCACTGCAAGATAATGGGCGTTCCCAAGCTGCTGATCAGAAATATAGAGGGTTAAACAAAATACGGAAGAAGAAAAAGAACTAACCCTTCCTCAAAACGTTCATTTAACGATGGATTTTGAAAGCCTTTCCGAAGAAGAAAAACGGCTTCTTCTCGACTGGCTTGAAAAGCTCAAAACAGAATAAAAATAAAACCGCCCTACCCGGTGGCACGGGTAAGACGGTCTGCATCGGATGATCCGATACAATATGTCCGTGGAAAGACATATATATTGTATCACAACCGTCCTGATTTCGCAACCCCAAAAAAGAAAGGACGGTATTTTTATGCCTATTTATCGTACAGGAAAGAACAAAAACGGCAAACAGCAGTATCGTGTTATCGTTTGTTATACCGATGCCCTCGGCAAGTACAAGCAGATATCCAAATGTGTTTACGGCTCGGCCGAGGCAAAGCTTATGGAAATGGAGCTGCAACGCAAGGTTGAGGAAGGAAACGCGCCCTCAAACCTGACCCTCGAACAGTTTTATAATGAATATTTGAGAGATCTCTCATCCGAGATCCGCGCCAGCTCTATGGCAAAGAAAAAGTCACGACTTGAAAACCACGTTATACCCGCGCTCGGTCAAATCAGGCTTTCGAAGCTGACCGTGCCGGTGCTTCAGAACTGGAAAAACGAGATATCCGAAAAGGATATGATGCTTAGCACAAAACGAGGAATCTATACCGAGTTTAATGCCATGCTGAATCACGCCGTTAAAAAGGATTATATGCAAAGCAACCCCCTTAAAAACTCGGCACGTTTAAGGATCCCTATAATTTTGATAAGCCCGAGGAAAAGATACAGTATTATACCGCAGATGAATTCAGAAGGTTTATATCTGCCGCTGATGCTCATGGGGATAGCCTGACCGATCGCGGATATTACGTCTTCTTTATGATAGCTTTTTATACCGGTATGCGAAAGGGTGAGATCAACGCTCTTAAGTGGTCGGATATAGACGGAAATATAATTTCGGTCACCCGCTCGGTAAACCAAAAGTTAAAAGGTAAGGGATATGTATTTACGCCACCCAAGAACCCTTCGAGTGTACGTAAGCTGCAAATACCGGCAAATCTTAGAAAGGTCCTGGACGAGCATAAAAGGCTTCAGCAAATAAGCGCTCCCGGATGGAGCGAGGACTTTTTTATTTGTGGCGGTATAAGCTGCCTCAGCGACACAGCGATCTCTAATAAGAATATACAGTTTGCAAAAGAGGCGGAATTAAAGCCTATAAGGATACACGATTTCCGTCATACCCACGCCACGCTACTGATAAACGAAGGAATATCTATACAGGAAATTGCGCGCCGACTCGGCCACGCAGATGTGACCGTGACCTGGAAGGTGTATACACATCTCTACCCAAGGGAGGAAGAGCGTGCCGTAAAAATACTTGATAACATATAGCAAATGGCCACAGAAGTTAAAACTATCTGTGGCTTTGATCGTTAATATACGGCTTGTGTACGCAAGCTTTTTGGACAAACTTCATCCCTAAACATCAAATTTCGACTTGACAAGGAAAATTTTTCCATATATAATGCACTTGTTTAGTTTGTTTTCTTGCAAATTTCTTGCTAAAAACGAAAGAAACCGCCATTTTAAGCGGTTTCCTCGTAATTTGTCTAAGCCACATGAAAAAGATATTTTCGGCATTTCGGCGGTGGGATTCGAACCATCGAAATCGTTTTTATCTTGATTGACATCATTGCTCCACCTCCGCTTCCACTTCGAGCCCACCGATGAAAACCACCTTGATTCTATCCTTG
>CASFDQ010000077.1 GCA_949293385.1 uncultured bacterium | reverse complement strand
TATGTACGAAAAGGCCAAGGCAAGGCTTACAAGGATAACTACGGTAAAGCACGGAAGGTGGTATAGCTATGATTCCGATGATTAACGCTTCACCCTACCGCAGACTGACGGTCGACGCGCTTACGGGCGGCGCAGGATATTCGGCGGTTTTAAGTGCTAACATAATGAGCAAAAGCATAAAAGAAGCTATGCAGAATAACAAAACCTTGATACAGGGTATCAGCTACGGCGCGGTACAAGCTTCTATGGAACTAGCTCTTGAACGAATGCTCGGCGGTATCGGCGGTAAGTTTCTCGGAAAAGGTTCGAGCGGTATTGTCGTTAAGACTTTAAATAAAATCGACGATATATTTACAGGCAGAATACCGAAAGCACTCTTAAAAGGAGCGGTGGTAAGGCTTGAAAACGGAGTCGGAGAATTTACACAAGAATTTATTCAAGGCATAACCGATCCCGCTATAAAAAACATAATTTATCAAGAGAATAATACTTATTCTCTCGGCACCTTGAACGAAGCGTTGTATCAAGGTCTTCTTGGTGCAGTAAGCGGTATGTTCTTAGGTGGCGGTGCAAATGCGGCGCAGACTACTGCGTATTACGAAACGCTCGGCGATAGCTTGTCCGACTCGCAGGTTTTGGACTTTGCAAAAGAGGCAGGAAACGTTAAATCGGAGCTTTACCGTGAATTGTCCGAAAAGGCAAGAAAAGGTAAGGAGCTTACTGCGGCAGAACGCGGTATGTTATCTAAAGAGACTACCGACCTTGTATACAACAATTCAACCTTTACCAAGGAAACCCTTAAATTTATGGCTACCGAGGGAAGCGTTAAACAGATTTCAGACGTTTTATTTGACGGTAATACCGAAGCGGCAGAGATATTCAAGGAAAAATTCTCCGATTCCGAATACGTAGATAGCCTTATGTTTGGCGAAAATGAAGCCGTAGACGCTTCGTTTGTCGAAAAGGCTCTTAACCCTGCCGCGCCCGAAACAACCGCTACAGCGGCTATAGCAGAGGGACAGACGGTTCCTACGGTGGAAGGTGAAGTTACCGCAGAAGGTGAGACGGTAGCGACCGAGACTGAAGCGCCGACCGATTCTATTGCTCATCCTGCGCCGACGGCAGGCAAGGTTCTTAAGATGACCCCCGTATCGGCTAAGGCGAAGAATTACGTTAAGGATATTGCAAAGCTGCTCGGAACAAATCTTGAATTTGTCGATATAGCGGCAGAGCTTGCAAAGAGAGGACAAAACGTTGAAGGTCTCGTTATTTATCCCGAGGGCTTCTACGACCCCGAGACCCATACCCTTTACGTAGGTAACGAGGTTTCGAATCCCGTTGAGTTTGTATTCAAGCACGAACTGACCCACTACGGCGAACGCTCGAAGTATTATGCCGTTTTTGCAAGGGCTGTGCGTGACTCTAAAGCCTTTAAGAAATGGCTGGATACTCAGGCAACCTATACCACAAAGGACACGGCAGGCAAGGAACTGCAGCTTCACTTAATTCTTAAGGAACGCTATAAGGGAGTTAAAAACCTTACCGAACCCGATGCACAGAGGGAGGTTATAGCGAACTTTGTCGGCGACATACTGTTCAAAGGCGACGTTGAGACTCTTTCGGAGATACTTAACGAAGCGACACCTACCCAAAAGAATGCGGTTATGCGCTTCCTTTCCGATTTCTTTAGCTGGCTTAAATCTAAGTTTACGGGCAGTAAGCAGATAATAAGCGAGATCGCCGACCTCGAAAATATGTTCAGGGAGCTTATCGGAGATGCGGCGGTTAATCCGATGCCGACCGAGTCAGGTATAACCTACGATACCGCAGAGACCGAAGCAAACGAGAGTATGTCGGTCCCTGCCTCGGAAGGTGCGGTAAATGAAAAGACCACCGAGCAGAACTACAAAGAATATAAAAAGCCGATAACTCAGCAGGACGTTGAAACCCTGCGTAGTATCGGCAGAAAGTCAATAAATGATTTTTCTCAGGAGGATATTGAAAAATCTCAAAAGTGGGCGTATAAATTCTTTGATCAGCTTAACGTAAAGTCTCCCTTCTTCCGACGTTGGTTTGGTGACTGGAGAGCGCACGACACGAGCGCAGCAAATATAGTTTCTTTTGAGTATGGCGAAAGCCCCAAGTTAAATTATTCTAAAAGGAACATACACTCGTCAGAACTCAATACGGATATTATCGTTGACGAAACTGTTATTAACGATAGTTTGCATTATGCCAAAACGAACGGCGACGAAAAGCAAATACGAAAGCTATTGGGCAAGGTTGATGAGATTTTATCTAATGGTATATTATTAGATACTCAAATATCAACGCATTCATCAGGAAATAAAAAAGGCAGTACACAGTTTATGCACTACCTTTATACACCGATTTCTATTAACGGAGCTCCGTTTATCGCAAAGCTTTCAGTTGAAGAATATGATCTTACGGGTAAAAACCGAGCATATAATCTTCAAAGAATAGAATTATCGGAAGTGTCTCGTGCTCAATATTCTCAGCTTATAGCAGAGAATCGAGGAAAATACGCCTACACTTCCGATGCGTTGAGTGTAGCACAACTTTTTAACTTTGTCAAGACCAAAGATAAGGAATTCTCACCAAAGCCGATCGACGAGCATTTGTTGAACAAAGACGGCACGCCTAAAAAGTATTATCACGGAACGAAGGCGCAGTTTACCGAGTTTAGCAAGACAAAAGCGCGCCCGGGATTCTACGGCAGAGGATTCTATTTCACCACTGAAAAATCGCAGGCAGATGTTTACGGTAATGCTATGGCGGTTTATCTGCATATTACGAACCCTTTAATGCCCGGCAATACAAAAATTACCACAGAGCAGATTACCAAGTTTTTGGAAGCGGTTGCCGAAAATGAAGATTATTCTATTGAAAACTACGGCACCTACGATGTTGCTGAGGTAACAAAAGGGATTACCAGTCGAGACGCTTTTGA
>CASFDQ010000076.1 GCA_949293385.1 uncultured bacterium | reverse complement strand
TGATTTTAAAGGGAGGATTTTCGCCTTTGCTTTGTTAAAATACTCGCAAATACGAAAGTATTTGCTGCGTTTTGTGCCTCGCCAAGCCTAAACCCTCTTCCTTTAAAATTCTTCGACCCTAAAGGAGTAGAATTTCGAGGGGTTTTTGGCGCGGAGGAACTTATAAAGCTGTCGCTTATAAGCGACGACAAACCGAAAAGCGCCGAAATTATACCGTTTAGGGCAGGTTCGGATTATTCGTGTTTGCTTATCCCCGAAGAAAGGAGGGAAACGGATTGGAAATAGAGGTAAAGTTTAAAAGCGTCGCTTGGCGTTGGGCCTTAAACGTACTGCTTATTATGTTTCTTATAATCATAGCAGTTGAGATCATTTTCTGCGTCTTTATTCACAGCTACTATATCTCACAGACCAAAACCGCCGCCGAGGAATACGCGAGCTCCTTTATAACCCCTATATCCCACTGTCTTCCCGAAAACTACGAGACTACCGCCCGCGACTACTGCGAGGAATTCGCTCATAAGGATAAGCTGGAAATACAGGTTTTGAACCCCGAGGGTCATCTTCTTATTTCAACCACAGGCTTTTCGCTGGAGCCCTCCTCTATGCCCGATTTTGAGAGCGCGCTAAGCTCTACCTCCGACGGTTACTATAGCGGTAAAAGCTCGGTAGGGGAGTCGATACTCTGTAAGACCGAGCTGCTGTATAGCGGAGACGAGCTTTTCGGAGCGGTAAGATGGATAGTCTCTTTAGAAAAGGTCAACGATCAGATCTTCTGGACCTGCCTTTTCGCGGTGCTTCTCGGTGCGGCGGTGCTGACGATACTCTTTATTACGGGAATGTATTTTATCCGTTCTATCGTCCGTCCCATAAGGGACGTCAGCTCGGTTGCCCGTAAAATAGCCCTCGGCGATTTTGAGCAGAGGATAGAGCTTAAGTCCAATAACGAAATAGGCGAGCTCTGCGACTCGATAAACTATATGGCCGGCGAGCTTAAATCGGCCGAAAATCTTAAAAACGACTTTATTTCCTCGGTCTCTCACGAGCTTCGTACCCCCCTTACCGCAATTCGCGGTTGGGCCGAAACGGCTAAGATGTCTATCGGCTACGACGAAGAGACCGTAAACAAGGGCCTCGACGTCGTTCTTAAGGAGTCGGAGAGACTTCACAGTCTCGTTGAAGAGCTTCTCGACTTCTCCCGTATGCAGTCGGGCCGCCTTTCTATCAGCTTTGAGCAGTTCGATCTGGCCTTTATTCTCGACGAAGCGGCCGATATGTATCGCGAGCTTGCCAAGAAGCAGAAGGTAGAGCTGATCTACGTATCCTCCGGAGAGGAGATATACTGTAACGGCGACGCCAACCGTATCAAGCAGGTATTTATAAACGTTATCGACAACGCCCTTAAGTATAATCAGCCGGGCGGTCAGATACTTATTGAGCAGCGCATAGAGGACGGCTGCGTTCAGATATCGATAAGCGATACGGGCATCGGAATCGCCGAAAGGGATCTCGACCGAGTAAAGGAAAAATTCTACAAAGCAAATAAACAGGTTCGCGGCTCGGGCATAGGCCTTGCCGTGGCCGACGAAATAATCAAGCAGCATAACGGACTGATCCTTATCGACAGTACCGAAGGAGTAGGAACTACCGTTACGATAGTTCTCCCCATCTGCGAAAACATCCCCGAAGGAGAAAATAATGAGCAATAAAAAAACAAGCATCGGCGGTCAGGCGCTTATCGAAGGAATAATGATGCGCGGCCCCAAAAAAGACGCTATGGCCGTCCGTATGAAGGACGGAGGCGCAGAGGTCTTCCCCATGGAGATAAAAAGCATTAAAAATAAGTGCTTTTTCTTCAAATGGCCCATAATCCGCGGCGTGGTCGGCTTTATCGACTCAATGCTTATCGGATATAAGGCTATGATGGATTCGGCCGATAAATCGGGCTATCTCGACGAGCCGGAAGAGGGCGAAGAGAAGAAGACCGACGAAAACAACGAGACCGGGGAGCAAAAGGCGGAAGATCCTCCGAAAAAGAATAACGGGCTTCTTACCGTTATTATGATAATTGCCGCCGTCCTTGCGGTGATCCTCTGTATCGGACTCTTTATCTATCTGCCGAGCCTTGCCTTTAAGGGCATAAACTATCTCGCAGGCGGAGTTCTGACTCCGTTTCAGGCCCTTTTTGAGGGAGCTTTAAAGATAATTATATTCCTCGGCTATATGCTTGCCGTTTCCTATATGAAGGATATTAAAAGGGTATTCAGCTACCACGGAGCCGAGCATAAGACGATATTCTGCTACGAGGCAGGGCTTCCCCTTACGGTCGAAAACGTAAGGAAGCAAAAGCGTTTTCATCCTCGCTGCGGAACCTCCTTTATGATACTGATGCTTATCGTAAGTGTTTTCATAACCCTCATCTTCGACGCTATCTTTCCTTGGCTGAGAGGGGTCTTGTGGCTTCGGACGATCATAAAGCTCCTGCTCGTTCCCGTTATCTGCGGGCTCGGCTACGAGCTTATCAAGATATGCGGCCGCTATGATAATATCGTGACCCGAATAATCGCCGCTCCCGGTCTCTGGATTCAGAGAATAACCGTTAAGGAGCCCGACGACTCTATGATCGAGGTCGCTATCGCCGCCATGACCGAGGTAATCCCCGAAAACGAAGAAGACGACAAATGGTGATCTCTTTTAACGAGGCGATCGCCTATATCAAAAACGGCCTCAAAGGAATTTCAGACGAGTGTGATTCCGAGGCTAAGATCATAATATCACATCTTTCGGATACCGAGCCCAACCGTCTGCGGATAAGTCAGCCCTCTGCCGAAAGGTCGGCTATCGACGCCGTTATCGAGGAGCGCCGAAAGGGGACCCCGCTTCAGTATATAATCGGCCGTTGGTGGTTTTTCGGGCTTGAATTCCTTGTGGGCGAAGGGGTTCTTATCCCCCGACAGGATACCGAAATACTGGTAGAGACCGCCCTTACTATGGCCGAAGGCATAAAGGCGCCGAGGATCGTCGACCTTTGCTCGGGAAGCGGATGTATCGCAATAAGCGTCGCGAAAAATCTCCCCGAGGCGGCGGTTACCGCGGTCGAAAAATACGACGGTGCCTACGCCTTTTTAGAGAAAAACATAAAGGGGAATGAGGCAGATAACGTTATCCCCGTAAAGGCCGACGTCTGTGACGGGCCCTTCGGTGAGTACGATATCGTTCTGAGTAATCCCCCCTATATACCCGACTCCGACCGCGAGATACTTTCCCGCGAGGTCCTAAAAGAGCCCGAGGTCGCTCTTTTCGGAGGCGAGGACGGACTTTATTTCTATAGAGTTATAACGAAAAAGTGGAAGACCGCCCTGAGAAACGGCGGTAAGCTTGCCTTCGAGGTAGGTATAAAGGAAGCTCCTTTAGTTGCCGATATTATGCGGCAGGAGGGCTTTACCGAGATAGGCTTTGCCTGCGACCTATTAGGAATCGAGAGGGTCGTTTTTGGGACAGTGAATAATGTATAATAAGCTTAAATAAATATAAAAGGTGGTAAAAAACTATGTCAGAAGATAAAAGCAAAGCATTGGCTACGGCCCTTCAGCAGATCGAAAAGCAGTTTGGTCAGGGCGCCGTTATGCGTCTCGGCGAAAATACGGGAATGAGTGTTGAGCATATCCGCACGGGCTCTATTTCCCTCGACTCCGCCCTCGGAATAGGCGGTATGCCGAGAGGACGTATAGTTGAGATCTACGGACCCGAATCCTCGGGTAAAACTACCCTTGCCCTTCACGTTGTTGCCGAGGCTCAGAAGGCAGGCGGTACCGCCGCATTCATCGACGTTGAGCACGCTCTCGACCCCGTTTATTCAAAGGCTCTCGGCGTTGATATCGACTCCCTCCTTGTTTCTCAGCCCGATACCGGTGAGCAGGCCTTAGAGATAACCGAAGCCCTCGTTCGCTCGGGTGCTATCGACGTCGTAGTAGTCGACTCGGTTGCCGCCCTCGTTCCCAAGGCCGAGATCGAAGGCGAAATGGGCGACAGTCACGTCGGTCTTCACGCTCGCCTTATGTCGCAGGCGCTCCGTAAGCTTGCGGGCGCTATCTCTAAATCCAACTGTATCGCGATATTTATAAATCAGCTCCGCGACAAGGTAGGAGTTATCTACGGAAGCTCCGAGACCACTACCGGCGGCCGCGCGCTTAAGTTCTACGCTTCGGTTCGCCTTGACGTCAGAAAGATAGAGACCATTAAGGTCGGAGGCGAAATGATCGGCTCCCGTACCCGTGTTAAGGTCGTTAAAAATAAGGTTGCGCCCCCCTTCCGCGAGGCCGAGTTCGATATTATGTACGGTAAGGGAATCTCTCATATCGGCGAGCTTGTCGATATCGGTCTTAAGTACGATATATTAAAGCGTTCGGGCGCCTGGTTCTACTACGGCGAGACCCGTCTTGCTCAGGGCCGCGACAACGTTAAGATACTTTTCGAGGAAGACGCCGCCCTTGCTCAGGAGATAGAGGATAAGATAATTGCCGCTATGAACGCGACGGGCGAAGAGACCGCCGAGGAAAAGGCCGCTCCCGCCCCTGCCGCTGAGGAAAAGGCCGTTCCTGCCGCTACACCCCGACGCAAAAAGGTAAATATTGATATCGCGGTCGACGACTGATGAAGATCCTGTCGGTCAAAAGCGGTAAAAAGCATCTCGATCATATAATTTTAGAGGACGGAACCGAAATATGTCTCGATAAGGACGTTGTCGAGGCGAAAAAGCTTTGCCACGGTGCGGAGATCTCCGATCCCGAGGAGCTTCTCTTCGAGTCGGACTACGCGAGAGCGAAATCCCGCGCCCTTTGGTATCTTTCCCGATCGGATCATTCCCAAAAGGCCCTTCGCGATAAGCTTATAGCCGCAGGCTTCGGCTCCGACGCCTGTGAGGCGGCCGTAAACCGAATGGCAGAGCTGGGCCTTGTGGACGACGAAAGGTACGCAAGACGCTTGGCCGAATATCTGTCGGCCTCGGGCTCCTCTAAAAGAGAGATAAGATATAAACTTTCTATGAAGGGGATATCCTCCGATATAATAAAGGAGATATTCTGCGAAGACGAAACCGATGAGCGGGAAAAGATCGCCCGTCTCATCGAAACCAAATATAAAACTAAGCTAAATAGCGAAAAGGACGTAGAAAAGGTCTTTGCCGCCCTTGTCCGAAAGGGTTTTTCCTATTCGGATATCAAAAGCGTCCTTAAAGCTTACAGCGAGCAAATAGAGTTCAGCGAGGAAAACTAATGGCATATAAGGTTAGTATGGTGTCTCTCGGATGCCCTAAAAATCAGGTCGACGCCGAGGCAATGCTCTTTTCTCTTCAGAAGGAGGGCTTTGAGCTTACTCCCGTAGAGGCGGAGGCCGACGCAATAATTATCAATACCTGCGGCTTTATCGAGTCTGCAAAGGCCGAAGCGATAGAGAATATTCTTGAATGTGCGGCCTATAAAAAGGACGGTAGACTTAAGGCTCTTATCGTTACGGGCTGTCTCGCAGAGCGATATAAGGACGACGTTACCGAGGAGATACCCGAGGTCGACGTCGTGGTCGGTATCGGCTCCAATAAGGACATCGCAAGAATAACGAGAGAGGCCATCGAGGGAAGCCGCAAAAATTCCTACGGTCCTAAAGAGGATTTAGACCTTAATGCCGAAAGAATACTCGGAGGTATGCCCTTTACGGCCTATATAAAGATCAGTGAGGGCTGTAATAACTGCTGTACCTATTGCGCAATTCCGAAAATTCGCGGAAAAATGAGAAGCCGAAAGATAGAGGATATCGTAAAGGAAGCCGAAAGGCTTGCCGACGGCGGCGTCACCGAGCTTATCGTCGTAGCGCAGGACACTACCGCCTACGGCGAGGATATCTACGGAAGATCAATGCTTACCGAGCTGCTTACCGAGCTCTGCAAGATAGAGGGGCTTCACTGGATACGTACCCTTTATACCTACCCCGAGCGAATTACCGACGAGCTTTTAGAGGTTATGGCTAAAGAGAAAAAGCTTGTGGAATATCTCGATATTCCGCTTCAGCACGCCGACGGGGAAATTCTCAGGCGAATGAACCGAAGAGGTGACCGCGAAAGCCTTACCTCCCTTGTAAACAGAATAAGGGAGAAGCTTCCCGAGGTGACCCTTAGAACTACCTTTATTACCGGCTTCCCCGGCGAGACCGAGGAGCAGTTCTGCTCTCTTCACGAATTTATCAAGGAGACCCGTTTCGACCGTCTCGGTTGCTTTACCTACTCTGCCGAGGAGGATACTATAGCCGCCGCCTTTGAGGATCAGCTTGACGAGCAGGTCAAAAACGACCGTATGGAGCTCATTATGGCCGATCAGATGATAATTGCCGCCGAAAAGAATGAAGAAAAGATCGGCTCTGTCGTCGAGGTCCTTATAGAAGGCTGGGACGACTATATTAAATGTTATTTCGGCCGAAGCCGTGCCGACGCCCCCGAGATCGACGGAAAGGTGTTCTTTACCTCCGACGAGCCTCTGGTTATCGGCGATTACGTTTACGTTTTGGTAAACGACTGTCTTGAATACGACCTGTTAGGAGAAAAAACCGATGAACCTACCGAATAAACTTACCGTGCTCAGAATAATTTTGACCCCCGTGTTTATGCTGACCCTCGTGTGGGAGTTTCCTTTTCACTTCCTCGTTTCGATGCTTGTCTTCATCGGGGCGGCACTGACCGACCTTTTTGACGGTAAGATCGCCCGTAAAAGAGGCCTCGTTACCGATTTCGGAAAGTTCCTCGATCCCTTGGCCGACAAAATGCTGACCACCGCCGCCTTTTTGGGCTTTATTGCCCTTGATATCGGCTTCGGTGCCGTCTGGATCGCCTTTATCGTCCTCTTCAGAGAGTTTATGGTCTCTTCTATCCGACTTATTGCCTCTACCTCGGGCGGAAAGGTGATCGCCGCCAATATCTGGGGCAAGCTTAAGACCGTTTTTCAGATGATCGCGATAATCTTCGGTCTGACGGTCTATCAGGCCCTCGAAATTCTCCGTATGTTCCCGATCCCCGAGGAAATTATCGGTATTATCGCCGCCGTTTTCTCGGTCCTTACCTCTGTCCTTCTTTGGATATCGGCCATACTCTGCGTAATTTCGGGAGCTATCTATATATTGGATAACAAGGATTTTATAAAACAGACAAAATAAATGTAGACAAATCCGAAAAAATAAATATAATAAGTAATAGATAAAGATGCGTTTATCGGGTAGAGTAGTTTTTTTACCGCCCTCAGAGAGAGGCTTTCGTCGGCTGAAAGGAGCCTCGGGTAGGAGATTTACGAAGTGCGCCCGTCAGCACGCAGGTGGGAACCGCCGAAGGGCGAAAGTATCTCCTGCGCGATCACGCCGCGTTAAGGCGCCGAGCTATAAACAGGAGTGGAACCGTGGTATTGCCGCCTCCGTTGACCGAAGGGTCGATGGAGGCTTTTTTGTTTCTCCTGCTTATAATGATTGTTGTTTGTCGAAACGCTGGAAAGCGCTTCGACAAGCCACTTTTCAAGTGGCTTTGGCAAAATTAAATTGTGGAATTTAATTTTGCACGACACTCATTGCAATGGGTAATGACAAATTTTCTTTGAAAAT
>CASFDQ010000075.1 GCA_949293385.1 uncultured bacterium | reverse complement strand
AACCCTTCTCGCAGCAAAGAAATGCCCCGAAAAATATCCCGACGTGATCGTTCGTGTTTGCGGATTTTCAGCCCCCTTCATTTGTCTTAGTGAGCAGTATCAGGATGAGATAATTTCGAGAAATATTTCGAAGGTTTGATTTGTTCAAATTTATTCGATATTCGCCTTGCAATTAACAAATTTTATAACATTAAACCGTTTACACTTCGATTTTCGCAACGCGAACAACAAGGTCCTGTCCGTAACGGAAGTGAGCACGATCAGACCAGCGAAATGAGAGTGTTTAAGAAGATATAAACCTTATATAAAAGATAAAGAGTGAACGCATAAACGGGTGCGTTCACTCTTTTTTATATCGTTTTGGTATAGCGGGCACGGTAGGCAGAGGGGGTTATTCCGTGTTTTTCTTTAAAATTCTGTGTGAAGCTGACGGTGCTATTAAATCCCGACTCGGCAGATACGGCGGTTACGGACAGATCGGTAGAGATAAGAAGCCTTTCGGCGCAGAAGATTCGGACTCGGTTTAAATAGGCGTGAGGGGAGACGCCGAGATGCTTTATAAAAAGCTTCGAAAGATGATAGGGGTGATAACCTGCCGCGGCGGCAATGTCGGCACTTTTTATATCTTCACTATAGTTTTGTTCAATAAAGCTGACCGCCGCTTTAAGCCGTTTGTCGACCTCGGAAAAGGGGCGACTTTCCTTTTCGCGGAGCATTTCGAAAAGAAGTTCCTTTAAAATTGCCGACAGTTTTTCGGAAAAATAGGGTCTTTTAGAAAAATATTCGTCGATAAGGAGTCTCCCCTGCTCGGTCGCCCCCGAAAGACCGACCGAAAACGGCAAGGAAAATTCCTCGGTATATTCGGGGTCGAAGACCTTCTCGTATTCGGAAGAACGGGTAAGCTTTCGGACAAAGGGGGCGGTATGCTCACAGCGGTAATGGGTAAGGTCGAAATTCACGGCAATAAAGGTGAGGACACCGTCTCCGATAAATCTGTAAGGCACCCCTAAAGGTATATATACCGCCAGGCCGTTTTCGGTTTTGATCGTATTGCCGCTGACATCGATATATCCCTTATCGTTTAAAAAGATAAAAAGACGCTTGTCGGGCGCTACGGCGTATTCCTCGTGGGGCGTATAGGATACCTGCGCCGCAAAGCGCACAAAGGGGTCTATCTTGCGCATAACTTCCTCCGATTTATTTGAAATGTTATTTAAATTATATTAAATTTGCGTTTTTTGTCAATATAATATTTGTTTTTTTATTTTTAATCTTTGAAATATTGTTGCGCTGCTACGGTGATGATTCTATAATTGTATCAAAGGAGGCGGTAGGATGCTTTTTTCCGTCGGATATCAGCTATGCCGTGACGACCGATTTACCGACACAGTGCTTTTGTTTAAGGATCATATCGGAGAGGTGTATTTTGCCTACGGCGATTTTAAAAACGGGCGCAACATATCGGTTCAAAGCGATATGTTTTCGCCCGAGGATGCGGCAAAAAAGCAGGAAAGAGATCTTTATATTCTGAAAGAAGCGGGGCTTCGTCTGAATCTTCTGCTTAACGGCAACTGCTACGGTGACGAAGCTTTATCCCGAGAATTTTTTCTAAGGCTCGGAGATACGGCAGAGCATCTTAAGGAGGAGTTCGGTCTTGCGGCAGTTACCACCACCTCCCCCGTTATCGCAAAATTTATAAAGAATAATTTTACCGATACCGAAATTCGAGCGTCGGTGAATATGGAGATAGGGACTCCCCTTGCCGCCGACTATATTTCGGATCATTTCGACAGCTTTTATATGAAGCGGGAGTTTAACCGAGATCGCGGCAAGCTCGAGGCAATGCGGAAATGGTGTGACGAAAATGGCAAGAAGCTTTTTGGTCTTGCCAACAGTGGATGCCTGAATTTCTGCTCTGCCCGAACCTTTCACGATAACCTCGTTTCTCACGAAAGAGAAATAAGTCAAAAGGACAACGCCTATGACTTTTCGGGTCAGTGCCACACCTGGCTCGAAGGCGGTGATAACAAGAGACTTTGGCTTCAGGTCACTAATTTTATCCGCCCCGAAGAGGTGTCGGTTTACGAAAAGTATTTCGACGGACTTAAGCTTGCAACAAGGGTCAGCCGAAGCTTTTCCTCTATAATACGGGCATATGCGAGCGGTTCCTATTCGGGAAATCTTCCCGACCTGCTCGAGCCCTCTCACGCAGGGTCGTTTTACCCTGCCGTTATAGAGAATAAAAAGATTCCCGTTGGATTTGCCGAGAAGGTGCTCGGCTGCGATAAAAACTGCAGGGCCTGCGGATATTGTGAAAAGGCTCAGGACTCTGCAACAGTAATTTTAGATCAGGAGGTACTTTATGCTTTCAAGTAAGCTTATTAAGGAGGCCGCTTTGGCGGCAGGAGCAGATGCCTGCGGAATCGCTCCCATTGAGCGAATGAAGGGCGCTCCCGACCTTATGAACCCAAAATTTCTCTTCCCCGAATGCAGAAGCATGATAGGCTTCGTTTTCAGAATTCCCCGCGGACTTCAG
>CASFDQ010000074.1 GCA_949293385.1 uncultured bacterium | reverse complement strand
GCTACGCACCCGAAACCGGATGATTTTTATGTAAGAAAAGGCAAAAAGCCGTGGTAACGCTGTCGCGTACCACGGCTTTTTAACGCATTATTACGGAAAAAGCGCCGTTTTCGGGCAATTTCTCACTATGGCGCACACCCGTTCCTCCGTCGGTTTACTGACCACTGATCACTGACCACTGATCACTGCAATTATCTGTTGTTGATAAGCTTGGTAAGCTCTACGGGATCAACGATCTTGCCGTCCTTGTAAACGCGCATATTGCCCGAAGCGATCTCGTCGATAAGCATAACCTCGTCGCCACTGAATCCAAACTCGAACTTAATATCCCAAAGATCAAGTCCGATAGACTTAAGGTCGTCGGCAACGATCTTGGTGATAGCAAGGGTCTGAGCCTTCATGCTTTCGAACATCTCGGGACTCATTACGCCGAGAGCGGCAAGGCCTTCGCCGGTAACGAGAGGATCGCCGAGAGCGTCGTTTTTGAAGGTGCATTCAACGTATCCGCCCTCAAGAGGGGTACCGTCCTTAATGTATTCGCCGTATCTTCTTATGAAGCTGCCCGTAGCAACGAGACGGCAGATAACCTCAAGACCGTGACCGAAAACCTTTGCGGGAAGAACCTCCATGGTTGCATCCTCAACGTTTGCGGAAACGTAGTGGGTCTTGATACCGGCCTTCTTGCAAAGCTCGAAATAGTGAATAGAAGAAATAAGGTTTGCTTTACCGATACCGTCGATGGTAAGTCCGACAGCGTTCTCACCGGGATCAAATACGCCGTCCTTGCCGGTGCAGTCGTCCTTGAACTTGAGCATTACGTTGCCATTGTCGAGAGAATAAACGTCCTTTGTTTTGCCCTTATATATTAGTTTCATATAAAGCGCTCCTTTTAAAAAATTTACATCCAATTATAACACATTATTTCTCTAAAAAAAATATTTTTTTTAAAAATTTTTTAGATTTTTTTAAATTTTATAATATCTGAATAAAATTATCTTTTCTGAAGCGTTCTATTTATAATAATCATACATAATCTATAACTTCGACGACTCCGCTCGAATGGTAAAGGGAGGGGGTTATCATTATGGAAAAGCCGCTGCCCGAGGAGCAGGTCCATTCGACCATACTCTTTCTCGGTACTGCGCAGGAGGCAAGGAGCATCATAATTGCGCCTCCGTGCATAATGACTGCCGCGTGCTCGGCGCCGCAAGACATCATATCGCGGACTATTTGATTTAGTCCCACGCAAAGCCTCCTTGCAAATTCGGTGTTGTCCTCGCCGTTTGGTGCGGCGTTGATTCTTCCGGCCGCCCAGTCGGCATAAGCAGGATTTCCCTCAAGCTCGTTTGCCGTCTTGCCCTCAAAGTCGCCGAAATCTATCTCACGCATATTGTCGACCGTCTGAATATCTCTGCCGGGATAGAGGATCCGTGCCGTTTGAAGACAGCGAAGCATAGGGGAGGAGTAGACCTTGTCTACCCTCGGGTATTCGGTCTCCTCGCGAAGCCTTTTTAGCTCGGTAACGCCCGCACCGGCAAGAGGAAGGTCGGTAACTCCGATATATTGCTGTTTAAGGTTTCCCTCGGTAAGACCGTGTCTTATAAGATGTATTTTATAGGTTTTCATTAGATTTCTCCTAAAAGCTTAGAAATAATACCGTTAGATACGAGCATACCCCTTTCCGTAAGGGATATTCGGTCATCGTCAACCGCTAAAAGACCGCCTTTTTCAAATAACTTTGCTTTTTTTATAACAGACTCGGGAAGGTCCATATTAAACCTTTCCTTAAGCTCCGAAAAAACGAGTCCTCGGGAAAGTCTCAGGGCCAGCATTATAAACTCGTCGCTGTCTCCTCCATCTCCGTCGGCTACCGTTTTAGGCTCGGTGATAAAGGCATTGATGTCCCGAGGATAATAAAAGCGTTTCCCCTCAAAAAAAGAATGTGCTGAAGGGCCGATGCCTATATATTCAAGGTCCTTCCAATATCGGTTGTTGTGGCGGCTCTCAAAGCCCTTTTTAGCGAAATTCGAGATCTCATAGTGCCCGTACCCCGCCGCCCTCATTCTATCACAGAGATAAAGATACTGATCTGCGGTGCCGTCCTCGTCGGGAAGTTCAAGGGGCAGATTATAAAAGGGCGTGTTTTCCTCTATCTTTAAAATATAGGCCGAAATATGCTCGGTATCAAGGGCTAAAATTTCGTCGATGCTCTTTTTAAGCGACGTTATATCGCTGTTTGGAAGTCCGAGCATAATGTCTGCCGATATATTTTTAAAGCCTGCTTTCCTGGCGAGGCTGACGGCCTTTTTAGCCGCCGCAAAATTATGCCTTCTGCCAAGTAGCTCTAGTTCATCGTCGTTTGCCGACTGAATACCGAAGGAAATTCGGTTTATACCCGCCTTTTTTGCGGCAGGAATGAAATCGGGGTCAGAGGGGTTTGCCTCCACCGTGATCTCGGCATCGGGCGAAAGAGAAAAGCTTTCCCTTACCGCCGCTAAAATAAGGCCCGGCTCCTCAAAGGAAAGCAGGGAAGGGGTTCCGCCGCCTATATAAAGAGTATCAATGGGGCGTGCAGTAAGCGCGCCCCATTTTCGTATCTCTTCAGAGAGTCTTTCCACGTATTCCCGTCTTTTTTCGGGGGTAGAAGCGCCCGAATAAAAGTCGCAGTAATTACACTTTTTATCACAGAAGGGAATATGGATATAGATTCCGAGATTATTAGTCAAGGATGATTCCCATGCAGCTTCCGGGAACTGCGGCAGCGTTAGCCTCGTCGGTATCGAGATGCATTGCGAGAGCGTAGCTGTCGGATACGCGGGCTACAACGTCGTCGAAAATAAGAGCGCGACCCTCGGTGGGGATCTTGACCTTAACTATCTGGCAGTCGGTAATGCCGTACTTCTCAGCGTCGGCGGTGGTCATATGTATATGACGCTTAGCGGCGATAACGCCTTCGGTAAGCTCGACCTCGCCTGCAGGACCGATAAGCTTGCAAGCGCCTGAGTCTGCAACGTCGCCCGACTCGCGGATGGGTGCATTAACGCCGATGGAACGGGCGTCGGTGAGGGAAAGCTCGACCTGAGTAGCCTTTCTGCAGGGTCCGAGGATGGAAACGCCGGCAAGCTCCTTCTTGGGGCCTACAACGGTAACGCGCTCTTCACAGGCAAACTGACCGGGCTGAGAAAGATCCTTCTGGGGGGTGAGCTTCTAGCCCTTGCCGAAAAGGATCTCAAGATGCTCTTCACTTACGTGTACGTGACGTGCGGAAATTTCAACCAATACTTCTTTAACCATTTTTTATAACTCCTTTTAGAGAAAATATTTAACAAACCGATTATAACACATATTTTTAAAATAATAAAGACCCAGTTTAAAAATCAGGGAATAAGATTTCGTTTTCGGTACTCTGTGGGCGTAACACCCGTAAGTTTTTTGAATATTCTCGCGAAATAATACTGCTCTCGAAAGCCGACCGCCTCGCTTATCTCCCCGACGCTCATATTCGAAAAGTTTAACAGCCTGCAGGCGTTAGCTATACGTACTCGGTTCAGATATTCCGAGGAGGTGGTGTGAAGCTCCCGCTTAAAAAGCCTTGCAATATAAGATTTCGATATTTTAAACCGTTCGGATAAAGCGAGGAGGGATATATCTTCGTAATATTTCTCATCTATATGATTGATTATTTTAACGGTAGTTCTGCTTAAAGGTGCGTCTATCGGACTTTCGCTTGAAACGGTTACGATAAGCTCACGGACAAGGGCGTCAAGCATCTGCTTGTCACGGTTGCTTTTTATATTCAGTGAAGCAATTTTTATAAAGATCTCCCTTACCGACTTGTTTCCCGCGCAATGCGTCAGGGGACTGAGTGTAAGGTTTGGGTTGCCTCCCCAAATGGTAAAACCGTAATCTCCGTCGGGGAGAAGGGGATGAGAGTGAAGATTTAAGTCCTCGGCCTCGGCGGCAGAGGTGTCGGCGGAAAAATGAATAAAGAAATATTCAAGGCCGCTTACCTCTAAGGGTCTGTAAAAGACGTTTTCGGGAACGTTAAGGAGATCCCCCTTGCAAAGAGAATAAGCCATCCCGTCAACCTGCATTTTAAGTCGTCCCGAGTTTACGTACAAAAGCAGGTTTGCATTAACAATTCTGCCCGTATGCCAAGGAGCTTTTTGGGTCACCCTGCCATAGCCTAAGGTTTTTATCGTACTGTCGGTATTTATGATCATATCATCACCCCGAGTTATTTTACCATAAATCTCATTTTAGTTCAATATAATATTAAAAAATACAATATAATGCATTGACAGATTCGTTTTAGTCTGCATAATAAAAGAAAAGGAGGTCGTTTTATGACAGTAAATATTAAAGATTTCGGAGCCGTAGGCGACGGAAAGACCCTTAACACAAAAGCTATTCAGGCGGCAATCGACAAGGTGGGCGAAAAGGGAGGTCGCGTCCTTATCGAGGACGGCGTCTATATGACGGGTACGATAATCTATAAAAGCAACGTAGAAATTCACATCGCTTCGGATGCGGTGCTTTTAGGCTCTCCCGACTGCGATGATTATCCCGAAAAGGAGACCGTTCACGTAAATTCCCCTCTGCTTCCCCGTTGGAGAAATGCCTGCCTCATTTTTGCCGAAGAATGTGAAAATATCTCCCTTACGGGTATGGGCACCATTGACTGTAACGGAAATACCTTCGTAATCGATGAACAATGGGGCAATGCCTGGAAATATCACCGCGATTTTTCACGTCCCACCCCTCCCCGTTGCGTATTCTTCACGGGCTGTAAAAACGTTAAGGTGGAGGATATAACCATGGTAAATCAGCCTGCAGGCTGGTCTTACTGGATCCACGACTGCGACTACGTTTCCTTCGATAAGTGCAAGATAGACGCCGAGGTCGAGTACCCCAACAACGACGGTATTCACATAAACTCAAGCCGCAACGTTACTGTTTCAAACTGCTCAATAAGGTGCGGAGACGACTGTCTGATCGTTCGCGCAAATAACGTTTCCCTTAAAGAAAACAAGGTCTGTGAGCGGGTAGTTGTGACCAACTGTAATCTTACGAGCTATTCAGGAGGCATTAGAATCGGCTGGATAAACGATGGTGTTATCCGAAACTGTGCCTTCTCAAACCTCGTTTTCACCGACTGCTCCTGCGGAATAGACTTCTTCCTGCCCTATATGAAGCCAAGCAGAGATAACCCCGGCTCGGCAGACATCGGCAGAGAAGCGACCCTGATCGAGAATATGACCTTCGATAATATAATTATGGATAAGGCATACGGTACTCCCGTGAATATTGACATAAACCCCAACCCCGACGTAAAGGTAGAAGCTATAAGAAACCTTTATTTTTCCAATATGCACGTAAGAGGACCGCAGTTCCCTTGGATTAACGGCCGAAAGGAAAATCACGTAGAAAACGTGGAGTTTAACAACTGCTCCTTTACCCTTACCGACGGTACCGAATTCCCCGACAGACATAGCCACGGCGCCGTTCGCCACGGCCATCACGAGAGCGAAGTCTATCACCCGATGAACCTTCAATATGCCGACAATATCCGCTTCAACAACACCTCATTCAGCGTAGATAAAGGCTAAACCGGTTTCAGGTGTCAGTGGTCAGGTGTCAGTGATCAGTGGTCAGTGGTCAGACGGATACCGAAGCAGTTTATCGGGAGGTTGTAGGTGAGGGGCTCTGCTCCTCCCGAGAGATATCGCAAATTTGAATATAACTTTTCGGCTACCTTTGTAGGGGTCGACTTTGCTCCTTCCGCCGAAATGCCCGAATTTTTGCAAAACAAAAAGATATCAAAAAAATAACCCGACGGTTTTTCCGTCGGGTCGTTTTCTTTTTAGCTTTAACTTAAGCCTCAGCGATAGCGTCTACGGGGCAGCCTGCTGCACAAGCGCCACAGTCGATGCACTTGTCAGCGTCGATTACGAACTGACCGTCACCCTCAGCGATAGCCTCTACGGGGCAGCCGCCTGCGCAAGCGCCGCAGCTGATGCAAGCGTCGGAAATTTTGTATGCCATTTAAATACACCTCCTTGTGTCTAAGATATATTTTAACATATCTTTTTAAAAATGCAAGAAAAAATTGTCGAATTTTGAAAATAGCTTATTCTGCCGCTTCTTCTTTTTTCGGAGGCTGAGGCTTACCCTTTTTACCCTTGCTTATAAGCTCGACCTCACTGCGGTGAATTTTTATAGGCGCGGCGTCTTCTCCTATGCGGACGTAAAGGTTGCCCGTAAGGGGATTTTCGTCAACTACGATTCCGTTACCCGAGGCGGTCTTAACGTAGGAGCCTACGGGAGGAGTAATTGAGTTAAGATATTCGTATGCGTCCTGCTCGTACTTAAGACAGCACATAAGCCTTCCGCAGCTGCCCGAGATCTTGGTAGGATTAAGGGACAGACCCTGCTCCTTTGCCATCTTTATAGAAACGGGCTGAAAATCGTCTAAAAATCTTGCGCAGCAGAAGGGCTGACCGCAGATTCCCAGACCACCGAGCATCTTGGCCTCGTCGCGCACGCCTATCTGACGAAGCTCGATCCTCGTATGAAAGCCGGATGCGAGATCCTTAACGAGATCGCGGAAATCGACCCTGCCGTCGCTGGTAAAGCAGAAAAGGATCTTGGTTCCGTCGAAGGCATATTCGACGTCAACAAGCTTCATATCGAGCTTGTGCTCAAGGATCTTCTTTTCGCAAACCTTAAAAGCCTCGTCGGCCTTTTTGCGGTTTTCCTCCATCTTTCTTCGGTCGATGGAATCGGCAATACGAAGGACCTTTTTAAGGGGCTTTACGATCTTCATATCGTCAACCTTTTTAACGCCCTCCGAAACGGTGGCGCATTCGATTCCTCTTGCCGTTTCTACTACGACGATCTCTCCGACCTCGGCTTTAATGCCTGCGGGGTCGAAGAAATAGGCTCTGCCGTCGGATTTGAATTTTACAGAGATAACCTCGGTCATAAATTTCTCCTTAAATATATATTTATTTCGCCGTAACCGCCGTAATGCGCGAAGTAAGGGCGGCGAAGTAAATCTGTAAATTTATATTTGTTTCAAGCAGGGGCTTCATTTCAAAAAGTATCTCCTGCATACGGATGTATTCTCCTGCGGTAACGGTAAGCTTTACCGATTTCTTGATGCTTGCGGTAAGTATTTCCGAAAGCTCGTCGGTAAATCTGCCTGCCTCAAGGCGGTCCTTTTCAAGGGGCACCGTAGAAAGCAGTGCCGACAGCGCCGAACCTTTTTTAACAGCTTCAAAATAATCGTGAGCGGCGGCTCTGCCGATACTGTCCTTACTGTTCGAAAGGCGCAAAAGAACCTTTCCGATGTTGTTCTTTTCTTCCGAGAGAAGAATGGAAGCCTCGTCTCTTAAAAGCTTTCTTTCCTCGGTAAGATATGCGAGCGCCTCCTCTGAGGTGGGAGGGAAGAGGGAAAGCACCATACATCGCGAAACTACCGTTTCAAGAAGATTCTTAGCCGAAACGGCAATAAGAATAAACAAAACGTCGCTCGGCGGCTCCTCTAAAACCTTTAAAAGGGAGTTTTGCGAGGCCGCGTTCATTGTGTCGGCCTGCTCGATTATAAAGGCTCTGCGGGAGGCGGTATGGGCCGAATGATAGGCCGTGTTCCTGAGCTCCCTTATCTGGTCAACGTTGATGTTTTTCTTTTTTTCTTCGGGGGCAACCGTCTCGATGTCGGGATGGGTACCGCTGTCTGCAAGGTGACAGGAGCGGCACTGCCCACAGGGGGGCTCACCGCCTTCGCAAACCGCCGTCTTGGCAAGATACCTTGCAAGGGTTCGTTTTCCCGTACCGATATCGCCCTCGATTATAACCGCATGGGGGAGTCTTCCTGCCGAAACCAAGGCCGAGACCGACTCCTTTATGCGCTCGTTTCCTATAAGGGGAAAGCTCATAGTACGAAACCGACCTTTTTCATTGCTTTATTCAGGGTCTTTCGGGCGACGTAGCCTGCCTTTTCGGCACCTTCTCTGTAAAGGGCTTCAAGAGCGGCCTTGTCCTTTATGATGCAGTCGTATTTTTCTCTTATGGGGCGAAGCTCTTCGGCAACGGCCTCTCCGACCGCAAGCTTAAAGTCGCCGTAGCCCTTGCCCTCGAACTCTGCGGTTATCTCGTCGGAGGTCTTTCCGGTAATTGCCGAATAGATCCCGATAAGGTTGTTGATGCCGTGCTTTTCTTCTCCGATGCAGACCTTTGCTTCGCTGTCAGTAACGGCACGCTTAAACTTTCTCATAATGTCGTCGGGAGTATCGAGAATTGCGACCCAGGCGTTTAGATTCTCGTCCGATTTCGACATTTTCTTTGTGGGGTCCTGAAGGGACATAACGCGGGCACCGATCTTGGGGATATAGGGGTCGGGAACGGTGAATACGTCGCCGTAAATTCCGTTAAAGCGCTCGGCGATATCGCGGGCGATCTCTAAATGCTGCTTCTGGTCGGCTCCGACGGGAACGAAATCGGGCTTATAAAGCAGAATATCCGCAGCCATAAGAACGGGGTAGGAGAAAAGGCCTACGTTTACGTTATCGGCGTGCTTTGCCGACTTATCCTTAAACTGAGTCATTCTTGACATCTCGCCAAACTGCGTATAGCAGGAAAGGAGCCAGGAGAGCTGGCTGTGAGCGGGAACGTGTGACTGAATAAAGAGGGTAGACTCCTCGGGATCGAGACCGAGCGCTAACATCAGAGCGTAGGTCGAATAGATCTGAGAGCGGAGCTTAGCGGGCTCCTGACGAACGGTTATGGCGTGAAGGTCGGCCACCGCGAAGGTGCAGTCGAATTCCTCCTGCATATTTTTCCAGTTTTTAAGCGCGCCGAGATAGTTGCCGAGTGTGAGCATACCGCTTGGCTGAATACAGCTTAAAACCTTTTTCTTAGCTTCATTTTCCATAATAATACCTCAAAAAGCATAATATAACAAATACATTATACTACAACTCTTCTGATACGGCAAGAGGAAAAATCAGTATACCTGATTTTTATCTACAGCCCTCTTCTCCCCCAAAAACGAATAGCCTTGCAAACACCTCCCGTGGATGGTATAATCTGTGGGAGGTGTTTTTATGAAAAGATCAGTCCGCCCCCGCTTAATTTATGCCGCAGTATTTCTGTTGCTTTTAATAACCGAGGTCATAATCGCCCTTTTCGTGAGGGATGCCTTCCTCCGTCCCTACGGAGGAGATATTCTGGTCACCGTTCTGCTTTGCACCCTCGTCCGAATCCTCTTCCCGAAGGGAATAAAGCTTCTGCCCCTTTACGTCTTTATATTTTCGGTGTTGGTGGAGTTTGTTCAATACATAAATATCGTAAAGCTTTTAGGCCTTTCGGATATCGCCTTTTTCCGAATAATCGTCGGCACCTCCTTCTCCCGGATAGATATAATCTGCTACGGAGCAGGCTGCATACTTTTCTTTGTTTTTGAATTTTTCATTTGCAAAATGATCGGTAAAAAAATAAATTAACCGCCTCTTATGCGCAGAAGAGGCGATTTTTTGTTGAAAGTTTCGAAGTAATTTGCTATAATAAAATAAATTATGTCTAAATCTCGCGAAAGGAGACTTAAAATGGCTAAAGTAACCCTGCTTGCCCACACTCCGAATCCCGAAGCGACCGTGGCCGCGGCCGCAAAGCTTTGCTATTCTCCCTCAACCATCGAAACCATCAAAGAGGGGCTTACCCCCGAAAAGACCGCCGCTTTTGTGGAAATGCTTTCCGAAATCGGACACGAAAGCCCTATAGAGCACGTTACCTTCACCTTCGGCGTCGAGGGTATTTCCCGTGCCTGCTCTCATCAGCTCGTCCGTCACAGAATCGCCTCCTACTCTCAGAAGAGTCAGCGCTACGTCAGCGAGGACAGCTTCGAGTATATAATCCCTCCCGAGGTTGAGGCCATCCCCGAAGCCAAGGCCGAGTTCATACGTCAGATGGAGGCCATCGACGCAGGCTATAAAAATCTTGCAGATCTGCTGACCAAAAAGCACACCGAAACCTTTATGGCGGCAGGAATGGAAGAAAAGGAAGCGGTTAAAAAGGCTAAGAAAAAGGCCTTTGAGGACGCCCGTTTTCTCCTTCCCAACGCCTGCGAGACCAAGATCGTCGTTACGATGAACGCGAGAAGCCTTATGAACTTCTTCCGTCACCGCTGCTGCAACCGTGCTCAGTGGGAGATAAAGGACGTGGCCGACAAAATGCTGGCTTTAGTCCTTGAGATCGCTCCCAACCTCTTTAAGAATGCAGGCCCCTCCTGCGTTTCGGGCGGCTGTCCCGAAGGCAATATGACCTGCGGACGAATAAAAGAGGTAAGAGAAGAGTATAAGAAACTTAAAGGAAACTGATTATGGGAAAACTTATTGTAATAGAAGGACTCGACGGAAGCGGAAAATCGACACAGCTTGAGCTTCTGCCGAAAGGCCTTAAAAAACACGGAATCGAATGTAGAACCGTTTCCTTTCCCTGCTACGGTGACGATTCGTCGGCCCTTGTAAAAATGTATCTTGCGGGTCAGTTCGGAAAAAGACCCGGCGACGTCAACGCCTTTGCCGCCTCCTGCTTTTATGCGGTAGACCGTTACGCCTCCTTTAAAAAGGATTGGGGAGAGTATTACAGTCAGGGCGGAATGATCCTTGCGGGCCGTTATACTACCTCCAACGCCGTGCATCAGTGCTCAAAGCTGGCCCGAGACGAGTGGGAAGGCTTTCTTTCCTGGCTTTACGAGTTCGAATACGAAAAGCTCGGTATACCTAAGCCCGATAAGGTAATATTCCTCGATATGCCTACCGAGGTGTCGCAGAAGCTTCTTGACGGCCGTTACAGTAAGGACGGCGGAAGTAAGGATATTCACGAAACCGACGTCGGGTATCTTAACCGTTGCCGAGAGGCCGCAATGTTTACCGCCGACTATTCGGGATGGGTAAAGATCCCCTGCGCTAAGGACGGTCAGCCGCGCAGTATAGAAGATATCGCCGAGGATGTTTTAGGCGAGGTTTTAAAAATTCTTTGATTTGGAGTTAATATGGTATATGTATTTTTAGCCGACGGCTTCGAAGAGGCCGAGGCGCTCGTAACCGTAGACATCCTTCGCAGAGCGGGCATTAAGGTCACCTGCGTCGGAGTAAACAAAAGAGAGATCGTCGGAAGTCACGGAATAAAAATAACCGCCGATATTAAAACGGGAGAGTTTGCCCCCGTTGACCTTGAGGCGGTGGTCTTACCCGGCGGAATGCCCGGCACTCTTAACCTTGAGGCAAATAAAACGGTCTGTCACGCCGCTAAGGGAGCTTATCAGAGCAGAAAGCTTGTTGCCGCTATCTGTGCCGCCCCCTCTATCCTCGGTCATTTAGGCCTTTTAAAGGATAAATACGCTACCTGCTATCCCGGCTTCGAGGAGGAGCTTATCGGAGCTACCTACCGAAACCGCTCGGTAGTGACCGACGGAAATATAATTACCGCAAAGGGTGCGGGCGCCGTATTCGATTTCGGCTTCGCAATAGTAGACTATTTAACGGGTTCTCCGAAGACCTCGGCACAGCTAAGGGAGTCTATGCAATGCGCCCGATAGATATCCGTAAGTATAAGCAGGAGCTCAGGCTAAGTTGCAGAGCCAAACGTCAGGCCCTTTCTCCCGAAGAGAAGTCGACGCTTGACCGCTTGGTAGCCGAAAACGTTCGCCGACTTAAAGAATATCGTCCTGCTAAGACTCTGCTGATCTATATGTCTACCCCTATTGAGGTGGACACGGTTCAGATAATAAAAAACGCTTGGGCAGACGGCAAAAGAGTTGCCGTGCCACGCTGTATTCCGGATAGCCGCGATATGGAGTTTCACTATATCGACTCTCTCGAATGTCTGGCTCCGGGTACCTTCTCGGTCTTAGAGCCCGATCCATCCCTACCCGTCGTCGACGACTTTACGGGCTGCCTTATGATAGTTCCGGGTATGCAGTTCGATATGAAGGGCTACCGTATAGGCTACGGTAAGGGCTATTACGACCGTTATATGGTCCGATTTTCGGGTATCTCTGCCGGAATTTGCTATTCCGACGAGCTGAGACCCTTTATGTATCACGGAAGATACGACCGCTCTGTCGATATAGTGGTAACCGATAAAAGAATTAAGACCTGTAGGTCAAAATAACGAGGTGCAAGCTTGGAAAACGAAAATAAATTCGAAGGTTTTGACGAAAATAACACGAATATAAATATGAATGATAACGAACCTCTTTCGATAGAAGAGGTTCTCGAAATGTATAACGGTAACGAGGAGAATACCGACGAGGATAACGGGGAAGAAGCCCCCAAAAAGAAAAAGCATATACTGCTTTGGGTAGTCTTAGGCCTGCTTGCTCTTATTGCCGCTATCTGTGTCTGGGTATATTTTTCTTATACCTCCGACTATCAGGGCGGAAAAAAGAACGGGGAATATATAACCGTAATTATTCCGCAGGGCTCTAACGTTTCGGATATTGCCGATATTTTAGAGGACGAAAAGGTTATAGACAGTGCTCTTTTCTTCCGTTTCTATTCTAAAATGTCTGCGACTGAGACCCTTTACCGCTACGGAACCTTTAAAATAGAAAAGGGTTGCGGATATGAGGAAATTGCTGAGATTCTTATAAGCGGCGGTGAGCAGGCAGAATCGGTCACCGTCACCATCCCCGAGGGCACCTGCCTTTACGATTACGTTAAAAACGTAAACGGAAAGGACGTTACCGTTCCGGGAATAGGCTCCTTGCTCGAAAAGGCGGGAGTATGTACGAAGGAGGATTTCTATGCCGCTCTCGATGAGGTAGAGCTTGAAGGCCGTCTTCTTTCCTCGGCTGATAAAGAGAATACCTACTTTGCCCTTGAGGGTTATCTTTTCCCCGATACATACGATTTCTTTAACTATGACTCTAAGGAATGCGCTAAGCTCGCTATAGAAAAAATGCTGGCTCATACCGAAGAGGTAATAACCGACGAAATGATAGAAAACGCAAGAAAAATGGGCTACTCTATTCACGAAATGCTTACCCTTGCCTCTATCGTTCAGCTCGAATCGGGAATCGATACCGACGAAATGGCGAACGTTTCGGCCGTTTTCCATAATCGTCTCGATAACCCCTCCTCCTTCGCTCATCTCGGCTCTTCTCCGACCATTTACTACGATAAGACCATGAACGGCGACGGAAGATACGATACGCAGAATACCGCTATAGGTCTTCCTCCGGGACCTGTTTGTTCCCCCGGTGCGGCGGCCATTAAAGCGGCGTTTTTACCGACCGAAAACTTCGAGTATACCTACTTTGTAACCGACAGTGACGGAAAATTCTACTATAATACCTCCGCCGCAGGTCACAGTTCTACTATTAAAAAACTTCAGGCAAGTGGTAAATGGATATATGAACTCTACTGATAAAATAATTCTACCCGAGCTTCTTTGCCCTGCGGGAGACCTGACAAGGCTTAAGACCGCCGTCGATTTCGGTGCCGATGCCGTCTATATCGCAGGTGAGGAGTTCGGAATGCGTACCGCCGCCTCGAATTTCGGCGAAGCGGATATGCGTGAGGGAATAAGCTATGCCCACGACAGGGGAGTTAAGGTGCACATCGCCTGCAATACCCTGCCGCATAACGACGAGATATGCCGTATTCCTGCCTTTCTGGAGCTTTGTCAGGACGCAGGAGCCGATGCGATAATCGCCGCCGACCTCGGTACTATCGGTCTCGTTAAAAAGCACGCTCCGAAATGCGAGCTTCACGTATCGGTTCAGTCGGGCGTGGTAAACTACGAAACGGCAAACGCCTTTTATAATTTAGGGGCTGACCGTGTCGTTACTGCCCGTGAACTTTCCCTTGCCGAGATAGCCGAAATAAGGGCTAAAACTCCCAAGGAGCTTACTCTCGAATGCTTTGCTCACGGCGCTATGTGCGTCTCCTTCTCGGCAAGATGCCTGCTTTCCTCCTATATGACGGGAAGGGATGCCAACCGAGGCGACTGCGCTCAGCCCTGCCGCTGGTCTTATTCTCTTGTTGAGACCAACCGCGAGGGTCAGCATTTCGATATTACCGAAACCGATAAGGGAACCTATATCCTTAATGCCAACGACCTCTGTATGGCGCAGCATCTAAGAGAAATGCAGGCCGCGGGAATAGGAAGTCTTAAAATAGAAGGCCGAGCCAAGTCGCAGTATTACGTGGCCGTTACCGCTAATGCCTACCGCGGCGCTCTCGACAGCCTTAAGGATAGCGACGAAAGCTGGACTCTGCCTCCTTGGGTAGAGGAGGAGCTTAACAAGATAAGTCACCGAACCTACTCGACAGGCTTTTATTTCGGCCGTCCCGAAAACGCTCAGACCTACGCTCACGCAGGCTACGTCCGCGATTACGCCGTTGCCGCAACGGTCGACGGATATGAAGACGGCTGTATCGTAGCGACCCTTAGGAATAAGTTCCGGAGGGGTCAGGAGCTCGACTGCTTAGAGCCTAAATGCGAACCCTTTACGGTTACGGCTACCGAGCTTTTCGACGGGGAAGGAAACCCCATAGACTCGGCTCCGCATCCGATGATGAAAATAAAGATCCCCTTTAGCCGTCCCGTAAAAGCGGGCTCGATGCTCAGAATGAAAAGCGAATAATAAAAACCTCTTCCGTCAATACTGTCGGAGGAGGTTTTTTCTATGAGCTCATATCATAAACGGGTAGCTTTTTGCTACTTTCTGATCGTCGCAACCATGTTCGTTTGCATACTGAGGCTTTGTACGATAGTAGTAAATCCCGAATATAAAACCGTAGCCGAAACCGCTTCGTCTAAGAAGATATCGATAGGCTATAGCCGCGGAACCGTCTACGATACCCTCGGTAACCCCTTGACGAATAAAAGAATAGTTTACTGTAACCTGATCTTCGATGATCCTACCGCCCTTATCGCCCTTTACGAGCATTTTTCCTCTGAAGAAATGACCGAGATTACCGAAGAAATAAGGGAAAGCGGCTTTGCACTTCGCTATACCGAGGAGAAGCTTACCGCCGACGGAATATATTCCTTTGCCGTAACCGAGCATAACGGCAGTGATACCGTGGCTTCCCATATTATAGGTTATACCGACTCGACAGGCAGGGGAGTAAGCGGTCTCGAGTCTGCCTTTGACGACCTTCTTTCCTCGGATAAGGAAAACTATATAACCTTTACCCTAAACGGTATCGGAAACGTCCTCGAGGGAATAGAACCTACCCTTACCTACGATTATAAGACCGAATGTAACGGGGTAAGAACTACCATCGATTCGGCCGTTCAGCAGATAGCCGAAGAGGCCGCCAAGAAAATTAAAACGGGTGCGATAGTTATTACCGAGGTTGAAACGGGAAAGATAAGAGCCCTTGTAAGCTGTCCGGATTTCAACCTTAAAAATATTGCCGATTCGCTTGACGACCCTGACGAGCCCCTTTTAAACCGCGCCTTTTGCACCTACAATATCGGCTCGGTATTTAAGCCCTACGTTGCTGCCGCAGGCTACGAGGGCGGAGTAGGCTACTATACCGAGTGCAGAGGCTATACCGATATCGACGGACTTGTTTTCAGCTGTCATAATTTGGGTGGCCACGGCGAGGTAGATATCTCCTCGGCCTTAAAGTATTCCTGCAACACCTTTTTCTACGAATATATCGGTAGCGTGGGCGGAAGAAGGGTAATAAATATTGCTGAAAAAGCAGGCTTTGAGAGTAGTATAACCTTAGCGAAGGGTATGACCTGTAAGGCGGGAAGCCTCGGTAATACCGCCGTCTATGACGTTTCAAAAAGATCTCTCGCAAACCTTTCTATCGGTCAGGGCGAGCTTATGCTGTCTCCTCTGGCAATAACTAATCTTTATATGGCTATAGCGGGAGGCGGCGAGTACCGAACCCCGTCCCTTATCGAGGGTACGGTAAAGGACGGTAACTTTACCTCGAACCCGATTCCCGCAAAGGTAAGAGTAATGTCGGAATATACCGCCGAAAGACTTAAAAACGACCTTGCAGGCGTTCTTACAAAGGGTGGAACGGGAGAGTCTGCCGCGCCGACCCTCACTACGGCCGCAGGGAAGACCGGAACGGCGCAAACGGGTATTGTAAGAAACGGTAAAAAGGTCACGAACTCTTGGTTTTGCGGCTTTTTCCCGCTCCATAAGCCGAAATATGCCGTAACCGTTTTAAGTGAAAACGCCGACAGAGGCTGCGGAGACGTTTTTGCATATATCGCCGACAAAGTAACCGCTGATATCAATTAAATATTGCTCATAAGGTCCTGTCGTGCTATAATTACGACAGGACTTCTTGTTATTGACCAAGCCCGCTTGGGTTTGAATGGTTTGTTAGGAGAAAAGCTATGAGTAAAGATAAAAACCTTGAGATCGAACGAAAATTCCTTATAAAGTATCCCGATACCGCTATGCTCGAAGGTATAAAGGGTGCCCGTAAGATCGATATTACTCAGACCTATACCGAAGGCGGCGCAAGGCTTCGCAGGTGGCAGGAAGGAGACAGGGTAAGCTACATAAAGACCGTCAAGACCCATATAACCGACCTTACCCGAATAGAACTCGAAAACGAAATAACGAAGGACGAGTATGAAATTCTTTTAAAGGAAGAGACCTCCCGCCTTAAAAAGACCCGCTACCGTATTCCTTTTGAAGATCACCTTTTAGAAATAGATATATTTCCTTTCTGGAAAAATCAGGCCTTTTTGGAAATAGAGCTTGAAAGCGAGGAGGAGGCCTTCTCTATCCCCGAATATATAACCGTTATAAAAGAGGTTATCGAGGATAAGGCTTACCGAAACTTCGCTTTGTCGAAAAAAATCCCAAAAGAGGAAATTTTTTAATTTTTTTGAAACCTTTCAGCCTCCCGAAATGTGTTATGTATGAAAGAGGGTGAGCTCTTGCACAAAAACAACCTATGCGGAATGAGTATTGACGAGGTTTTCGAGCGGTATTATACCGCCGTATACCGACTGGCCTTTGCCCGCACAAAGAATCGATTCGACGCGGAAGACGTTCTGCAGACCGTTTTCTTAAAGCTTATGAAGACCGATACCTGCTTTACCGAGCCCGAGTATATTAAGGCTTGGCTTATTAAGGTCGCGGTCAACACCTCCAAAAACCTTCTTACCTCGGCCTGGAACCGCCTTACCGAGGGTATAAGAGACGACTACTCTATAGACGAGCAGAAAACCTTCGAGGTCTACTCCGAAGTTTTAAAGCTGCCCGAAAAATACCGAACCGTAGTTCATCTCTTCTACTACGAGGGTTACTCATGTGCAGAAATAGCCGCCATCTTGGAAACTAACGAATCAACCGTAAAAACGCGGCTCAAAAGAGCCCGCGAAAGGCTGGAAACGGCCCTGAAAGGAGAAGATTTCGGTGTTTAAGGATAAGTATAAAAGGGATAATGAAAATATAAATTTAAACGAAGCCTCAAAGGAAGCGATAAAGGAAAAGCTTTTTGAGACTCCCGCAAAAAGAAGGATACCCTTTAAGGGGATCATCGCCTCGGCCGTGGCCGCCTGTCTCGTTATAGGAACCGTTTTTGCCGTGAAGCAGACTATACCGACCTTTACCGCGGTGCCTGAAAAAACCGTAGTAGCCTCGGTAACCTACGACGAAATCTACGATTCTATGAAGGGTATCATAAAGAAGCGTCAGCCCGGCCTGCTCGACAGCCTCGTCGACCTTTTCGGCTTCGGCGGTATGGCTAAGGATTTTGCTGCGGAAAACGAAATGATTACCGACGACGCTATGCTCGAAGGCACCACCGGTACTGCCGACGGAGCAGACAGCTCGACCACGAACAATCAGGTCGCAGGTGTCGACGAGGCCGATATCGTTAAAAACGACGGACGCTACATCTATTCCATTAGTCAGGGCCGCCTCATTATAACCGATACCAATTCGGGCTCCCCCGTAAAGGTATCCGAAACGAGCCTTGGCGGAGATAACGTTATAAATATGTACGTAAACGGAAACCGTCTTGCCGTTATCTCTACCTTTTACGAGGGCTACGGCTCGGAAGAGAAAACCGGTGTCTCGGTATATAGTATCGATAACAAGGCCGATCCCTTTATGATGGCTAAGGTAACTCAGAGCGGAAGCTACCATAACTCCCGAATGATCGACGGAACGGTTTATCTCCTTTCAAACTACTACGTTTATAAGGATATAATTCACCGCGACAAGCCCGAGGAATACGTACCCTGCATAAACTCCCGTCCTATTGAGGCCGAATGTATTTCGATGATAAAGGGCTTTGAGCAGCCCACATATCTGGTCGTTTCTGCCGTTGATATGCTTACCGCGCAGTCGACCGAAAGATCTGCGGTACTTGGTGGCGCCGAAAACGTTTACTGTACCTCAGAAAACCTTTATTATACCTTTACAAACTACGATTCGGTCAAAAACGGTAATACTCAAACGACCGAGAACTCTACTACTATAGTTAAGCTTTCACTTTCTAAGGACGAAATTAAAAACCTTGCTACCGGAACGGTTAAGGGACGCCCTTTAAATCAGTTCTCTATGGACGAATACGAGGGTAACCTCCGTATCGTTACGACAAGCGATGAGACGGTCGTCGAGGAGGTCTACTACGGAAACGGCTTTGCCGCCTCCGACAGCGTTGCAAGCTCGGTTTCAAGCTCCTCCTCAAACTCTCTCTACGTCTTGGACAGCGAGCTTAAGGTAATAGGTAAGCTTGAGGATCTAGCGAAGGATGAAAGGGTATATTCGGTTCGCTTCGACAAAAACGTCGGTTATTTCGTAACCTTCCGTCAGGTCGACCCCCTCTTTACCGTCGACCTTACCGACCCCGAAAATCCGACCCTTATGAGCGCCCTTAAGATACCCGGCTTTTCCGAGTATATGCACCCATACGGCGAAGGCCTTCTCTTCGGCTTCGGAAAAGAGGCTACCGAAAGCGGCTCGGTTACGGGACTTAAGCTTTCTATGTTCGACGTATCCGACCCCTACGACGTGACCGAGGCCGATAAGGAGCCTATAAACGCCGATTATTCCGACGCATCCTACGATCATAAGGCTATTATGGTAGACGCCAAAAAGGATATAATCGCCTTTACCGCCTACCGCTACGGAAATAAGGCAGAGCTCTACGTATACGGCTACGATAAGGAAACGGGCTTCGAGCTTAAAAACCGCTCGGTTATCGAGGGCGAAAACTACCTTACCAACTGCCGCTTCGTATATATAGGCGACTATTTCTACCTCGTTTCCTCCTTCGGAATTACTACCTTCTCAATGACCGACTTTACCGAAATCGGGCATTTAAACTTCTAAAAACAAGAAACAGATATGTGCTCGCACATATCTCAGACCGCTGACAAAGGTAAGTCAGCGGTCATTTTTTTGTAAAAACAGGTGAAAATTTGGGATAAATATGGTATAATAAAAGCAAAGAACAGTTGCAAAAAAGAGGGATTTCGATGCTTAAGACAGATACAAAAAGACAATCCAAATTGGAACTGGTATATATAGAAAATTTA
>CASFDQ010000073.1 GCA_949293385.1 uncultured bacterium | reverse complement strand
CCCTCCAACGGCGACTTTAACAAAGATGAGGTTGTCGACATCCTCGACCTCGTAGCACTTCAGCTTAAATAGTTAAAAAATCCCCTCCGCACCCGTTGCGGAGGGGATTTTTCAGTGGACAGTGGACAGTGGTCAGTGATCAGTGGTCAGACGGATACCGAAATAATTCAGGGACGAGGGGCTGCGCAGGGGCAAAACTGCGTTTTGCAGGGGTGCTACGCACAGGAAAAGAGTAACGCCTACGGCGTGAGTAGCGCTACCCGCGAGTAATAAGAGCAAAGAAAACGAAATTGCTTCGGCATCCGAAGAACGTCGCTACGACCGTGCCCCGACGGGTCATCCTGAGCTTGTCGAAATTTTGCGACAATGAGATTCCGTCACCTACGGTGCCGCGCTACGCGTTCGACAGGCTCAGAATGACCCATTGTCGCTTGCATCGCCGCAGGCGGGATCTCGTCGGCGCAGAAAAAAAGAAAACTTAAAATTGAAAGTTGAAAATTAAAAACGGATACCGAAACCGTAAATATATACGACAAGCGTATGGCGCAGCGTCCTCGATGCACCGAGGAAAATGAGACGGAGATAAACGGCTATTTTCGATATAAAATATATGATAACGTTGTAGGGCGGGGGCTTGCTCCCGCCGTGAGATATCGCAAATTTCGTAAAACTTTTCGGCTACCTTGTAGGGGCGGTCATCGGCCGCCCGTGAATACCGAAGGCTTCGCAAAAATTAAACGGCTACGATAAAAACCTCATACATCGAGGCAAATCGCAGCCGTATATTGTTACATTTTTATCTCGGTATATTCCCGTCCGCTGAAAAGCTCGGGGCGGTGGGTCACGGCGATTATGAGCCGATCTTTAAATTCTTCGCAGAGCTCCTTTAATATCTTTTCGGCGAGCTCCTCGTCGAGCCCCGTAAAGGCCTCGTCTAAAAGAAGAAGGTCTCCGCTAAAGGCCAAGGCACGGGCTATGGCGACTCTGCGCTTCATCCCTCCCGAAAGCTCCTCGGGCAGAAGCTCTAAAGCGTCGCCGAGGCCTACCTGCGAAAGCCGTTTTTCGGCCTCCTTAGTGTCGGACACAAGGGCCACGTTTTCGAGGGCGGTAAGGGTGGGGACGAGGCGATCCTCCTGAAATACGGCGGCGATCTTCAGGTCGCCTACCGAGACCTCTCCTTCGGTAGGGCTTAAAAGTCCCAAGATCATTCTTGCGACCGAGGTCTTTCCGCACCCCGAGGGTCCCGTTATAAGAAGAATACCCTTTTCGGGGAGGACGAGGCTGAGATCGGTAAGGACCTGCCTGCCGTCAAAGACTAAGGATACGTTTTTTAGCTCTATCATACCTTTTTCCTCCTTTTCCTGAACAGGAGGCGGATAAGTCCCTCGAAAGCAAGGCTCAGAGCAATAACAACGACCGTCCATACGAAAACGTCGGCGGTTTCGAGGTAGGTCTTTGCCTCGCCGAGAGCCTTTCCGATAGCGACCGAGGGATAGCTTATTACCTCGGCGGCGATACCCGATTTCCAGGCAAGGCCGAGACCCGTCAGCATACCCGAACAGAAATAGGGACTAAGGCTCGGGAAAATTATCTTTTTAAGGGTCTTCCCGCGGGGAATTCGGTAGACCTTCGCCATTTCGAGAAGCCCCTTATCCATTGCTCCGAGGCCTGCCGAAAGATTTTCCCACATAATAGGCGCAACCATTAAAAGGGCGATGAATACGGGGATCATATCGTTATCGAGCCACAAAAAGAGGAGCAGGGTAAAGGAAGCGACGGGAACGGCTCTTACCATCCTTATAAAGGGAGAGATAAGGCCTCCGGCAAGGGACGAATAGTGGGTAAGAAGGGCGATACCGCTTCCAAACACCACGCCGTAGATAAAGCCTCGGAGGATCCTTGCGAGGGAGGCCGCTACGGTCGTCCAAAAGCCTGCGGTTCCCGAAAGCTCCAGAAACCGCAGAGCAACCGTATGCGGAAAGGGGAGAAATATCTCCTTATTTATAAGGGTGGAGGCAAGATACCAAACCCCGATCCAAAACGAAAATATGCCTATTCCTTTAAGAATTTTAAGGGATATAGTAGAAGCCTTCATCGGGGATAGCTCCTCCCACGGACGTTTTATTAGCGCTGAAAAGAACTTCGAAATAGCCAACGATGGCCGGCTTCATATCGTCGCCGCTTATAAAGGTAAGGTTGCAGTTGGGGATAGCCTTGGTTGCAAGGGCAGCCTTGGGAACGATGCCGTGGGTCTCGCAGAGCTTTCCTGCTTCGGCGGCATTATCAGCGGCGTATTTGATAGAGGTCTCAAGCTCGCCTAGAAAGGCCTTTACGGCTTCGGGATGAGCCTCTAAAAACTCGTTTCTGACGATGACGCAGCCCATGGTAAGACGGCTGTTTTCGTCGGCGACCTTGTTCCATTCGTCGTTTAAATTAAGGGCGATTCTGAGGTCGGGATTCTGTGCCATGGCAGAGGCTACGTTGGGCTCGGGAAGCATACCCAGTACACATTCGCCTGCGGCCATAAGGGTAGCAAGCTCGGCGTGCTCAGCCTTGAACTCGATCGTTACGTCCTCGCCGACCTTAAGGCCGTTTTTCTCGAGAATATAGTTTAAAACGTACTCGGGGTTAGCGCCCTGACCGGTTGCGTAAAGGGTCTTTCCGCGAAGATCCTCTACCGACCTTATGCTGTCACCCTTTTCGAGGATGTAGAGGGAGCCGAGGGTGTTGATGGCAAGCATCTTGATACCCTTTTCGGTCCTCTTATAAAGGGTTGCGGCAAGGTTGGTGGGAACGGCGGCGATGTCGGCCTTTCCGGAAGATACGGCGGCTACCGCCTCGGTGGGCTGACCAGCAACGGTAAATTCGTATTTGCCGTTTTTGTTATCTTCCATCATTTTTGCCATTCCGATACCTGTGGGTCCCTTAAGGGTAAGGACCTTGGTAACGACGGTATCGACCGGCTCGGTCTTGTCGGAGACCGAGCTGTCCTTATCGTCCGAGGGGGCGACCGAAGAGGTGGTATCGCTGCCGCAGGCCGTAAGACCGAGGCAGAGGACAAGTGTCAGTAGAATTGCAATCAGTTTTTTCACAAAAATTTCTCCTTTAACAGATATTTTTTAAAGCGTCGGGGTCGAGGATAATAATATCCTTATTATCTGCCGAGATGGCTTTAATTTCTAAAAGTTCGTTTTTCGCGCGGTAAAGACTTGCGCGGCTTATATCAAGGCTTCCCGCCAGAGCCGAAAAGTTGATATTTCTACAGATGAGATCTTCTCCTGCGGCGGCGAGCAGATATTTGGCGACTCGGGCTACCGCTTCGCCTCCCGTAAAGGTCGAGATCCTTCGGTTTAAGAAGGCGACCCGCTCGGAAAGGAAGGTTATATAGTCGAGGGCACATTTCGGATTTTTGAGAATAAGCTTTTCAACTCCCGCTCGGGTCACGAAAAAGATCTTGCAGGAGCCGGAGGCCTTAATTTTACTGAAGGGTTCGTTTCCCGTTTTACAGAAAGCTCCCGCCGCTCCGAAAAGATCGCCGGCGGTAAAGGATTTAAGGGAACCCTTTCTCTTATCGGCGCAGACGGCCTTGGCCTTTCCGAAAAGAAGTATTCCGAGCTTTTTTTCTTCTTCGCCTGCGGTGAAAACCGTTTCGCCCTTTGAAAAGGAGTCTGTAAAGCATTCGCCGCCCGATAAGAATTCTATGAGCTTGGCCTCGCCTACCCCCGCAAAGAGGAAACAGGAACGAACGAGCTTCAGTTCTTCGGCGTTAAGCATTGGTTACCTCCAAAAAGTGTCTCATTTGGTACACTTATTGTATCACAGGTTTCAGACTTTGTCAACACCAAACTACGACTTCGACAATATTTTTTAAATTTGGCGCATTGTAAAATGAACCTGCAATAGTAAGAAAACAGAAAAAAGTATCCATAGTGACGAACCTGTGGTAGAATTGAGATTGGACAACAACAATTCTGAAAGGAACATCACTATGGACATTCTAAAGTATACCACAAAAG
>CASFDQ010000072.1 GCA_949293385.1 uncultured bacterium | reverse complement strand
GCGGCCTCGTTTCGGCAGACCGTTATATGATATGACTGACCGTTGCAGGCCGAGGGGGCAAGACGGGCGGCAGCAAGAATGTCCCCGAGCTTTTCGGTCTCGACATCTCTTTCGGGATCGAAGTCTCTGCAGGAATAACGGTTAAGGGCTGTTTCGTAAAAGCTCATATATTTTCTCCTATCAGCAGGTTTGTACAGATAATCAGCAGATTTCTCTCTTGTATTATAAATCAGAAGGGCTTATAATACAATAAAATAATTACGGAGGTGCGCCGTGGAAAGATTAAAGGTTGGCGTCATAGGCTTAGGTCTTCGTGGAAAAAGCGTTTTGGAAAACGTTCTCGTTCCTATCTGCGAGAGCGGAAAGATCGACATAACCGCCATCTGCGAGTTAAGCGACGAGGCTCTTTTATGGGGTAAAAACTTTTTAAAGGAAAAAATAAATAAGGAACCCCTCTGCTTTAAGGATTATAAGGAGCTTTTGGACAGCGGCATCGACGCGGTGGTCGTTCTTTGCGGCTGGAGAGATCATGTGGATATCGCCTGCGAGGCGCTAAAACGCGGTATCGCAGTAGGCCTTGAGGTCGGCGGAGCCTACTCGGTAAGGGACTGCTGGCGGCTTGTTAAAACCGTAGAGGAAACGGGGGGCAAATTTATGTTCCTCGAAAACTGCTGCTACGGAAAACGGGAGCTTATGCTTTTAAATATGGTTCGAAAAGGGGTCTTCGGCCGCACGGTTCATTTCACCGGAGGCTATCATCACGACCTTCGCGAGTCCCTTGAAAGATCTGCCTTCAGCGGAAGATATCGCCTTAAAGAATATCTTCACCGAAACGGAGACACCTACCCCTCCCACGCTTTAGGCCCCATTATGCAAATGGCTAATATCAACAGGGGAAACCGCATCGTTTCCTTAACTTCAACTGCTTCGGGCACCTTCGGTATGGAGGACTATCTTGAAAAATTCGAGGAGCATCCCCTTAAAAATAAAAAATTCGCCCATGGCGATATGATAACCACCACCCTGCGCTGTGCCGACGGTCAGACCATAACTCTGACCCTTAATACCACATTGCCCTCACCCTATTCAAGAAAGCTTGGCGTGTTCGGCACAAAGGGCTGCTATAATGAGGATAACGATTCGATATTCATAAACCCCGACAAGCCTGCCTTAGAGCCCAAAAGGGAAGAGCTTTGGGGAAACGCCGAAAAATACGAGGAAGAATACCTTCATAAATACTGGAAAGAGAATAAGGCCTTCGGCTCCCACGGAGGAATGGACGGAATGGTATTTACCGTCTTTTTCGATTCGGTAATAAATGGTACCGAGCCACCCATCGACGTCTATGACGGCGCTTTAATAATGGCCATAACCCCTCTTAGCGAGGAGTCGGTTGCCCTGGGCGGTACCGCCGTCGCCGTACCCGATTTTACGGGCGGCCGATGGGCTGTGAGACCTCCCCTCGACCCCGATAAGGATATTTAAGGCAAAAAAATAACCCTTAACCGCAAATTCCGGTTAAGGGTTATTTATGTTCGCTCTTAATATCCAACATCAGTTTAACCTCTCTTTCGTAAGATCGTTGCCCCGTCCTCGATAGTTTCACGTCACCGTACTCTTCTGTCTTTACAGATACTTGAAAGCAAGTTTACTCTGAGTGGGAAAAATCAAATATAGAGCAACCTATATATACTAAAGACTACTGACCCGAAGCTTTTCCCTTCACCTTTCTGTGTCGGGTCGGTCTGTCTTTTCCGTGTCTTTATAATAGCATAAAATCGGGCCTTTTTCAATTCGCAAATATTATAAAATATGTCCCTTCGTTTTATTAAAAAAAGAGATTTTCTTGCCGCAGCTCAGTTTTTTATTGACCGTAAAGGGATTTTTTGATATAATAAATTTGTTGAGTGCAGAAAAGCCGCGGTAACGCTGACGTAATGTGCCCCCTGTCAAGTAGACAGACTAAAAAACAAAAAAGAATGTGTTAATTGAATAAATTCTTTCATCTCCCCCTGCTGCGCAGCAGGGGGAGATTTTTCGTCACGCGGAGGTGGCGAGGTAATACTCGCACGGTGA
>CASFDQ010000071.1 GCA_949293385.1 uncultured bacterium | reverse complement strand
TGCGCCAAGGGCGCAAATATAATTTTCGTTTGCGATCTGAAAACTATGTTGCCTTACGGCAAATGATGTTATGCTTCGCATAAACGATGTTGCGACTAACGTCGCAAACGAAACTTTTCCTTATGGCCGCCCGATGAAAATTAGACGGAGATAAACGGTTATTCTCGATATAAATACACGATAACATCGTAGGGCGGGTGCCTTGGTCCCGCCGCTTAAAAACGAAGATTTGATTACAAAAATATGGCTGTTATCAAAAAACAAGTCTGTTCGGGCGGCCGATGACCGCCCCTACACGGATGCCGAAGCAATTTCGTTTTCTTTGCTCTTATTACTCGCGCGTAGCGCTACTCAAAGGGCGTTTTACTCTTTTTCTGTGCGTAGCACCCCTGCAAAGCCCCTCGTCCCTAAATTATTTCGGTATCCGTTACTCTTTTCTGTTCACTGACCACTGACCACTGCGGCCAACGGCCGCAGGCCCTCGTCCCTAATAAGATATTTCTTGCAAAATTTGGGGTACTATGATAATATAATAAAGTTGTAAATTTTAACGAGGAGAAAAGATAATGGCTGATATTAAAAGCGAGATTTCCCGCCGAAGGACCTTTGCGATAATCTCTCACCCTGACGCAGGAAAAACCACCCTTACCGAAAAGCTTCGGCTTTACGGCCGCGCTATACAGTCGGCAGGCTCGGTCAAGGGTAAGCAGAACGATAAGCACGCTGTCTCCGACTGGATGGAGATCGAAAAGAAGTGAGGTATTTCCATAACCTCCTCGGTTATGCAGTTTGAGTATGACGGCTACTGTATAAACATCCTCGACACCCCCGGACATCAGGACTTCTCGGAGGACACCTACCGTACCCTTACCGCCGCCGACTCAGTAGTTATGGTGATCGACGCCGCAAAGGGTATCGAGCCTCAGACCCGAAAGCTCTTTAAGGTCTGCGCTATGCGTCATATCCCGATATTTACCTTTATAAACAAGATGGACCGCGAGGCAAGAGACTCCTTCGAGCTTCTCGATGAGCTTGAAAAGGAATTCGGGATAGGAACCTACCCCATGAACTGGCCTATTGGCTGCGGAACCGATTTTAAGGGCGTTTTCGACCGCGAAAACCGCCGAATTCTGACCTTTGCCGACTCTCACGCGGGAAGTGACCGAATCGAAGCTATCGAATGTGACCTGACCGACACCGAAAAGCTGGACAGTCTTATCGGCCCCTATATGCGGGAGGCCCTCTGCGACGAGATCGAGCTTTTAGACGGCGCCTCCTTCGATTTCGACCTCGAAAAGGTGCGCTGCGGCGAGCTTTCTCCCGTATTCTTCGGCTCGGCTCTTAATAACTTCGGCGTTGAGCCCTTCCTCGAAAACTTTTTAAAGATGACTACCGAGCCTCTTTCCTACCGTTCGGGCGAGGAGCTTATTGCCCCCACCACCGAGGGCTTTTCGGCCTTCGTTTTCAAGATTCAGGCCAATATGAATAAGGCTCACCGCGACCGAATCGCCTTTATGCGAATAGTTTCGGGACGCTTCGACCGCGCGCAGGAATATTTCCACGTTCAGGGAAAGAAGGCTATAAAGCTCTCCCGTCCTCAGCAGATGATGGCGCAGGAGAGAGCGGTGGTTGACGAGGCCTATGCAGGCGATATCATCGGCGTTTTCGACCCCGGAATCTTCTCTATCGGAGACACCATCTGCGAAAAGGGAATGAAGGTCGAGTACGCAGGTATCCCCACCTTCGCCCCCGAGCATTTCGCGCTGGTTGAGCAGATAGACTCGTTAAAACGTAAGCAGTTTGATAAGGGTATAACCCAGATCGCTCAGGAGGGTGCGATCCAGATGTTCTTCATACCCGGCAGCGGTATGGAGCGCGTCTACGTCGGAGTTGTCGGTATGCTTCAGTTCGACGTTTTACAGTTCAGAATGGAAAGCGAGTACGGCGTTAAATACCATAAGCAGGACACCTCTCACTGCCTCGTCCGTTTCGTAGAGGAAAGCGAGACCGAGCTTAAAAACCTAAACCTTATGCAGACTACGAAATGGGTACAGGACCGCCGCGGCCGCGACCTTCTTATATTCACCGCCGAGTACGAGATAAACTGGGCTCTGGATAAAAACCCCGGCCTTGTGCTTAAGGAATTTAGTCAGATGCAGGAAGAATAAAAAAGACCCGAAAGGGTCTTTTTTCAGTGGTCAGTGGACAGTGTCCACTGCGGCCAAAGGCCGCCCGCCCCTACAAAACATACCGTTTGGTTTTTATGAAAATTTATATTTTTTCATCGACAAGGTTCGACACACATTTATAGACTATATATAGTATAATCGTATAATTTATAGTCTAAATCCTCCTGATAATGAATATAAAATATTCTTATCAGGAGTGATTATAATGAGAATTACCGAAGCCGTTAAAAGACGTTTTGAAGAGCTTTGTTATAAGCGCGATCTTAATTTTTGCAAGCTTGCCTCAATTTCGGGGGTACCCTATACTACCGTTAAATCAATTTTCTACGGGCAGAGCAAAAACCCCGGTATCGCGACCATAAAAAAGCTGTGCGACGGACTTGAAATATCTGTTTCCGATTTTTTCGACACCGATTATTTCAGAGCCCTTGAGCAGGAGATCGAATAAAAAAGACCACTGTCCACTGACCATAATGTGCCCCCTGTCAAGTAGACAGACTAAAAAACAAAAAAGAATGTGTTAATTGAATAAATTCTTTCATCTCCCCCTGCTGCGCAGCAGGGGGAGATTTTTCGTCACGCGGAGGTGGCGAGGTAATACTCGCACGGTGA
>CASFDQ010000070.1 GCA_949293385.1 uncultured bacterium | reverse complement strand
CAGTTTTAAGCAAACACGAATAATCCGAACCTGATTTTAAAGGGAGGATTATTCGTGTTTGCTTAAGGTAACAGCACGTAATCCGTATAGGCCTCATCGGCACCGTAAAACGGAACCGCCGTATCGCAGTATTCCTTCATTTTTATAAGGCAGGCAGCGATAGCGATCTCCTCGTCTGACAGTCTTGCATTTTTAAAAGGATTTTCATATAAAACCTCGCCGTTGCCCGTAATATTCAAAAGCGAAAAGCCGTCGAGGTTTTCTTCCCTTCCAAAACAGTTTCGCTTAATTTCAAAAGAATGTGAAATTCCATCCTTAAGATAGGTGCAGGTGTTGTTTGAAATCTCGCCGTTCGTACCTCTTATAAGTAGCCTCGAAGCGCGTATGTCGGAGAAATATTGCTCTCCGACAAAATCATGAATCGCCGTTTTGCCGCCGAAATCCAAAACGGTGATCTTTTGCTCCGAGATAATTTCCGTCGGTTCGGTATATCCGCTTCGCTGATTATACCTATTTATTCTATGCGGCAAGGTGACCGAGGTCTTCGTCGGAACTTCATTTTTGATATCGAGAAAGAATCTTATAAGACTTGCCGAATGATAATCGTGACAGCAGGATAGCTCAACCTGATGCACTTCGCCGAGTATTCCGCTGTCGATAATTCTTTTATAGGCCTGATTTCGGGGCATAAAATGAAACTGCTCCGCAACCTGGATCTTACCTTTCAGGTCGGACGACGAAACCGGCGTCTCGGTTAAGACCGCAACGCCTTGATCCGCAAGCATTTGCGCAGTCTCGTTTATCGAAGCCTTGTTCACGCAGGAAACAATGAAATCGAAATCAGTTTTTAATAAATCTTCGAGCCTTTCAAATACAGGAACCTTGTATTTATTTATAAATTCCTGCCTTTTAGATTCATTACGAATATATACACCCGAAACCAAAAATTTTTCGGGCAACAGCGAGGCAATTCTCAAATAGAACTCACTTCTCCACCCTGCGCCTATTATTCCGAATTTGATCACGCTTAGTCCTCCAGATAGTTTTGTTGAAATTCTTTTCTGTATTTTCCCGGCGTTATACCTGTCTGCTTTTTGAATATCTTGTTAAAATACTGCTGACATCCAAATCCGCAGTTTTCGGCAACGACATCGAGAGGGATATTCGAATCCCACAGTTGCTTTTTTGCTTCTGCGATTCTGCAACCGATAAGATAATCGTGCGGAGATATTCCGCAGGCATATTTGAAAACATTGTGAAAATATATGGGGCTTAGGTTTACTGCGGCCGCGATATCCTTAAGATTTACAGCCTCACTATAGTTTGTCTCTATAAATCTTTTGGCCTTTGCGATGGTCTCATAGTTTTGACCTCTTTGATGCCTTGGGATCTCCGCATCGTAGAGAACGAGATTTAAAAAGGAAAGGATTCGGCTTTGCAAAAGGAGTTCGTTATTTTCGCTTTCGTTTAAAAGGATTATTTCGTGTAGTTTTTCGGTTATTCTTTCGGGGTGACTGCTTATAAAGTATTCAGGAGCATTTAGAAGGCGCTCGGCCAGCTCGTCACAAGCCGAAAACTTAAGATACATAGTTTTAAACGGAAGGATACTGTATCGTATCTGATTCGGTTTTGCTATTTGTATATAATGCTTTTTTACTATATATTCTTTTCCGTCCGAAAAGGTAGATGAACCGTCCTCCAAGTAAAACTCTATTTCGAACTTTACCGCTTTTCGCTTGGGAGAAACCTTCAAATCTCCGAATTCGCTACAATCGCAATAGCCGCACGTAATATTGAACGGTAAGGTCAGCATAACATCACCTATGATAAGATTTGATAAAAACACAGTAATAAATTGTCTTTAAAACACAATACTTTTAAATTATAATACAATAAAATACAATAATTGTAAAGAGGTTTTTTATGGAAAAGGTTAAAATTTACGAAAGCAGGATCGTAATACCCACTTATCCCGAGCCTGCGGCAGAAGAAATGCCGATGTTTGCTGAAAATCGCGTGCATCAGCGTTCAAGCGGAAGACCCTACCCCAACAAGGTCGTAATGGAGGTAGACCGCACACACAAGGAAGATAAAGAGTATAAGCTGGTAACGCTTGAAAATGAGTACGTCAAAATTGAAATACTTCCCGAAATAGGCGGAAGGATCTATTCTGCGTATGATAAAACGACGGGTTACGACTATTTTTATAAACAGCACGTAATCAAACCCGCTCTTATCGGTGTTCTCGGCTCCTGGATATCGGGCGGCGTTGAATTCAACTGGCCGTTTCACCACAGAGCTTCCGGATTTATGCCGTGTGACTTCACTATAGAAGAATTTCCTGACGGCAGTGCTGCTTGTCACTTATCCGAGCACGATCCTATCGACCGAATGAAGGGTATGTTCAGTATCATTTTAAGACCGGGCGAGACCTCTCTAGAAACTAAGATGAGGCTATATAACAGAACCGCCTCTGACAGATCGTTTCTTTGGTGGGAGAATGCCGCGGTACCGGTAAACGAAGAGTATCAGATATTTTTTCCGCAGGACGTTTCTTACGTTAATTTCCATTATCTGAAATCACGAACCACATATCCCATTGCAGGAAACGGCGTTTTCAACGGTATTCCCATGGATACCGACCGCGATATATCCTGGCACAAGAATACGAAACAAGCAACGTCGTATTTTGCCTGCGCATCTGATTATGATTTCTTCGGCGGCTACGATCACGGTAAAGAGTGCGGCGTCGTTCATATCGGAGATCACCATATTTCGCCGGGTAAAAAAATGTTCACTTGGGCATACTGCCAGCTTTCAAAGTCTTGGGAAAACGCCCTCACCGACACCGACGGCGAATACGCCGAGCTTATGGCAGGCTCATATTCCGACAATCAGCCTAATTTTTCTTGGCTCGCTCCCTATGAGACAAAGGAATTTTCACAGCATTGGTACCCTATTTCTAAGATCGGAACTCCTACCTTTGCAAATCTGAACTGCGCATTCAGACTTGACAAGGAAAATAATTCTCTAAAGCTTCAGTCGACTAAGGTATATAATAATGCGACCATAAAAATTTTTGACAAGGACGGCATTTATTTTGAAGCAAACCGTAACCTTGTTCCTAACGCAGCATTAGAGTTTAGCATCGATAATTTACCCGAATACGTAACGGTTGAGATCATTTCCGACCGAAAGGTTATAGCCGAGTATACAGAAAAGAAATTTAATAAATTCAATATGCCCGAGGTAATAACCGATATGCCGTCGGCCGCAGGTATGAATGATCCCGACGAGCTTTATCTCGCAGGCGTTCATGTTGACCAGTACCGCGACCCTCACACAAATCCCGACAGTTATTGGAATGAAGCGTTAAAGCGCAAGATCAATCATATCCCCTCCCTTGTTGCAATGGCCAAGTATGAGCTAAACAGATATAGTCTCGACTCGGCCGAAGCCTACATTAAAAAAGCGATCGATGCCGTTACACTTTACAACGAGCGCGTGCAAAGCGGCGACGTTTACTACACCTACGGCAGAATTCTTGAAGTAAAGGGCGAAACCGACAAGGCCTATGATTACTATTATAAGGCCTACCGGGCGGCCGACAGCGTAGGTAAGGCAATGACGAGGATCGCGCTTATAGATATTAAACGTAAAGATTATACCGAAGCCGTTCGTCACGCGGAAAACGCACTGGATTACGGCCGAAACAACAATCTTGCCGTCTCGGCTTTAGTTATAGCCCTTAGAGAGCTCGGACAAAAGGCAAAAGCGGATATGCTCCTAAAAGAACAGCTTAAAAAGGACAGTCTCGACCACCTTGCAAGATATTTGTCGGGCGATAAGGAACTCTACGGAATAATGGATTCAGACGCGGTACAGACTTGTCTTGATATTGCGTTTGATCTGTCGGCAATGGGACGCTACGAGGATATTATCGGGCTTCTCGACGGAGTTGTTTCCCACGCCGACAGCGGTAAAAAGAAAATGGCCTACTTTGCTTTAGGATACTATAAATTCCTTATAGGAAAAGACGGCGGCGAGGAGTATAAAAAGGGTGAGACCTCAATCCTCGGAAGCGCCTATCCCCATCGCTTAGAAGAAATGAGGATATTAGAAGACGTCATTTCCAAGACCGAAAGCAAATGTGCTAAAATGCTGCTCGGATGCCTACTCTATAATAAGCTGCATTACACCGGAGCGACTAAGCTTTGGGAGCAGTGCGATGATTATATTTCTAAAAGAAATCTTGCGGTTGCATATTTCAGCCATTTAAACAGAGCGGATGAAGCTCTCCATATAATGAAAGAGCTTCTAAACGAACGTAAGGACGATGAAGAATTGCTTTACGAAACCGTTTGCCTTATGGATAAAATGGGCGTAGAGCCAAAAGAAAAGATCGGACTTCTTACCTGTCATAACCTTACCCGCGACGACGTGTTGACCGAGCTGGCAAAAGCCTACAACCAAGCGTTTATGCCCGATAAAGCATTAGAAACGCTTATGTCACACAGTTTCGTTCCCTGCGAGGGCGGCGAGCACGCCATTGCCGACCAATATATGTTTGCATACCTTGTAAAAGGAAAAACCGAGCTTGATAACAACAACTTCGAAAAAGCAATCGACCTTTTCCGCGAGGGACAGATATTACCGCAGTCTTTAGGTGCAGGTATATGGAATCATTGCAAGCTTATACCCCTTAAGTTCTTCGAGGCTATCTGCCTTGAAAAAATCGGAGAAAAGGCGAAGGCAGACGAGATCTTCCGCTATATTGCAACTACAGAGATCGAATACTTCAGTAATATGCACCTAAAAGAGCTCCCCTACTTCCAAGCACTATCATTCGATCATTTGGGAGAAGAGCTTAAGGGTCAGCATCTTATAACCGGGTATCTTAGAGAATGGAGCAGGATAAAGGAGGTTAAGGACAACGGTTATTTTAATACAACGCCCTTCTTCATCCCCTTCGTTGACAGACCTCAGAAGCTTCGTATGGCGCAGCATCTTTACTTAAACGGTCTGTGTGATGCTTATATTCAAAACGAACACGAAGCCAAGGAAAAAATAACCGAAAGTGTTTCGCTTAATAACGACAATATGCTTGCCGTTTTCTTTAGCAGATTTATATGATGATCTAATGAAAAAAGCAAATTTTTGCGGCCAAACGCTTTTGTAGACACATTCACTTCAAATCTCGAGGAATATATAAGCAGCGCCGAGGACGAATGTAAAAAGCACTCTTTCGAGCTTCTTACCTATCACGGTAATATATGTAAGCTTTACGGAAAAGCCTTGCTTGCAGGCTCTGTAGGCAAGACCGAAGAATGTGATAAGCTTGTTTCCGAGCTAATCGTTTGCGCAAAAGAAAACGAAAAGCACTATCTTCCCGAGTTTGATATTTTCCTTTTTGAGCGAGCAATAAAAGTTGTTTTTGAGAACTAAAAAGATGGCATACCGCTTCGAAATGAAGGGTATGCCATCTTTTTAAAGTTTTTTAAACCATTCTTTATATTTATTTAAATCAAAAGAAGGAGTACCGTAGAGATAATGGTTTTTTCCTGCCGTACCGTCTGAAAGGGTCCACTCTATTTTAACCATTCCTTTTTGAGAATAGAGCAAGCCGAGGCTTCCCAGGTTGGTAGCAGAGAAGGGCGCCGCGATAAAATCTTCTTCCATAAGTACCGAATCTGTTTCGAGGTCGGTAATTTTAAAGCTTCCCGAAACCTCTTTATACGTACTGTTTGTACACAGAACAGGTAATCCGCCCCACGCGCTCATTTCATCAACCATAATTATAACAGGTTGTTGCGAGCGTTTTATAAAATCGTAGGCGAGTTTTTTGTCGTAGTAATAATCTACAACGGCATCGGAAAACTGCGGCCAACCGTCGATAAGATTCCACCATATCATACCGCCCATCCGCTCCATACGAGCGCGGGTATGTTCAATGAAAAATTTATCGGCCTCAGCCTGAACAACCTGAGAGGCGAAAATTAAATCATCAAGATCTTCAGGCTCGTTACCAAAAAGATGTTTAATCTGATTTGGCATAAAATTATTGCGATACGACCTTCCGTGCTGATCGCTGGAGTGAAGTATCCACTGAGGGTCGTAAAAATAGGGCTTTATGTGGTCAGGATTGATAAATTTTTCGATAGATGCCTTTGAAGGCATTCCGTGGTAGCCAATTTCACTTACGAAATATGCGCCCGAGTTTTTATAAAAGTCACTTTTATAATAATTTCTCGGTCCCCAAAGATGGTCTTCGGAATAGAAACGACTTCCCTGCCTATTATCTCCCATGGCAAAAGCCTTTTCGGAAATATAGGGCGAAGAAGGGATATAATCGCGGTTGGGGTTAAGTCGGTTTATAATCGCAGGAATAACTTCGCGGGTAATACGATTTTTTGAAGGGTTTCGACCAACACTTACCGTCATGGAATCTATCTCGTTATCTCCCGACCAAAGGACGATAGACGGGTGCTTACGATATTCGGTTACAACCCATTCAACCTCTTTGGATATCTTTTTGAAAAAAGATTCGGTTTGAGGATAGTATTGGCAAGCCATCGCAAAATCTTGCCAAACCATAATTCCGTGCCTATCGCAAAAATCGAAAAATTCGTGGTCTTCGTAAACGTTTCCGCCCCAACAACGGATAATGTTACATCCGATATCTTCCGCAAGCTCCAAAGCCTTTGCATAACGTGACTTATCTCTGCTGTGGAAGGGGTCCATAGGTACCCAGTTAGTTCCGAGAGCAAGGACCTTTTTATCATTTATGATAAATTCAAAACAACCGTCTTCACAAACTATATCGGTGCGTCTGAGTTTTGCAAAACGAATTCCCGTACGGGTTTTTGTACTGCAAAGAAGCTCGTCACTAAGAGTATAAAGCTCCAGCTCGAAATCGTAAAGATCCGGTTCTCCAAGTGGCTTTGGCCACCAAAGCTTACAGTTTGGAACATCGAAATAGGTCGAACCCGAATTTCCCTTTCGTATAAAGGTTCCGCTTGCTCTGCTATCTCCGCAGACGGCGGTTATTTTTATTTTAAGATCGGCAAGACGGTATTTTATAGGCAGATGGGTCTCGTAGGTTATACGGCATTTTACAGAATCTCCGTTTTTTCTGTCGGGCTCTATATGAACGTATTTAAATCCGTATTTTTTCTCTATAGAAAGCTCAACGTCTCTCCAGATGCCTGCAGATATGGCTCTTGGCATTATATCCCAACCCGACATATGCGGGGCTTTTCGAAGGTGGACGAGCAGTTTCGGGATTCCCCACTCGGAATCGAGATTTAAAAGCTCTCTTTCTCCGTTATCCAAAGTAATAGCAACCGAGCTTATATGAACCGTAAGGGTGTTTTCTTTACCTAAAAGCAATTTATCCGTAACGTCGAATTTATGAGCGATAAACATATTATCGCTTTCGCCAAGCTTTTCGCCGTTTAGGTAATATTCGGCTAAACAATCGACGCCTTTAAAATTAAGGGTTGCTTTTTCCTCTTTGGAAATAGTTTCAGGAGCGATAAATTTCCTTTGATACCACCAATCGAAGGTTTCGAACTCTTCGGTTTTCAGTATGTTATCTCCCTTAAAAACATCCTTGGGTAAAAGTCCTGCGTTCATAAGGTCGAGTTCTACGTTACCCGGTACGGTCGCTTCTATCATAGAATATCCTGCCGAATCGAGATTATTAACGCTTGGAATATTATCTTCGTCGGTGGGAGCAAAATAAAGTTTCCATTTTCCGTTTAAAAGCATATACCTTCCTCCTTTGCTTTATTTTATTATAACTTTTAAGAGAGGACTACTCTCTCAGATTTTTTAGATAAAACCTTAATATTTTCATTTTTATATTGTAATTCGTAATTTAATATGATATTTTAATTATAAGAGGTGGTATTGTGACGGTAAAAGCAGAATCTTTTAAAAGCGAGAGATATATTAAAGGCGGGCTCGGATATTGTGTAAACGAGCGGTGGCCTTATGAGCCCTGTCCTTTGCATTGGCACGATTATATAGAGGTTGAGCTTGTTTTAGACGGAGAAGGCAGGCAAAATCTTAACGGAAAAGAGATTGAACTCGAATCAGGATGCCTTACAGTTATGCGACCTACGGATTTTCACAGCATTTCGATCGGAAGGAATTTTCATCTTATAAATCTAAGTATTAACGATAGGATTTTACCTGAAGAAATTTTATCTAAGCTTTCGGTTGGAGACCGTTTATTTTTTAAACTTTCCCCCGCCGACACGGCAACCATTGCAGGACTGCTCGGACTTTTAAATTCAGAAGAACACCAGTCCGACCCCGACCGTCGTTATATAAAGCATCTTGTGCTATCGCTATTCTTAAAAATTATAAAATTTATCCCTAAAAAGAACGAACACAACAACCAAATAAGCAATACCATTCAATCGGCAATACTATATTTACAAATGCATTTCAGAGAAAATCCAAGCCTTGGCGAAACCGCTTCAATATGTCATTATCATCCCAATTACTTCAGTTCGGTTTTTCGCAGAGAAATGGGAATTACATATAGTGAATATCTTAACCGCTTAAAAATTGCGTACGCAAAGGAGCTTTTGCTTACAACCGACACGAATATTACGGAAATCTGTTTCGAAAGCGGATTTACGTCACATTCGAATTTTTTAAGACTTTTTAAGGAAGATACCAATCTTTCACCAAATCAGTTCAGACAAAACAGGACGTTTTGATTTCGCTTACAATTATATGCCCTCTATTATTTCTACGCCTTTGTATTTGCAAAGTGTTCTTATAATGTCCTGCAAATCTTTTCGATATTGATTGTATATTATTTTCCTTTTGTATTTTGGAACGATTACTATATGGTACTTGCAACAAACCCGTATCTAACGGATAGTATTCCGAAAGATACGGGTTTTCTCTATCTTACAATATAATACAATCTATAGCCTTCCGAACGGTCTGAAGCGTACTGGTTCTTCTTCATCATATCAAAGGAAATGTCAAGATGAATTCTTTCCATAATTTCGGTAATTCTGAAGGAGCGAACCTTTTCGGCAAAGATATCTACCGCCTCTTCCCTTTTCTTATCATCTTTAATACGAACCGTCTTAAGATACTCGATAGAAAGATGCTCTCTCTGGGTTCGTTTTCTCGTTTCTCCGCTTTCGGCGTCTTCGGCCATTTTAAACAATTTATCAGCCAACAAGATCAGATTATCGTCTATATACGAAACGTTAGGATGGTCGTAAAGGGTTAATCTCTGCTTGTCTACCGCAAGGGTTATGAGTCGAATATATTCGCGAATATATTTTCCGCCCTTTCCGTAAACTGCTTCGGTAAATTCGAAAATAAGCTCATCGGGATCTAAATCTGCATTTACGGAGAGCCTAGCTATCATATATGATTTAAGGTCATCAAGCGCGGCTCCGCCACCGTATGAGAAATTGCCCTCTTGAAGCATACCCTTAATACCGTATTTCTTGTAAATCTTAATATTTTCTGCCATAGAATAAATGTTGGGAAACGGCATTAAATAGTGACTGAAATTTACGGCATAATCCCAGATATAAAGACGGTCGCAAATTTTAGACCACTCTTTAATATTATTTAAAAATTCTGCAGTTTTACTCTCGGGCTCTCTCTTTGCAATTTCTTCAATCGAATTGCCCCACTCACATTCAATATTACAAAGACGAACAATAAGATTAGGATGAGGCTTAATTGTTTTAGGTGCAATTCTCGTATACTGGTATGCGAAGGTATGCAGTAATATATTCGGATTGGTTTTTTCAATTTCTTCGGCAATTTTATTGGCAAAAAGGATATTTGTAGCGGCAGGAGTTCCTTCTTTCTCATCGATTGCTCTGCAGCTTTTACAACGACAATATCCTTCGTTATCGTTTTGCGCTACCGAGAATACTCGACATTCGGGGTTTTCCTTTATCCATCTTTTTACCGTATTAGTTGCTATTTCGATAACGTTTGGGTTAGAAAGACAAAGTTGATCCGGGGTCCGTTTTCCGTCAACCTCAGCAAAATACTCAGGGTGCTCGTCAAAATAAATACTTGGCGCAACAAGGTCGTCGGCCGCGTGATGACAGTTATAAAACTTTAAATTTCCACCCTTTTCGACAGAGATATCGCCAAGGGTTGTATTAAGGCGATTTTTAGCGCAAAATTCTCCTTCAAAGGCAAAACGGGAATATGAATCGCGATATTCAAAATCGGGTATTACCTTAATATCGGTTTCGGGAATAATCAAACTATCTTTTCTGTCGAAGGTCTCTACATCTTTTGTAAAAACACGAAGACCTAAAAATCTTTCCAAAAATTCGTAGGCGCCGTAAAGAGTGCCTCTTGAAGTTTTTCCCGTAATAAGAATATCTTCTCCCAAGGTTTTAATTAAACAACCTTCCTCACCGAGCGAATCGATTTCTTCCCTACTAACAAGCGACTTTGCATTTCTGGTATCGATTCCGACTATTATCTCGGGACCTATCTTATCGCAACGATCGGAAAAATACGGGATGAAGACACCCGTACTGTCGTAAATATATTTTTGAAGCTGACTTGCAGCATATCTATCGCAGGACGTAGAAAAATTTGCTCCTACAATATGATAATTACACTTTTTGTTCTCGATAATTACGTAATTTTTCAAAGTAACATCCCCTTTTATTTGCATTTTACTATTTATAGATATAAAATTCAACCTATAATTTGTAGATAAAAAAACGTAGAATCCAAAGGACTCTACGTTTAAACACTAATAAAATGTTGCAATTTCGTCTTCGGGTTTAGAAGTAACGGAAATATCGAGCGCCGTAAGGTAGGGTCCCTTGGAACGATAAAGCTTATGATTACCGATAGAAAGCTTAGCTGTAACGATTATCCAGTCGTTGGTTTTAAGGGTTTTTGCCGCCTTGTAGTCGCAGGCAATTCCGCAATACTGAATATCATCGGCACAGCAGGTCATTACGTGACGACCGACAACAAGCGTTGTATCGGGTATCGCACCGTCACGAGCAACGATTCCCTTAAACTTAAGGGTTTTCCCCTTGTATTTATTCATATCGTTCATCATATCCTGAAACCAAAGGGCGTAGTCGCTGTCTTCGATAACAATAACGTCAGCGTTAACGTCAAAAGGCAGAGGGTCTTCAATATCGTCGTACTTAACGTATCCGTTATTATACTCATACGCGATTTGAGCGCGGCGGCTGACGGCCCTTACAAGCTTATGAAGAGGCATAATATCGGCGTTAAGGTCAAGGCGGTTAAAAATTATCATTTCCGCAGTTGAAAACTTATCGAAAACGAGCTGACGCATATTTGCGTTATAGTTGAGAATTGTATTTCCGTCGCAGAAGCAAAGCTCCTGACTTATTATACAGTAATTAGGCAGAGCATCAAAAAGAGTCTGCAAAGTCCACATACCGTTATATTCGACAACTACTCGCTCGGCGGAGGTTTCTTTAATAAGCTTTTCAAAATTCTCTCTGGTTAAATCCTCGCTATCCTCAATCGTTCTTATAAAAACGTTCTTCGACGGCATTTTAGAAATATCGTACTCCTCTTCTCCTTCTTCACAAAGGAGCAGCAGAGTTCTCTCGCCGTCGTTAAAACGCTCGTCCTCAAGAGTCTCCTGAATAAATTTTGTTTTTCCCGCCTCTAAGAAGCCGGTAAAAATATAAATCGGAAGATCGTTCATAATTTATACTCCAAACAGTTCGGCTATTGCCTTTTCGTTGATTTTAGAACCGATCACGCACAGACGACCCGTAATATCGGCCGATCCGATACGAACGTCAGGCTCTCCGGGAACATAGTCAAAGTGAATCCATTCTCCGTTTTCACCTGCAACGATACCCTTTGCACGAAGAATTATTCCGTATTTATCTTCATCCTCAAGAGCGGCAAGAGCGTTTTCGATAAATTCAGAGGTAAACTTCTTTGCGGTCTCCTTTCCGAAGGAAGAGAATACGTCATCAGCGTGATGGTGATGATGGTGATCGTGGCATCCGCAGGTACATTCTTCGCCGTGCTCATGGTGGTGATGCTCATGGGCGTCATCGTGATGATGGTGGTGCTCGTGTGCATCGTCGAGATGATGGTGATGCTCGTGTGCATCGTCGTGATGGTGATGATGCTCGTGGGCGTCATCGTGGTGATGATGATGCTCGTGTGCAACGTCGTGATGGTGGTGATGCTCGTGGGCGTCGTCGTGATGGTGGTGATGACCACATTCAGGGCAAATAGTATCCTCCTCAAGCTCGTGAAGATGACGTGCGAGAGTGTTTTTACTTTCGATCGCTTCAAGAATAACCTTTCCGTCAAGCTCGTCCCAATCGGTAGTTATAATGGTAGCATCATCATTATGCTCGTGGAGAAGCTCTACGCAGGTATGAAGCTTCGCTTCGTCTATTCCCGCAGTATGGCTTAAAACGATAGCAGACGCGTGCTCGACCTGATCGCAGAAGAACTCGCCGAAATTCTTTATATACATTTTGCATTTCTTAGCGTCGACAACCGTCGTAAAGGCGTTAAGCTTTGCGTTTTCCGCCTCTATTCCTTCTACCGCACGAATAACGTCGCTGAGCTTACCTACACCCGAAGGCTCGATTATAATTCTATCGGGAGAATACTCGTCCAGAACCTTTTTAAGCGCTTCGGCAAAGTCACCAACGAGGCTGCAGCAGATACAACCCGAATTCATTTCGGTAATTTCTATTCCTGCTTCCTTCAAGAATCCGCCGTCAATTCCGATCTCGCCGAATTCGTTCTCGATAAGCACGACCTTTTCGCCCGTGTACGCTTCGCTTATAAGCTTCTTTATAAGAGTAGTCTTACCGGCACCTAAAAAGCCGGAAAAAATATCGATCTTAGTCATTTAATTACGTCCTTTATTTAATATTCACGGCCTCAAGTCTGTAAATAGGCTGACCGAGGTCTAAAAAGCGTTGTTCATATTCGGTTACTATATTTCCTTCAAAGTCACTGTTATGAAGGTCTAATGATATGTTTTTCATCTTAAAGCCGAGCTCCGAATATCTTTCGATAGAATACTCAAAGAAATGCATATTGTCGGTTTTTTGATGAATTTCTCCCTCGGGCTCAAGAAGCTTTTTATACATAGGAAGAAATATCGGAGAGGTTAGCCTATGCTTAGCATATCGAACCTTCGGAAAAGGACAAGAAAAGTTTAAATATATCCTCGAAACGGAAGACTCTTTAAAATATTTTAAAACATATTCCGCTCCGCAGACCATAAATCTTACGTTTTTCAGTCCTGCGTTTTTTACGCCCTCACAAGCCAGCACGGCCACATCGTCACAAACCTCTATAGCAATATAGTTTATATCCGGATTTCTTTTTGCAAGTTCGCATATAAACTGACCCTTTCCGCATCCGATCTCAAGATGAAGAGGATTATCATTACCGAAAATCGCCGATAAATCGTAATATGAGGGATTATCTGCGGCTTTTCGATAGTCGGGCTCATACTCGGCAAGAGGTAAAATAAGGTCTCTGCAGGCCTCCAATCTTTCTGCCGCGTGTTTTTTCTTTCTCATTCGCAAACGCATCACACCTTGACTTTTACTAAATAAATATTATAACATATCATTCTTAAAAAATCTACCGTAAAAAATAAAAGTCTTAAAAGAATTATCCTTTAAGACTTTCTGATTTTACGATTCGGTTTCCTGCTGATTCTCAGTATTTTGCGACTCGTCGGCGTTTTGCTCTGGAAGGGCTTCATCTTCGCCCTTCTCTTCCGTATTCGGCTCGGTTTCGTTTCCGTTTTCAGAATTATTTTCCGTATTGTTTTCCGTATAATTTTCGGAGTTCTGCTCAGCCTGCGAAGCGGTGCCGAAGGTTATAGGCGTTGTATGGTCGAGACCTTCGCCGCTGTACGAACCCCAACAAGCAACGACCGAAAGGTGCGCTTTTTCTTTAACCTCAACGGTAAATTCTCTGCTGTTGCATTCGGCGAAAGTATACTCGCCGTTTTCGTCGATGACAGGCTCACCATTATCGTCACGTACAAGCATTTTTCCGATAGGCTTAGTATAAAAGATTTGAACCTTAGAGGAGTCAGCGACGGAGTAAAGAGAAACGGAGGCAAATCCGGTCGAAGCCACGGACGGGTCGTTAGGCTTACTTAAAGTAAGCTTATAAGTACCGACGTCAAGCTCGTATATACCGCTTGAGGTTGCCCCGATCTCGGTTGTGGCTTTTGTCTGCCCCTGCGACACAGTGGTTACCGAAATGTCGAGATAATAGCTGGCGGTAGTTATCGTGTTGGAAGAGGAGGAAAGATCGGCAGAGTAAAAGCCATAGGCGGCAAAGGCCATAGAACAAAGGCAAAAAAGGATAAATACGATCGACGTCGCTATTCTTGCAAGAAAAACCTTCTCGCGAACAGGCTTATCGTCTTCGATTTTATAATAGTTGTCGTAAAGCTTCTTCACTTGATCTCCTCCTTTCTTAAGACTTTAAATTGATTTAGAACAGCGTTCCCTTCTGTGAAGCGAGAACGGCAAGACCGAGTTCGATTCGAGGAACGGCATCTCCGCGATAGTTTGCGACGTTACCGACCTCTTCGGGCATATAGAGAATCAGCGCAGCATATTCGGCATTATCCTCGGTAGAATTAGAGTTTAAAGATCTGATTTCGGTATAACTTCAAGAGCAATAGCGGCATCGAGTTGCGTTAAAAGCTTAGCGGTATCGCGATCGAGATCGGCTTCGGTGTCGCTGAAAATCACTCCGAATTTCAGGAAATCGGGTAGATATATGCTTTGCCCCTCCTCGTTGATACCGAGAACGACCGAGGGCTTATCAACGTCGATAGAAAGCTTATAGTCGAAATCAACGTTACCGCTGTTTTCAATCTTAAGCTTAACGACCTGAACATATCCCGGTTCGTATAAAGCATTGTCGTCAAAGAGCTTAGTGTCCTTTTCTACCGTTTTATAGGTATCGCCTACCTTATGATAAACCGATAGATCAAGTTCACCGATTATAAAAGAGTTTCGCTGAACAGGGGTGGTATCGGAGAACCAGGCCACAGAAGTGCCTGCTCCGAAGGCCGACCACATAATAAGTAAGAGCACACTAAGGGTGAGGGCAGTTTTTGTAATGGTTCTGTTTTTCATCTGACATCACTCCTTAATAGGTTTATTCCTCGTCTTTTTTCTTTCTTCCGAGGAGAATTATTACAAGAAGCAGAACTAAAAGTGAAGCACCTGCGCCTATTATCCAAGGAAGGATGTTCGAGGTGTCGCCGGTCTGAGGAGGACGGGGATCGCCCTGCTCGATCGGGTATTCTTCAACCTTAAATTGCCAAATAATATGGCCGATCTTAAGCTGATCTTCGTTATTGAGATCCTTCGGAACCTCTAAGGTAACCTTTAAATCGGTTTTACCTCCCGAATAAAGGAGTCCGATATAGGTCCATTTGGTAAGGTCGTCGGTCTGATCGGCGGGTGCGTCAAAAAGCAGAGTTCCGTCGGTTTTCTCGACCTTTAGATTAAGTTTGGATAAAAATTCCTTGCTTTCTTCGGTAGCGCCGAAGGAACGAAGGTATATTTTTACCTTGATCTTCCAATCTGCGTTATTTTTAACGGTTATGATCTGCTCCCTTTTGTCTCCCGGCATAACCTCTTTAAGATCAGGGAAAAGATCGGTAGCGGAATAGTCGCTGCCCGGAGCAAAAATAAACCTACCTGCGTTCTTTTCGTAGGTCACGTTTCCATTATCTGCCGATACTCCAAATGTTAAAGAGCAGGCAAAAACAAAGCACAAAAGCAGAGATACAGCGGATCTTAATTTTCTCACGGTTCCACCTCACCTACTTCGGTCGGCCAGCCTTCGGCATTCCAAGGCTTGTCGGCAACGTTGTTTTCGCTCTGAACCGCAAAGGCGTTTACGGTAAGGTAAAGGGTTCTACCTATATAACTGTTATCGACCTTATCCCCTACTATCTCGACCTCGGTAAAGATAGGCGTGGTCATAGTATAGGGAGGGACTATATCGTTATAATAATAGTATCCGTCGACATAGGTCCAATCCTTTTCGTTGATATCGAGCTCGAGACATTCGTCCGACGAAAGGGTCGTACTGTCGATACCGTCGACTATCTCAAGTCTTAAATAAAAAGGATGATTACAAATGTTTTCTATCGTAACGCGCTTGCTGACCAGCGCGCCGGGCATAATGAGTATTCCGTCCTCGGGAAAATCATTTCCTGCGGCGGTCTTTTCGTGAATCTGAAGCTTGATAGCACCGGAAGTAACAACGTTATCTGCGGTATCTACGTAAGCATAGTATGCAAGAGAGCCCTGCGACAGTATTGTAAAGATGATTGCGGCAATGGCAATAAGCATTAGCTTTGTTTTTCCAAAACGTGCCAAAACGTTGTTCCTCCCTTCTTTATTATATGTCCGTAAGCGGACGAGAATATTCGGAATATATCCCCTGAATAAAAATCAGGTTTCCCGCGTATCACGGGCGGTTATGGGATACCTGCGGCGTAGCACCGCCGCAGGCTTTTGCGCGCAATTAAAATTTAGAAATTAGGGTGCAGTAGTGGGAAATACCTTTGCGAAGGCTTCCTGAGCGGAGTCGCCGGTATTTTCTGCCTGTGCTGCTTCAGCTAAAAGGCTGAGAGTGAAACCGTCGTTTCCAAGGCCGGTTGCATCAACCATATCCTCTTTGGTAAGAGTCTCAGGGATGTTAACTGAATTGAAGAGAACGACCTTATCGGTGGGGTTGAGAACCTTCTTGCAGTAGTAAACGAAGGTCATGGTATCGCCGTTATATTCGGTCTCATCGATCTCGCGATCCCAAGTTGCATCGAAATCAGCGGGAACGTTGAAAAGCTGCTCAAGGGTAAAACCATCACGCTGTGCAAGAGCTGCCCAGTAGCCGGCGTCGGATATGGTTACCTTAACGCGAACATACTGTGCGTATTTACCGGTATTCTCAACAACTGGCTGCTTAACGAGCACGTCACCGGGGAGAACCTCGGTATAAGTATACTCAGTATCAACACCGGTACCGTCGTTGTCACCCTTGTCGATTATGTCGGGGTCGAGATCTGCATCGTCACCGTCGGGAACGGTTTCGTAGATATCAACGTTGAAAACGGTATCAGCGTCGTCGTTTGAATCGGCTGTCAAAAACTTATTGGTTACGGTATCTGCGTCGGAGAACCAGGCCAAGGTACCGAAGGACAGAATGGCAACCAAAGAGATTACGATAGCGCAAACAAAGACTTTTCTTTTATTTAACTTCATAGTTAGTTTCCTCCTTTCTTGAATAATGCATACTCAAGAAATCATAGTTACCGGAATTCCATCGCGACTACGATCTTAGAATACAAAAAACAAATTTACCAGGGATGAGTTGTAAACTGTGCGTCAAGGGCGGTATTGTCGGCAAAGCCTCTTGCCTGAATCGCCTGAGTTACAACGTAAACGTTAAGCTTACCGGTTACGTCGAAGGGACGAACAGAAGCGTCGACCGTAGCGTCACCGGTTACGAAATATCTGCTTTCTACGTAGCCGCCGGCATCGTAGACGTATTCGGCGTCAACCGATGCATCGATAAATACTCCTTCGATGGACTCAGCGGTGGTTGCGCCTGCGGCGAGAGTAGTATTATATCTGTAGACGTATACGTTATAAGTAAGGGATTCGCCGCTGATTGTAACGCCGGTATATACGGGCTGAACGTCGGCAGCGTTAGCGTCACCGTCTAAAAGGGTCCAGCCGTTGTTTGCGGCGTTAGCGTCGTAAAGATGCACTATTCCGGCCTCGTCGAGAACCTGAGGTACGGCAACGAGGGTCTGAACGTAGGCTTCGTTGTTGCCGGTATTGGTTACGGTGACTTCCTTCTGAATCATATTGGAAGCGGCAGGGTCGTTATTGTCGATAACGGGAAGAAGCTACGCCGTGGTCTCGTCGAAAACTTCGTTCTGAACTATGTCGATAGAGCCGAAGGTGAAGACGTTGGTGGCAGAGTCTTCATCGAAGAACCAGGCTAAGGTTCCGCCGACTACAGCAATAGAGATAAGCGATAATACAAGGGCAATTGCTAATATCTTCTTTTTCATTTTTATTTCTCCTCTGTTTCATCTGAGTTGGTGGAAGGGTCGTCTGTTTCTTCTGTTGCGGAGACTTCGTCGGTAATTTCTACCGGAGTCTCAGTCGTTTTCTTTTTTCTGAAGAAATCGGGCAAAAATACGATAAAAATAAGCAGCGCACCTAAAGAAATCGTAACTATCATTCCCGTAGTGGTCTGCATAAAGGCGGAAACATAGCCAAGAAGCGGGATGCTGAATATCGGCTTTCCGATAACGTTTTTAAAGTGAACCGCAGGGTCGATGGTGTTATTGGTATCACCTTTAGTATAGATAAGCTCTTCCTTAGCATCGATACGGACAACGCGGTGAGTAGCGACGACCTTATCCTCGTTTAAAACGAAGGTAATAGGATCGTCAACCTTGACTTTTTCGGCGACGTCTTCGTAATCGACGGTTTTGACGTATATGAGATCACCCACACTGTAGGTAGGCTCCATACTTCCAGAAATAACGTTATAAACGTTAAGGCCAATAAGCCTTGATCCCATCAGGAAAACAGCTATCAAAACTACAAAAACAACAATAACGGTAGATACAACGTTAAAAATCTTTTTAAGTGCGGCGGATTTCATAAAGTTATTTCCTCTATTCGTCGGTTTTCTCGGTTACCTGCGCGGCATCTTCGGGCTCGTTTACAAGGGCCTCGGAAGAAGGAATCTCGGTTTCAACGGTTGTAGTTCCTTCTGTCTGCGCGGCAAGCTGCTCCTTAAGCGCTTTCAGTTCGTTCAGCATATCTTCGTTTTTCTGACGCTCTTCGGCGATCATATCGCGCTCCGCCTGAAGCTCGGCCATCTGCTCTGCTTTATAGCGACGGAACAGCTTAATGCAGTTAAGACCCTGATAGATTATAAGAAGTGCAAAGGGAATGAATATGCATACGAAATAACCGGGAGTCGATTTCAAAAAGCTCATTACGTGGCCGACCCAAGGAATGCTCCACTGATACTTGCCTGTGTAATGGAACTCGTCCACGGGAGAAGTATCGTCTTTATCCTTAGTCGTACCGTAGGTTACCACGGCAGGGTCTCCGTTTTCGGTTACAGTCATTTTCCTTATTTTGTGAGTAACTATCTCGCCCTCGTTTTCGGGACTCGGAGAACGGAAGGTTATAACGTCCCCTTCCTCAAGTTCGAAAAACGGCGTATCGTCAATCACTATAAGAGAACCTGCGTCGAAGTCGGTCTTTTTCATCGAGTCGGAAAGAACGATGTACATCTTGTGACCGAGGACCCAACCGCCGTTAGGATTAGCTACGGTTGCGGTCATAATGGTAAAGATCATCATAATGACCGCTATGGCGACAACTAATGTGCCCCCTGTCAAGTAGACAGACTAAAAAACAAAAAAGAATGTGTTAATTGAATAAATGCTTTCATCTCCCCCTGCTGCGCAGCAGGGGGAGATTTTTCGTCACGCGGAGGTGGCGAGGTAATACTCGCACGGTGA
>CASFDQ010000069.1 GCA_949293385.1 uncultured bacterium | reverse complement strand
GCGAGCCTAATTTCCGTTCCTCAAAAGAATGCTAAACTAAGCCCCTGTACAAAATGTACAGGGGGTTTAGTGTATTATTCTTCTTCCTCTTCGGGTCGAGGCTCTACCGTAACGGTAAGCTTTGTTACTCGATGATCTTCGATCTTATCGATAAGTACCGTAAGATTTTCGTACTTAAATTCGGAACCCTCTTCGGGAAAGCCTTCAAGCATTTCTATGGCCCATCCTCCGACGGTAGTGTATTCGCTGTCGAAATCTCCCTCGTCAAACTCGATCGCCTCGAAGAAATCGAAAACGTTCATATCGCCTTCAACGGTGAATTTATCGGGACCGGCCTTAACGATGTCGTGCTTTGCCTCCTCGTCTTCGTCCCATATCTCGCCGACAAGCTCCTCAAGAATGTCCTCCATTGTGGCAATTCCCATAGTTCCGCCGAATTCGTCGAGAACTATCATAATATGTGTTCTTTCCTCGCGCAGGACGTCAAGTGCGTCGGGAAGCTTAACCGTCATATGAATGAAATAAGGCTCAACGAGAAGCTCTCTGAGGTCGATCTCCTCCTTAGGCGTGTCGACCATAAGTCGAAGAAGCTTCTGAACGACCAATATGCCGATTACGTTGTCTACAGTGTCCTCGTATACGGGAATACGGGAATAGGGAGCCTCGTAAATGACCTTCAGTATCTCGTCGATGGGGTCGGAGATATCGATAGCCGTAACGTCGACACGGGGGATCATAATTTCCTTTATCGTGGTCTCGTTAAAGTCGATAGCCGACTGCAAAAGCTCGCTCATATCCTCGTCGATAGAGCCTTCCTCTTCGCCCGTTTCTATAATAGAAGCAAGCTCGTCGGTAGTTACTCCGCCGTCGTCGTTCTTAACGAAAGGCTTCTGAATAAGAAGGATTAACTTATTTAAAAGCCAGGCCGCAGGAGAAAAGATGACCATAAAGGTGAAAAGCGGAACCGCAAATGCGGCGATAAGAGCCTTTGAACGGGATTTCGCAATTACCTTAGGCGCTATCTCTCCGAATATCAGAACAACGACCGTAGAAACCGCAGTAGCAACCGTTGCCGCAGTTCCCTCGTTGGCAATAAGGCTGACCGAGAGGGTCGTCGCAACCGACGAAACAACAAAGTTAACTATATTGTTACCGATAAGCAGTGAGGTCAGAGCAAAATTGTAATTCTGACTGATCTTATAAGCGAGCTTGTTTATGAAGCCCGATTCTGCCTTTTTCTCAAGCTGAGATTCGTTTGCAAGGTTGTAGGCCGTCTCGCAGGAGGAGAAGAAGGCCGAACCTATAAGGCAGATAAGAATAATAATTATCTGTGTAGTCATTACTGCTTATCCTCCGTTTCTTCCTCGGGAAGGGGAGGATTTATTTTAAACGTAAGGGAGAAAAGCCTTCCTCTGAAGACCTTGGAGGCCGTGACCTCAAGGCGGCGGTAGGTGAACTGTGAACCGACCGAGGGAACCTTCGCAAGCATTCGGCCTACCCATTTTCTAAGGGTATAATGCCCACATTCGTCGCGGTCGTAATCGTCGTAATCCATCATTTCGAAGGCCGAAACGACCGAAAGGTCGGCGCTGACCTCGAAGGTATCGTCGCCGAGTTCCATAAACTTGTCTTCGACCTTATCGTTCTCGTCCCAGATCTCGCCCACAAGCTCCTCAAGCATATCCTCCATAGTAACGAGGCCTATGACCCGTCCCGAACGGGTCTTAACGAGAGCAAGAGGCTTTCGAATCTTTTTCATATCGGCAAGAAGCTCGTCGATCTTGGTTTCGGGGGTAACGAAAAGGGGAGAATCAAGGAGGGTCTTAAGGTCGGGAGAATGACCTAAAAGATAGCTCTCCAAATACTCGCGTATACGAAGGATACCTATGACGTTATCGAGCTCGCCTCTGTATACGGGAATACGGGAATAGGGGGAGGTCTTTACGGTGTTTAAGATCTCTTCGTCGGGGGAGGCAATATCAATAGCTACCATATCGCGTCTGTCGGTAAGAATATCCATAACAGCCACGTCGGAAAACTCGAAGGCAGAATAAAGAAGACGGCTTTCATCCGAGTCGAGAGCACCGTCTTCCTCCATATCCTCTATAATATCTATAACGTCGTCCTCGGTAACGGTGGGCTCCGCGTCTTTGGCGAAGATCCAACCGATAAAACGGGAAATCAGATTAAATAGGGCCGATATGGGGGTAAGAATGACCAAAATAAACTTAAGCCATGGCGCTACCAGCAGCGTGTATTTTTCGCCGATCTCCTTTGCAAGAGCCTTCGGTATGACCTCTCCGAAAAGAATTACCGTAACGGTAACGCAGATAGTCATAACGATAGGATCGGCGCCTAAACGCATAGCAAGCAGGGTAGAAATAGAACCCATAGCAAGGTTTACTATGTTATTTCCGACCAGTATCGCAGTAATGGTCTTCTCAAAATTATCCATCAGTTTATAGGCGGTCTTCGCCGACTTGACGTTTCCGTCGGCCATCGCCTTGATTCTGATCTTGCTTGGGGCCGTGATAGAAGTTTCGGCCGATGAGAAAAACGCACTGAAGAAAAGCAGGGCAAGCATTGCCACAAGCATTCCGGCATTTTCTGCGATAAGGTCAAAAAAACTTTTGTTTTCGTTTGCGATTCTTAAGAGACACAATCGACCTTCTGATATTAAACTACACCCGTCGTCCACGGACAAACCAACTCCTTAAGATTAAAATATTATATGTGTATACGAGGCTATATTAACACCAAACCCTCATAAAGTCAAGGGTTTTACAGATTTTTAAGATAAAATCCTGCCAAAATCACCTTAATTTGGTTTACATAAAATACGAGTATTCGACCCTTTTCTATTGACAGTCTTTCGGTGTGTTGATATAATATATGTGTATGTTGCGGCAGAAAGGCTAAATTTTATGAATAAGCTTAGGAAATACATTTCAATATTTCTTTCTGTTATACTGCTTATAACCGGTATGGGTATAAACGGTGCGTTTTTTAATACCTATGCCGCCGAAGAAAAGGTTCTTTATACCGCTACGGTCAACGTTGACGATGCCCTTAACGTCCGTGCGGGACCGGGAATGACGTATAAAGTTCTCGGTACCCTTAAGCCCGGCGCGACGGTAAATATCTATAGTGAAAAAATCTATAGTGAAAAAACGGACGACTGGTGGTATAAGATAGGCTACGGTACGGGATACGGCTACGTCAGCGCCGACTATCTTAAAAACATAAAGCCGGTTCTGGAATACGACTACGACGCCGACTTCGAAACTAATCTCACTAAGCAGGGCTTCCCCGAAAGCTATAAGGTAAAGCTCCGCGAGCTTCACGCTAATCATCCTAACTGGGTCTTTACCGCCGATCATCTGTCTATGACCTGGGCCGATGCGGTCAAAAATGAGAGTACGGTCGGAAAAAGCCTTATACAAAACGTTAATAGTACTCCCGACTCGTATAAATCTATGATGAAGGATGCCTATAATTGGGACAAAGGGTACTATATCGCCTACGACTCGGGAAACTGGGTCACCTGCGAGCCCGATCTGGTCGCGTACTATATGGAGCCCCGTAATTTTCTTAACGAAAATTATATATATATGTTTTTGGATCAGTCCTATAACCCTTCCCTTCAAAACAAGGAAGGACTTCAGAAGATACTGAACGGAACCTTTATGGAGGGGGAATTCCCCGAGGATACCTACGAGACCTGGGCGGATGTGATTATGGAGGCGGCTAAGCAGTCGGGAGTAAGTCCCTACGTCCTTGCCGCAAGTATTATAATCGAGCAGGGAACGCAGGGTACCGGCGGCAGCATCAAGGGAACGATAAAGGGCTTTGAAGGTATATATAACTTCTTTAACGTCAGAGCCTACGCAAGCGGAGGATACGATGCCGTTACCTACGGACTTATGTACGCGGCAGGTGAGGGAAGCCTCGGCCGCCCTTGGAACACCCGCGCGAAATCCATAATCGGCGGAGCTGCGCACTACGCTAACGGCTACGTCAAACGCGGTCAGGATACCCTTTACTATAAAAAGTTTAACGTTATAACCCCTACCTATTATATAAATCAGTATATGACCAACGTGCAGGGCGCATATCTGGAAACTGGTAAGCTTAAAAACGCCTACTCTACCGTAAGCTCCGACGCGGCGCTGACCTTCGCGATCCCCGTATTCAAGTCGATGCCCGAAGTAAACTCTACCAAGCTTCCGACCGAAAAGGGCGCCAATAACTACTATCTGCTGTCCCTAAAGGTCGACGGAAAATCGGTCAATAACTTCGATAAATACGTAAACAGCTACGAAATGATCGTGCCGAACTCTACGAAGGAAATTACCGTTGCCGCCACCGTTCAAAGCACGGCTACGGTAAGCGGCGCGGGTAAAATCTCCCTTAAAGAAGGAAAGAACACCATAACCCTTACGGTAACCGCCGCCTCTAAGAAAACCGCGAAGTATACGATCTCGGTATTCCGCGAGGAGGGTTCGGGCGATTCGGGCGGAGGCGATACCGGGCCGATCATACCCGATCCTACCGTTACGGGTAAATATACTATCAGCACCTACGTCAGCGGCATCAAGGTCGGCACCACCGTTTCCGATTTTATAAAGAATTTCGGAGTTAAGGACGGAACCGCTAAGGTGTTTGGTACAAACGGTAAGGAAAAGACCTCCGGCGTTATCGCTACGGGAGATCAGATAGCGATTTACGACAATAAGGGCGTACAGCGCCTTAAGTACAGTATAATAATTTTCGGCGATACCAACGGCGACGGAAAAATAAGCATAGTCGACCTTGCCCGCGTTCAGAAGCATCTGCTTGAGGTAACTACCCTTAAGGGTAATCAGTCTACGGCGGCCGATGCCAACCGTGACGGAAAGCTGTCAATTTTAGACCTCGCTCGGGTACAGAAGCATCTGCTTGAGCTCACCGAAATAAAGCAATAGGAGAAATAATATGAAAAGCATTTTGAAAAAGTCGACGGCAATTATCATTACCGTTTGTGTACTCTTAAGTCTTTTGACCGTAAACGTTTTTGCTAAAGGCTCATCTTCGATAGCTTTCAGCAAAAATACCGTTACATTAAATGAAAACATAACCGTAACGGCCCGTTTTTCAACCGCCTCGGGCGATCCGATGTACGGTCTTGAGGGCTATATTACCTACGATCCTAAGATAATTAAATTCGTATCGGGTGATAATTGTAACCTGCTTACCGATGGAAAGGTCAAGATCGTTTTACAGTCGGCGGGTAAAGTAAATCTTACCGAAACGGTTAAGTTCAGTACCCTTGCCGCAGGCAAGTCCAAGGTTGCTTTGGAGCAGCTTATCTATGTCGACAAAAACGACACCGAGCAGGCGATGACGGGAGCCTCGGCAACCGTAACCGTAACCAACCCTTCGACGCAGGCCTCCTCGAACGCAAACCTTCGTAAGCTCGGCGTTTCGGCAGGAACTCTTACCCCCGCTTTTTCTCCCGACGTTACCTCTTATAACGTAACAATTCCTTACGAGGAGACCGAGCTTTGGGTTCAGCCCGGACTTGCCGATCAGAAGGCCACCTACGTGGTAGAAGGCGGAAAGGATATGAAGGTCGGCTACAATAAGCGCGTTATTATCGTAACCGCCGAAAACGGAAAGACTAAGTCTTATACCGTAAACGTTACCCGTCTCGATCAAAGCGGAAACGCCCCATCTACCGAGATTGACGATCCCGTAAACGATATGGTCGAGGTGACCGTGGGCGGCGAGACCTTCTACGTAAACGAGAATTTTGCGACCGACTCTATTCCTGCAGGCTTCGAGATAGTTGACCACGCTTTAAACGGAAAGACCGTACCCGCCCTTTCCGACGACAGTCTCATACTCTTAAACCTTATTAAGCCCGACGGAAGCGACGCCGCCTTCTATATCAAGAATGCCGACGGAAGCTTCACGAAGCTTACCGTTTTAGAGGTCGGCGGTGCCGCCTACTATATAATCCCCGCTGCCGAGATACCCGAAGGCTATTCGGAGATGGCTCTTACCGTAGGCGAAAAGGAAATAACCGCATATACCTCTGCAAACGCCGACGAAAAGGAATTCGCCCTTATCTATGCTAAGGGTCCCTCGGGAAACACGGGCTTTTACCGCTACGACACCGTAGAAGCAACCATTCAGCGTGCTCCCGCTACCCTTACCGCTCCTCCCGTTTCCGATGATGACGATAAGAAGGAAGAGGTCTCGGGA
>CASFDQ010000068.1 GCA_949293385.1 uncultured bacterium | reverse complement strand
ACCGCTCCTTTAAGGTCGAAGAGTTTTGTAAGTAATGTAATTTTTTGATATGCGAGGAAAAAACGCAGTAAATCCTGTCGGATTTACGAGTATTTTGACGAAGGATAGCGGAAAATTCTTCTTCCAAAACCTGATTCGGGTCCCGATGGTTTGGTTAGGGAATAACAGTATCGGGCAGGGTCGTATCCACCGTTACCTCGTCGGCGAAGAAGTACGCATCAAGCATAGGTCTTGCAACATTCGCCGCCTGCTTTTTGCCGTGTTCAAGGACGATGGCGATAGCGATCTCGGGCTTGTCGTAGGGGGCGAAGCCGATAAATACCGAATGGTCAGCCGCGTCGGTGACCTGCGAGGTGCCCGTCTTACCGCCGATCTGTATGGGGTATTTTTTAAACACGGCGCTTCCCGTACCGTCCTCGGTAACCGAAAGCATACCTTCCTTTACGGCCTTTATGACCGATTCGGTTATTGTGAATTTCTCAACGACCTCGGGCTTGGTCTCGCGGTAGGTCTTCGACATATCGTAGGAAACTACGCGGTCGATAAGGCTGGCCTTATAGCGGACTCCCTCGTTTGCCATGGTCGAGACGTAAACCGCAAGCTGAAGGGGGGTGAAGGCGTTCATCTGACCGATAGCGGCCTGAAGGGTGTTACCGCCGATACCGTAGGTGGTGTCCTCGACGAGAAGTCCCGCCGAATCGTGAATATCTACCCCCGTCTTGGTGCCGAGACCGAAAAGCTTAAAGTACTTGTTTATGTTTTCAAGTCCGAGTCGGTATCCTATTTCGAAGAAGAAATAGTTACAGGATTTCGAAAGGGCAGTCTTAAGGGGGATGGAGCGGTGATATCCCATACAGGAGGGGGTGTAGTCGGGGTATTTATAGTAGGTTCGGGCGCAGAATATATGCTCGTCGGGCTCAAGCTTTCCGAGTTCGAGCGCGGCAACCGCAATAGCCGGCTTTACCGTCGAGCCGGGGGGATATATACCCTGAAAAGCTCGGTCGTTAAGAGGATTGTTCGGGTCGGAGAGAAGCTTATTAAAATCCTCCGAATAGGTTGCAAGATTATAAGAAGGGTAGTTTGCGCTGGAGATAACTCCGCCGGTACGAACGTCCATCATAACCGCCGCTCCGCCCGTGACCTCTCCGCCTTTTTCTTTAAGGGAGGTAATGGTTTCGGCAAGGGCTTTCTGGGTTGCGAGCTGAACCTTTTTGTCGAGGTTTAAAACGACGGTCTTACCCGCTATCGGCTGCTTCGTTATCTCGCTTGAAAGGATATTTCCCTTAGCGTCTATCTTATAGGTTATCTCGCCGTCGGTTCCGTGAAGGTTGTCCTCGGCAAGGGCCTCTATTCCGCTTTTGCCTACCTTATCGTCGAAGGAATATCCCTTTTCCTTATACTTGCTCCATTCGTCGGCGTAGATAGGACCGACCGTTCCGATAAGGTGGGGGGCTAATGTGCCGTCTACGTATTCGCGGAAGGGGACGACGTTTATGGTGACTCCGCTCAGGATGATCCCCGATTCCAAGACCGTCTGCATAAGCTCGCTCGATACGTCCTCGGCAAAGGTGAAGGGATTAGAAACCGAGAAATCGTAGGCCTCGAGGGTATAGCGTACCCCCATAATAATACGTCGGGTCGCCTCGTCATAGGATTCCAGCTCGTACCTTTCGGTCATTTCGGCGAGACAGTGAGCGGCGGTGGCGTAGTGAGCAAGGCCGAGATTTTTTCTTAGCGTAGCTACCGCGGCTTCGTTATCGGTAAAGCCGTAGGGAGCGGTCTTTTCCATGGGGAGCGAATCGGCCCATTCGGTATCCTTTGAGGAAAGCAGCTTAGTAAGACGGAGTATGATGTCGTTAGCCTTTTCCATATCGAAATAAGCCTTATTAAAAACGATATTATAGCCTTCGCGGTTAACGGCTATCTCCCGTCCGTTACAGTCGATTATCTCTCCGCGTTGTGCCTTGATAACGGCCTTTCGGTAAGAGATACCCTGCGCCTGAGCGATATAGGTATCGGCGTTTGATACCTGAAGGGAAAAGAGCTGCGTCGAATAGAAAACGAGCACCAAAGCCATTATTACCGATAAAGCCGAAAGCCGTCTTCGTGGTTTTTTCTTAAAGGGCAATTTCAGTTCTCCTTAGTTTATGAATCAGAAAGCTTTTTCTGTAAAAAGTAAAAGGGTATAAGCCAAACGGCGGTATAAACTGCCGATGGAACGAGATCGAGTAAAAAGTAGTCGTAGCTTACGGGAATTCCTTTGAAAACGAAAAATATAAGATACTTTATGAAGAAATATCCAAAGGAAAAGCCGACCGAAAGACAGATAGCCGCCTTAAAGTTTCGGTTAAGTACGCGGGCGGATAAAAAGGCGCAAACGAGACCGCCGAGGGTCAGAAAGAGGGTATTGAACCATGAACCCGAGGCCGCCGAGCTATCCATTAAAACTCCCGCGAAGACACCCGCAAGCATAGCGGCGTTCTCTCCGTAGAATATAGCGCAGGAAATGACCAAAGGAACAAGAATTACGGGTACGGCCTGTCCTATGCCGAGGGTCACGCCGCAGCTGTATCTTAGGACGAATATTATAAATATTAAAAGGGCGTTTGCTGCCGCCGCAAGGAATGCTCTTGCTTTACTCATAGTCTATTCTCCCGTAAGCGCGTTGCCCTGACCCGCGAATTCGGTAACTATCATAACCATTTTAAGGGAACCGAAATCGACGGTGGGGGTAACGGTAGCGTAAAGAGAGGAGGAAAGAGGGTCGCTGCTGATATTGGAGACCGAGCCGATAATTATCTTATCCGGGAAGAGTCCGCTTCCCGAGGTAACGATAAGATCTCCTATAGCCACCGAGCAGGTACGGGGAAGATTATAAAACCTCGTCTGACCCTTTACCGCAAGCTCGTAGCTTCCCGAGACAGCTCCCGAATCGGAGGTACGTGAATCGTAGGCACCGCAGGTAAGGGAGGGACTTAAGATCGTGGTGACCTTAGAGGTGGTGGCGCCGACCTCGGTAACGTAGCCTACCAGTCCCTTGTCGGTAATCACGGGATCGTAAAGCTTTACTCCCGAAAGGGTACCCGCGTCAACCGTAAAGCCGCCGAAATCGTCGTCGGGATCGGTGGAGGTAATGAGAGCGGGGCAGAACTTAAAGTCCTCGTTAGCCTCTTTTATATCGAGATAGTCCTCGTAAAATTTATTCTGATTTACGGCCTCTTCGTAGTCGACCAGCTGCTCTTTGAGGGCGGCGATCTCCTCCTCAAGAGCATTTTTTTCGGCGTTAAGCTGCGCCGCCGAGTCGAAATTTTCGGCCATATCCTCAACCCCGCCCGCTATCCAGCTTCCAAACTTCTGGAAGGGGGCGGCGATTGCGCCGAGAATACCGGCCTGAGGGGACATATAACCGCCGATCAGCCAGGCGGTTAGGGAAAGAGCCAAAATTATTGCAACCGTGGCAAGGCCCTTTTTAAACTGCTTGCTGCGAAGAAAGAAACGCAACTAATTCACCTCTATCTGTAATGTCTGCCTCTGCGGAAAACGTAATTATCGAATCTGTGACCGGGTTCAAGCCTCTTGGCCGTTCCCTCTACGACGCAATCGATGGGGTTTTCGGCGATAGCGACGGGCATATTGGTCTCCTGCCTTATAAGCTCGGCAAGACCTCTGAGCATAGAACTGCCGCCCGTAAGGGTAATTCCGCTTTCGATAATATCGGCCGAAAGCTCGGGAGGAGTTTTTTCAAGGGTGGTCTTAATGGTGTCGACAATGACCGCAACGGTGTCGCTCATAGCCTCTCTGACCTCCTCGGAGGAAATAACGATATTCTTGGGAAGTCCGTCGAGGAGGTTTCTGCCCTTTATTTCAACCGTCTTTTCGTCCTCGTAGGGGAGGGCCGAGCCGATCTCTATCTTGATCTGTTCGGCGGTACGTTCGCCTATGAGAAGATTGTATTTTTTTCTGATATATCCGATTATTGCCTCGTCCAGATCGTCGCCTGCCGTTCTTACCGACTGTGCCGTAACGATGTCTCCGAGAGATATGACCGCAACCTCGGTGGTACCGCCTCCGATATCGGCTATCATACAGCCCTTGGCCTGCCAAACGGGAAGACCTGCGCCGACGGCGGCTGCCATTGGTTCTTCTATAATATCAACGTCCGAAGCGCCTGCCTGCTTTAAAACTCCGTGAACGGCGCGGCTTTCAACCTCGGTAACGCCTGCGGGTACGCAGATAACTACCCTTACTTTAGAGATTATCGAACCCTTAAGGGCCTCTTTTATAAACCTTTTAAGCATGGCGGCGGTAACGTCGTAGTCGGCGATAACGCCGTGCTTTAAGGGGCGGACCGCAACTATAGAGCCGGGGGTGCGTCCGATCATTTCCTTAGCCTCGGTACCGACGGCTCGGACGGCGTCGTTTCTTACGTCGTAGGCAACGACCGAGGGCTCGCGAAGGATTATACCCTTGCCCTTCTGATAGACCAGTGTGTTTGCGGTACCGAGATCGATACCAATATCTCTTGTAAACAGCATATATTATCCTCTTTTCAGGTTATTTGTGTAATCAATGGGTAGAGTTGCGGTGGCGTTAAGTGCGCTGTCGCCGACGTTGCCCGAAAGGTATTCGAAATAGGCCTGAACACCAACCATCGCCGCGTTATCACCACAGTATTTAAGCTCGGGGCGGTAGAATCTTATTCCTCTGTTTTTACATTCTTCCTCGAGCCTTGTTCTAAGCTCGCTGTTGGCCGAAACTCCCCCTGCGAGAACCAAGGTGTCGCTCTTTCTGTCGGAGAGGGCCAGCAGGGTGTTTTCTATCAGCATATCGCAAACCCTTTTGCGAACGGCGGCCGCAAGGACGGGGATGTCGACCTCTTCTCCCTTTTGCGCCGCGTTATGAAGGGTATTTATAACCGCCGTCTTAAGTCCCGAGAAGGAAAAGTCGTAAGCGCTTCCCTCGACCTTCGGGCGGGGTAGGGGATATTTTTTAAAGTCGGCCTCGGTGGCGATCTTATCGAGGTTTACGCCTCCGGGGTAGGGAAGGCCCATGGCTCTTGCCGACTTGTCGAAGCATTCGCCTGCTGCGTCGTCCCTTGTTCCGCCGATCATATCAAAATCGGTATAGTCCTTAACCTCGGTCAAAATGGAATTTCCGCCCGAAACCGTAAGGCACATAAAGGGAGGCTTTAATTCCTCGTTATCTATATAGTTGGCAGCAATGTGACTTCGCAGATGATGAACCGGAATAAGGGGTACTCCGAGGCTCAGTGCCAGCCCCTTTGCGTAGTTTACTCCGACGAGAAGGGCACCTATAAGACCGGGGGCAAAGGTCACCGCAACCGCGTCGATATCGCTAAAGGTTTTTCCCGCGTCGTCCAAAGCCTTTTTTACGACCTGCGATATGTTTTCACAGTGACGTCTCGAGGCTATTTCGGGAACAACTCCGCCGTATTTTTTATGTTCTTCGATCTGGGTATTTATCACCGAGGATAAGACCCGTCTTCCTTCGGTTACCGCCGCGGCGGTCTCATCGCAGGAGGACTCTATTGCGAGGATAAGCAATCTACTACCTTCTTTTTGTCATAATTATAGCGTTTTCGCGGGGGAATTCATAAAAATTCGGCCTTACGCCGGCCTTTTCGTAGCCCATTTTTTCGTATAAAGATACGGCGGCCGTATTGGACTCGCGGACCTCAAGGGAAACGAAGGAGAGCTCAAGCCGATCGGCCAGCTCGTCGATCTTTTCGAGCAGAGCCTGCGCGATGCCCCGTCTGCGGTGCTCCTTTTTAACGGCAACGTTATATATATAGCCTTCGTCCAAAATAAAACGTATTCCAATATAGCCGAGGATCTCTCCCGCTTCTTCAAAAACAAGGAAGCGGGCACCCTCCCATAGGGCATCGATTATTCCCTGACTGCTCCAGGGTAGGGAAAAGCATTCCTCTTCAATGGAGGCAATGGCGATCTCGTCGCCCTTTTTATACTCTCTTATCATAAGGTCCCGTCTTCAATAAATTCGTCTATCGCCCCGAATATCTCGTCACGGCAGGCGCGGTAGGTGTCCATATCGCCGCCGAAGGGGTCGTTTATTCCGAGAACGAAAATTTTAAGCTTGTCGATGCCGAGGGCCTCCAGGACGTCGGCGTGGGAGGCCGACATACAGACGATAACGTCGGCCTTTTCGGCGTCCTCGTAGGTCATCTGACGGGATATATGTCCCGTGATATCGATACCCTTTTCCAGCATTGCGTTTACGCTGTGAGTGGCGGCGGGGCTTCCGTCGGCCGAAAGACCTCGGCTTATTATCTCGTAGCCCTTATCCTTTATCGATTTTAAGTAACCCTCCGCCATAGGGGAGCGGCAGGTGTTACCCGTGCAAACAAAAACTATCTTTTTCATCAGCCTTTTGCCTCGTACCAGCTCTTACCCGTATTTACGTCGGCGGTAAGGGCGACCTTCATTTTTACGGCGTTTTCCATTTCTTCCTTCAGTATCGCCGCCGCCTTTTCGGTGTCCTTTTCGGCCGCCTCGATAATAAGCTCGTCGTGTACCTGAAGAATAAGTCTTGCGTCGAGAGCTTCCTTTTTAAGGCGATCGAAAACGTTTACCATGGCGATCTTTATAATATCGGCCGCCGTGCCCTGAATAGGCGCGTTACGGGCGACCCGTTCCCCGAAGGAACGAAGTATATGATTTGAGGAGGAAAGCTCGGGCAGATAGCGCCGTCTTCCGAAAACGGTGGTGACGAAACCTTGTTCCTTTGCTTTCTCTATTCCTTCGGTCATAAAGCGGTCAACGCCCCTGAAGGTTTTCAGATAGTTTTCAATATACTCTCTTGCTTCGCGGTTGCTTACTCCGATATCCTTGGCAAGAGAAAATGCGCCGATACCGTAAACTATACCGAAGTTTACCGCCTTTGCGCGGCTTCTCATAAGGGGAGTTACCATATCTATCGGCATACCGAATACCTGCGCCGCGGTAGAGGTATGAATATCGGCGCCCGAGTTAAAGGCCTCACACATTGCCGTATCGTCGGCCATGTGTGCAAGTACGCGAAGCTCTATCTGCGAATAGTCGGCGTCAACAAAGGTGTAGCCTTTTTCCGAAATGAAGAATTTTCTGAAGATCTTTCCTTCATCGGTTTTAACTGGGATATTCTGAAGATTAGGCTCTAAGGAGCTTATTCTTCCCGTTCTCGTTTCGGTCTGATTAAAGGTGGAATGAATTCTTCCGTCCTCGGCGACCGTCTCCAAAAGGGAGTCGCAGTAGGTCGACTTAAGCTTAGAAAGCCCTCTGTATTTTAAGATCATTCCAATCGCAGGATGAGCGTCTCTTAGCTCCTCTAAGACCTCTGCGTTTGTAGAATATCCGCTTTTGGTCTTTTTCTTTGCGGGAAGGCCCAAATGCTCAAAAAGGGCGACTCCGAGCTGCTTGGGCGAATTGAGGTTAAACTCATAGCCGATAAGCTCGTATATTTCTTTTTCAAGCTCGGCTATCCGTCTGCCAAGCTCTTCTCCGTGAATTTTAAGAGCGTTAGCGTCGATAAGAACGCCGCGAAGCTCCATATCTCCGAGTACCGTCGCAAGGGGAAGCTCGATATCGAAATAGAGCCTGTCCTGCTCGGTCTTTTCGAGTTCTTTTCTTAAAGCGGCGGCAACCGCGTAGTTTGCCGCGGCGGCCTTTGCGGCCTCGTTTTCTATGTCTGCGGAGACCTCTGCTCCGTATTCGGCCGAAAGACGGTCGAGCTCGTAGGAGCTGGAGGAGGGGTTGCAGACGTAGGCGGCAAGCATGGTATCGAAAACGAAGCTTTTAGGCTCTATACCGTTTTTTACCGCGAATTTATAAAACCATTTAGCGTCGTAAAGACTTTTTTCGGTGTCTGATGCCAAAAGCTCTAAGGCCTGAGCCTCGCTTATCTCGGCACAAAGGCAGTTTGAATATGCGCCGAAGCTCTCTCCGACCCTGACTAGTTCGACCCTTTTACCGAGACTTTTAAGAAGCTCCTCGGCCGACACAAGGGTAACCTTTTCACAAACTATCTTTTCGGTCTTTTTTACCGCGACGGGAGAAATGCCCATTTTTTCCATAAGCTTGAAGAATTCAAGCTCGGTCATAACAGAAGCGACCTTGGCGGTATCCATAGCCTTCGTAAGATAGCTTTCGGGGTTTATATCGATAGGAGCCTCGCGGCTTATGGTACCCAGCCATCGGCTGAAGAAGGCCGACTCTTTTCCGACCTCTAATTTGGCCCTTACTCCCGCCTTTATATCGAGCTCCTCTAAATGCTCGTAGATATAATCGATATCTCCGAAACGGGAAATAAGGTCGGTGGCCGTCTTTTCGCCAATTCCCGCAACACCGGGAATGTTATCCGACGAGTCGCCCATAAGAGCCTTGAGCTCTATCATCTGAGAAGGGGTAAGACCGTATTTCTCGAAAAGGGCGGCCTTGTCGTAGTTTATAATTTCGGGTCCTCCCATACGGGTGGCCGAAAGAACGACCCGAACCTTATCGCTTATAAGCTGAAGAGAGTCCTTGTCTCCCGTCGCCACGACACATTCGTTGCCGCTGTCTTCGCAGGCCTTGGCTAATGTGCCTAAAATATCGTCGGCCTCGAAGCCCTCACATTCTATTACCGAGTAGCCCATAGCCGAAAGCCACTCCTTAAGGGGGGCAAACTGCTCCAAAAGCTCGGGGGGAGTAGCGTGACGACCTGCCTTATATTCGGCATATTTAAGGTGACGGAAGGTGGGCTTTTTAAGGTCGAAGGCCACGGCGATACCGTCGGGCTGCTCAGCCTCCTTAAGTCGGTTTAAGATATTTATAAATCCGTAAACGGCGTTGGTATATTTTCCGTCCTTGGTGGTAAGAAGCTTGATACCGTAAAAGGCTCGGTTTATAATACTGTTTCCGTCAATTGCAAGCAGTTTCATAAGAAATAAAACCCCATAATAAATATATTTATATTATTATAACAAATAAATACCGTTTTGTCATCATATTTTTAACATTTGACAATAAATTTGTTTTAATATATAATTATCCCGTTATGAAGATCGGAAATTCAGTAATTAACGGATATGCCGCTCTCGCCCCTATGGCAGGGGTAGCCGACAGGGCTATGAGAGAAATATGTGAAAAATACGGCGCCGCCTACTCGGTAGGCGAGCTGACGAGCGCCAAGGCTATAACCTTAGGCGATAAAAAATCCCGCGTTTTTTTGGAAAAGGGTGAGGCGGGAATTTTCGGAAGTCAGCTTTTCGGAAACGAGCCCGAAATTATGGGTCAGGCCGCCCGCGTCGCCGAGGAATATGCCCCCGATTTTATAGACATAAATATGGGTTGCCCTGCGCCAAAAGTTGCGAATAACGGCGGCGGAAGCTCCCTGCTTAAAGACCCTGAGCTTGCGGGAAGGGTCGTAAAATCCGTGGCAGAATCGGTGAAACTTCCCGTTACGGTAAAAATTCGCGCAGGCTGGGACGGCGATAGCATAAACGCCGTAGAGGTGGCCAAAATTTGCGAAGCCTCAGGCGCCTCCGCCATAACCGTTCACGGCAGAACTCGGGTTCAGATGTATGCGCCGCCGGTTAATTTAGATATAATAAAAGAGGTTAAAAAGGCGGTAAAAATTCCCGTTATAGGAAACGGTGACGTGGTGGACGGCCCTTCGGCCAAATATATGTATGAATATACCGACTGCGATTTCGTTATGGTCGGCCGCGCCGCAAACGGTACCCCCTGGGTCTTTGATAAAATAAACGCCTATTTAAAGGACGGAACGGTACTGCCCGACCCGCCGCTTGAAAAACGGCTCGAAATTTTAATGGAGCAGCTTTCCCTTATGAAAAAATATAAGTCGGATATAACCGTGCTTTTAGAGGCAAGAAAGCACGCCGCCTGGTATATGAAGGGGGTAAAAAACGCCGCGAAGCTTCGAAAAATGTGCGGTGAGATAAAAGATTTTCGCGATATCGAGCTGATTTGTGAAAAAGCTCTTGCCGAAGGCGAAGATTTGTGATAAAATAATAAGGTTAAGAAACATATAAGGAGAATCTTTATGTCAGGACATTCTAAATGGAATAATATCAAGCGCAAAAAGGAAAAGACCGACGCCGCTAAAGCCAAGATCTTTACCAAGATCGGCCGCGAAATTTCGGTGATCGTTAAGACCGGCGGCCCCAATCCGCAGGAAAACAGTAAGCTTAAGGACGCTATCGCTAAGGCCAAGGCCGCAAACGTCCCTAACGATAATATCGAGCGTATAATCAAAAAGGCCGCAGGCGACACCTCCGCCAACAACTATGAGGAGCTTGTGTACGAGGGCTACGGACCGAGCGGCATCGCCGTTATCGTAGAGGTCTTGACCGATAACCGTAACCGTACCGCAGGCGAAATGCGTCACTATTTCGACAAATACGGCGGAAACCTCGGTCAGTCGGGCTCGGTTATGTTTATGTTTGACCGAAAGGGTCAGATAGTTATCGAAGCCGAGGGAAGAGACGAGGATACCGTTATGGAGGATGCTCTTGATGCGGGCGCCGAAGACTTTAATTTCGACGGCGACGTTTTCGAGATTTCTACCGATCCTAACGAGCTTGGTGCCGTTCGCGACGCTTTAGAGGAGAAGGGCTATACCTTCGAATCCGCAGAGGTCGCCTACGTTCCGCAGACCATGACCGCTCTCGAGGACGAGGACGCTATAAAGAATATGGAAAAGCTTATCGAAATGCTTGAGGATAACGACGACGTTCAGGAGATCTGGCATAACTGGGATATGCCTGAAGAGGAAGACGAAGACTGATAAAAACGACCACCTTGCGGTGGTCGTTTTTTGTTAGGTGCCACTTCGTTTTTGCGTTCTAAAAAGCATAGCCTGTACATAAAATGTTTCAGGTGATGAAAATGAACGACGTAAAGAAGGACAGATTTTCCTGCGTTTTATACGCCCTTCCCGAAAGAATTTCTGCGGTCCTGAGCAGGCTTCCCGAATTCCTTAAAAACGAGACCTTCGAAATAAGGCTTAGGCGGGACCGCCCCGTCTGCCTTACCGCCTCAAAAGTGTTTTATATATCGTCTGATGCGGTGGCCTCTACCCTTATGCCGAAAAATCCGCTCGTGATTTCAAAAAATGAGCTTAAGGAGGTAATTCTCCGAATAACCGACCGCTCGATCTACGCCCATACAAAGGAGCTTAAAAAGGGCTATCTTTCTATGCGTAAGGGCTGCAGAGCAGGGGTCTGCGGAAGCTTTTCGGGCGGCGGCCTCGACGTTACCTCGGTAAATATCCGAATTGCCCGCGAAATAAAGGGCTGTGCCGATAAGCTTTTACCCCTTTGCGAAAAGGGTCTGCTTATAGCGGGACCTCCGGGAAGTGGAAAAACCACCCTGCTCCGCGACCTTGTACGTCAGATTTCGGATATGGGTAAACGGGTCTGCCTTGTAGATACGAGGGGTGAAATATGCGGTGACGGGCTGGACGTGGGAGTAAATACCGACGTTATCGTCGGGTGTTCTAAGGCTGAGGGTGCGGAAATTGCCCTTCGGACGATGTTTCCGCAGTACATAGCCTTCGACGAGGTAGGAAACGGAAGAGAGCTGGAGCTTATAAAAGAAAGCTTTTTCGCAGGTGTAGCAATACTGACCACTGCCCACGCCGAAAGCCTTTCCGACCTTCAGCGGCGCTCGGTCATAAAAGGTCTTCTCGGGGGAGCTATAGAAAACGCCGTGCTTTTGGAAAGAACTCCCGGAGGCGGCTTTTTGGCTTTGAAAGGAATGGAGGAGGGTATTATTGCTTAAGGGCATCGGAATAGCGGCTTTGATACTTTCCTGCTGGGGAATGGGAATGTATTTCGGCTGGCGGCTTAAGGAAAGACGGTCAAGGCTTTCGGCGATACGCCTCTTTATAGGAGAGCTTTCCGGCCGTATCCGCACAGGCTCCGAAATAGGGGATATTATTTCCGAGATCGGAGACAGGGCGGGAATAACCTACGAAAGCCTTACCCCGAGCTTTGAGGCCGACTACCTTCTGAAGAACGATAAAAAGCTTTTGTCCGAGTTTCTTGAGGGTCTGGGCCTCGGCGATACCGAGTCGCAGTGCGAGCGGTGCAGGGTATATTCCGACCTTTTTTTAAGACAGGAGACCTCGGCCGCCGAGCAGGCAAAGGAAAAGTCGGGACTGTACGGAAAACTGGGGATATTTTCGGGCCTTTTTATCGCAGTAATGCTTGTATAGGTGGTAAAATGGACGTAGATCTTATATTCAAGGTGGCGGCCATAGGAATAATAGTAACCGTTTTAAATCAGGTCCTTGTTCGTTCGGGAAGGGAGGAGCAGGCAATGCTTACGACCCTTACGGGACTTGTGGTGGTGCTGCTTATGGTGGTTAATATGATAGCCGACCTTTTCTCGACCGTCAAATCGGTTTTCGGCCTGTAGATAATGGAACTGACCTCACTTTTAGGAGCAATAATCGTGGCCTCGGCCGCCGCAATAATGCTGACGAGATATAAGGGTGAATACGCCTTCTTCGTAAGCATAGCGGCGGGTATAGGGGTGTTTTTATATCTCCTCGGAATACTTACCGACTCCTTTTTTACCCTCAGAAATATCGTAGAAGAAGCGGGTCTCGATACTAAATATTTTACCGTAATTTTGAAGGCTTTGGGGATCTGCCTTATAACGGGCTTTATCTCCGATACCTGCCGTGACGCGGGTCAGCAGGCCCTTGCCTCCCGTGCCGAGCTTGCGGGAAGATGTGCCGTGTTTATAATCTCGCTCCCTCTTTTGGAGCAGATACTCTGTACTGCGGCGGAGCTTATAAAATGATATGAAAAAACTTATTTTAATACTGCTTTTTATGTTCGTCTTTGCGCTTCCCGTAAGGGCCGAAGGCCTCTACTCGGAGCAGTTCGACGCAAGCGGAGCAGGGGATATAAAAGACTTTTTAAGCGACGATGCGTCCGAAATTTTAGAGGATATGGAAATAGACCCGAGCGATCCCGAATGGGTAAATAACCTCGGCGCAGAAAGCGTCTTTTCAAATATACTCTCCTTCTTTAAAAACGGCGCGAAGGGCCCCTTAAAGGCAGGCTTTACGATGCTTGCTTTTTTACTTGTGACCGCGGCGGCAGGCACTTTCGAGGGAATGAGGCTTCATGAGGATACCGTATCCTACGTTTTCGCCCTTGTGTCGGCCGCAATCCTGATATCTCCTCTTGTTTCCTTTATCTCGGTATGCGGCTCAGCCATTAAAGGAATAACTACCCTGATGACCGGCTTTATTCCCGTCTTTGCGGGGATACTGACCGCATCGGGAAAGGGACTGACGGCCTCGGGTATGAGCTTTATGCTTCTGTCGGCCGCATCGGCAGTATCGAATATTGCTTCCTTCCTGGTATTGCCCCTTATGGACTGCTACTTGGGGGTGGGGCTGGCGGGCTCGGTGTCTCCCATAGGAGGGCTGAGCCGTCTCGGCGACGGAATGAAAAAGACGGCGATGTGGAGTTTGTCTCTGATACTTACCCTTTTTATAGGTATTCTTTCGGTACAGACCGGCGTAAACCGAGCCGCCGACGGCCTCGGGGTAAAGACCGCAAAATTTATGATAGGGTCCTTCGTCCCCGTTGCGGGCGGAGCCCTTTCGGAGTCGCTGACGACCCTGCTGGGATCGCTGAATCTTCTTAAGACCTCCTTCGGAATGTTCGGTGCCGTCTGTGTAGCCGTAACGGTACTTCCCGTTTTGATAGAGCTTATAATATGGAGACTCGTCATTTACGCTTTGACCGTAACGGCCGAGGCTTTGGGGGTTAAAAACCGAATTGATATACTAACCTCAGCCGATAGCGTTCTCGCGGTCCTTCTGGGAATACTGCTTTTTACCGCCGCCCTTTTTATAATCTCGCTGGCGGTAGTTGCGGGGGGCGGAAATGGATAAAATAAGAGAGATAGCCCTAGCCTTTTGCGCCGTTTCGGTGTTTTCTGCGGCGGCAGGTCTCCTTCGGGGAAAAAGCCTTATAAAAAGCGGAAAATATATAATCGGAATAGTTTTTATCTGCGCTCTTATCTCCTGCTTTAAGGATACCGATATAAGCTTTAGTCTGCCCGATCCCGCCGAGCCCACATCCTCCGACGGAATTTCCCTGTCCGAGCAGGGAGCCGAGTATCTTTTGGCCGAGATACTTAGAAAAAACTCGGTTAAATTCGGAGAAATTTCGGCAAAGGCTACTAAAAACGGTGACGGCAACATAATAATTACTGAGATAACCGTGTTCGGTGCCGACGACGAGGAAGGGGTGATGGCGGTGCTTGGTGCTTTGGGGATCGACTGCAGGGTGATCTTCGGATGAAGGAAAAAATATCGGAGCTGATGAAAAATAAAAGCTTTGCCCGAATACTTTTTATCGTCGGAATAGTCGGAATACTGCTGATATTTCTTTCCTCCTTTATCGGAGAAAGAAAAGAAACGCCCGAGAAAACCGATGAGGATGAGTTTTCGGTCCTTCTGTACGTAGAAGAGCTTAAGGCCGATATAAAAAGGACGGTCGAGGCTATATGCGGCGACAGCGATGCAGTGGTGACGCTGACACTGGACAGCGGTCCCGTGTATAAATACGCCGAGGAAATAAAGCAAAACAATAAAGAGGACGGCGGCGCTACGAGCAAGGAAAGCGAGCATAAATATATAACCGTCGAGGACTCCTCGGGGGGAGAGGTGCCTCTCGTAGTAACCTCCTATATGCCGGGGGTTCGGGGGGTAAGCATAATCTGCAGCTACGGCAGTGAGGAAACTGCCGAAAAAATAAAAAGCGCCGTAACTGCGGCGCTGGACATAAGCTCACGAAAAATACATATAGGGAGTAAGGGAGGCTGATACCTGTGAAGGGTAATAAAAAAACGAAAAAAGGAAAGGTCGCTTTAGCCGTTATGATCGCGGCTCTGGCGGGCGCTATCTGGCTTAATATGAACTATACTACCGCCTCGGCAAATAAGGAAAAGGACGAAACCTCGAAATATCTCGGTCAGGCCGAGTTTGTAAACGCCTCGGTAAGCAGCGAGAGCAAGGAATCGGACTATTTTAAGGAACTCAGGAAACAACGTGCAGAGGCCAGAGACGAAGCTCTTTCCATTATCGAGGAGGGTCTTAAAAGCGATAAGCTGACCGACGAGCAGAAGGCGGAGCTTGCCGAAAAGACCGAGCGGCTTGCCGCGGCGGTCGAAAAGGAGTCGGCAATAGAGACCCTTCTTAAGGCTAAGGGCTTCGGCAGCGTCTTGGCGGTTATCGGCGACGAGGATGTCAACGTAATAGTGGAGGGTCCCATCGACTCGGCGGCAACTGTAAAAATTCAGGACGCCGTAATTGCTCAGACCGATTTTGCCCTGCCGCAGATAAAGATAATAAGCTCCGATAAATAAATAGCAAAAAACTCTTTACCTTTTTAAAATTTGTGGTATAATAATCTAAAAGCATAACTTATTTTTACGGAGGTACTTAAATGGCAGGAAGAAGCGGACTTTCCATCAACCTAGAAGTAATAGAAAGCATGGCGGCTATGGCTACTCTTGAGGTTCCCGGAGTTGCTGCTATGGCGGCTAAAACCGTCGATATAAGAAACGTTATCGCCAGACGCTCGGTCTTTAAGCCGGTTCATGCCGAGATCAAGAACGGCGCCGTTGTGATCAACCTCTATATCACTATCTCCAAAACCGCCAACGCGAAGCAGGTCGGCGAGGCCGTTCAGCTGAGCGTTAAGGATAAGGTTCAGAGTATGACCTCCAACGCCGTTACCAAGGTAAACGTCAATATCGCAGGGGTCGACCTAACCGAACCTAACGAAGACTAAGCTTAGTTTTTTGCGCGGCCGCTTTCTGCGGCCGATTTTCTTTTGAAAAGGATATTTAAAATGAAGCGTGTTTTAATAGATAAAGAGAAAAACTTTTATAAGGCTAATCTGCATACTCATTCTACCTATTCCGACGGCCGCCTTTCGGTGGAGGAGATAAAGGAATCGTATAAAAAGAGGGGCTATTCGGTAGTCGCCTTCACCGATCATGAGCACCTTATCGACAATTCTCATCTAAACGACGAAAATTTTCTTGCAATTACCTCCTGCGAGGTTGCCGTAAAGGAATTCCCTGAGCAGTCGACCCTTAAAAATCATCAGATGAGGGTAGCTCACCTTAACTTCTACGCGTTAGACCCCGAAAACACCGTTACCCCCTGCTATAACTCGGTCTACGATCATTATGTAAACGATCTTAACCGTGACCTTATACGGCACGAAGGGGAGTACCAGCGGGTATATTCCCCCGAGGGAATAAACGAAATGGTGGCTATCGCAAAGGAAAAGGGCTTTATCGTTTCCTATAATCATCCTACCTGGTCGCTGGAAAATGCCACCGATTATCTTAACTACGACGGATTTTTTGCGGTTGAGATCTATAACCATGCCTGCGCAAATGTCTACGGCTTTTACGACGAGCAGGTTTTGGACGATTTCTGGAGAGCGGGCAAGCCTATTTTCTGTACCGCCGCCGACGATGCTCACGGCTACCGTGAGGATCACGGCTACGACGCCTGGGGCGGCTGGGTTCAGATAGCGGCCCCGCGCCTTACCTATAAGGATATTATGCATTCTCTGAGGGTAGGCGATTTCTACGCCTCCTCGGGTCCCGAGATAAGGTCTCTTATTCTGGAGGACGGCGTCGCTAAGATCGAATTTTCCGACTGCGTCTGCGCTAACCTGATAACGAGCGGCCGCCGTGCCGACCGAAAATACGCCGCTCGCGGCGAAACGGTAAATTACGCCGAATTTAAGCTTACCGAGGCCGATTCTTGGTTCCGTATAACCGTAACCGATAAAAATGGCAAAAAAGCCTGGACTCAGGTCTACGACGTATAAACGTAAAAGAATCCCCCATCAGTACCGATGGGGGATTAAAATTAGTCTTCAAGGAAATATACCGTAATATTTCTTCTTCCGAATTTAACACATTCGGCCTCGCTGTCGAGGAAGAGGTCCATATCGGCGCGGTTTCCGTAGATAAATCCGCCGGTGTCGGCCGCGATAGCGTATCCGTAAACGTATTTTCCGTCGGAGGATACGATATACATCTTGGTTCCGTAGGGGATCTCCTTAGGATCGACCGCAACGTAGCCGGGCTTGGGCCATACGCCGGTAGAGGTCTTATTACCGGTGTGGGTGTAGGCGGTGGCGCGAAGGGTTACCTTAGAGGAATATTTTACGGGAGCTCCGTTTTTGTCGAGTAAAAGGTTAGCGGGAGCCTTAAGCTTCGAAATGCAGGCAACGCTAGATGCCGCAACGATACCCGAAGAGGTGTGCTGAGGAGCCTTGGTGCCGTAGACCGTTTTGCTGTCGACGGCGTATTCGGTGATCTCTTCTCTTAAAACGGAGGTTTCGACCTTAACACCGTTTACGTACTTGACCGAGCAGGTAACCGTCTTGGTTCCGGCCTTGCCGACGGTGGTAAACTTGGTGT
>CASFDQ010000067.1 GCA_949293385.1 uncultured bacterium | reverse complement strand
TTGCACGCCGCGGATATTATGACATATCCGAAGCGTACAAGTCTATGCACTTAATATGATTGAACCGCCGTGTACCGAACGGTACGCACGGTGGTGTGAGAGGTCGGCTGGTCAACTAATGGTCAGCCTCCTACTCGATTTTAACGCTTATATAGAATAAGACACCTGACGTCAGGTGTCTTATTTTTTATCTCTTTTCAAGCTTAAACGTCGTAAATCCAAGAAGTGCGGTGATCGGTATATATAACATCATTGGTAAAAGGTACGACGTCGGATCCGAAATGCTGTATAAATACAAATATGCAGGAATTAACATCTGTATCGGTTCGCAGACGACAAAACTAAAGAAAACGGGACAAAGAGCCAAGGAGAAAACGATAAGAGAGGGTATCATTATCCCTATTATCTTTCGCGATCTTACAACACATCCGCAGAGCACCGTAAACCCTGTCGTCATAAGAACAAGCAAAACCATCGATAGGGTCTCACAAATGGGTTCGACATAGTTTCCGGAAAGAACGATCGCTACAGAAACGAATACTGCCGAAATCGAAACGGCAGCGAGATTATTGCCGTAAAACATAAGATATCGGGCGCCCGACGGCATATTGGCAAATGCGTGACGTTGTTCATCTTCTAAAAAGAAAAGAGTTGCAGCCATACCGCAAAGAAGCATAACGGTCACCAGCAGGCCGCGCATAGGCGCAGTAGTATAATTATAGCTATCGAGATCGACGGTAGTTGAATCCAAGTACTCAAAAGATATAATGCCGTTATCTGTTGATAAAATTTCATAGGACTCGGCAAGCTTTTCGTCGGTAACTCTATCCGCAGGAAGTCCAAGGTCGTTTACGTAATTTCTATAAATTTCATAAGAAATGTTACTATATAATGCGCCGAAAAGCTTCTCTCTCGAAGCCTTTACCGGCATACTATCTTCCGAAACGTATATCTTTGCAAGTGAAGTTTTCCTTCCGTCGGCAAAATCCGCTATCCTATCTTTCATATCCTTCGGAAAAATCCACGCGGTATCAACTTTAGCGCTTGATACCGCATCGATCGCAGATTCGACCGATTCATATTCTTTAAAAACTAAAAAATTGGAACCGCGCTGCAACTTATCTATAAAAGATATTGCGATATCGTCCGTCGTATCTTCACAGGAAACTGCGATTCGAACAAATCCCGTATCTTCGGATGACGCTATGCTTGTAATAAAGGAAAAAGCAGGAATCAGCAGAAGCATAAAAACGAAGCTTGCCCTCTTTAAAAGACGCTTGCATAGCAGAAAGTATCTTATAAATATCGTTTTAATCATACCGCTCGCTCCTTATCTTGCAGTTGCGCACAAAAACCGTTGCGCCGACAAAAGCAATTATCCAAAGCATAACCGTAAACACGGACGTTACCGAAAGACTTTCGGCGAAGATAGAAGAAACAAAGTTAAACGCGGCCGTAGTCGGAAGAAAAGCGGATATATTCTGTATGGCAGTAGGTAAGCTGTGAATCGGGAAAGAGAAGCCTGATAGGTACGAAAACAGAATAACCGCAAGTACCTGAAGTACGATCGAGCCGATGACTCCATTGGAAACTTCGTATAGAAACAGTTGCATCGAACAAAGCACTAAAATAACAGGAATTAAACGAATTCCAAAACTCAGGCATAACGCTAATGACTCGAACGCAGGGACAGAACTTAAATCAAAACCGCATACTTCTATGACGATACCCAAAGCCAAAAGAACAAGTTGTACATTTATAAAAATAATTAAAACGAAAGATATAAATTCCCCGAAAATTTGAGAAACTACTCCCCTGCCCTCTAAAAACAGAGAACGTGAAAGTGAGTATGAATTTTTGATCATAAGTACTGCGCAACAAATTCCCCATAAAAGAATAAGCAGAGTAACAAAAGCAGATATATAGTACAATTCGAACGAAAGACTCTCCGCATAACCGAGCTCGTTAATTTCATAGGCTGAATCGCGGTCAAATACACAGGATAAATATTCAACGTTTATTTTATCTATTAACTTAGACCTCTCCGCAGGCGTAAGCTCTCCGAGAAAATCCGAATAACCGTATATACCGTTTTGTGCCCCGACGACCAGATCGGAAACTACGGTACATATCTCTTCTATCAGAAGAGTACCTAGGATCGCAGGCTTTTTACCAGTAATAAATTTTATATCTGCGTTGTCTCCGTAAAGAACCGACTCGATAAAACCGTCCGGTATGCTTACGTATCCAAGTATTTCGTTAGACTTAAGCTTACTTATTGCTTCATCTTCGGTCATTTCAACAAACTCAGCATAATCCTTCGATATATCTAGATTTGTAACCGCAAAAACTCCGATTCCAAGATAAGAATCAGAGGTGTCACCGACAAGGCCTATCTGAAACTTAGTGTTTTCTTCGCTTTCGGATCTTCCTATAAGAATATTACCAAGTATCAGACCTGCCCCGAGAGCAAGAAGTAAAGTAAAAATAATTATTACGGGATAAAGCTTGAAAGCCTTTAAAAGCCAAAATCGTAAGTACCTAAAGAAATTATTCATCGGCAAGCGCTTTTACAAGAGAATCTAACTCTCTTTCTCCACTGTAATATTTTAATACTCCGTTTTTAAGCAAATACAAGTCGTCACAAAGGGATAACTCGTACACGTCGTGGCTCGCGAGGATCACGGTTCCACCCTTCTTTAAATGACTTGAAATATATGAATAAATACTTTCTTTGCAAATTATGTCAAGTGCGGTACAAGGCTCGTCAAGAAGAAGTATTTTCGGATCATACGAAATCGAACAGGCGATTGCCAAACGCTTCTTCATTCCGCCCGAAAGCTTAGACACCCGCATCTTCAAAAAGTCTCCTATACCAAGCATAGCAAGATTACCGTTTTTGAGCTGCGCTTCTATTTCGGCCTTTGAATACCACAGACGGAGATTATCGTATGCGGAAAGCTCTTCAACAAGCGGCGGATCTTGCGGAACAAAACCGACAAGCTTGCGTCTTAGTCTGTGATTCTTTATAAGATCGACTCCGTCTACGCTAAACTCTCCCTGACCTTTATAAAGACCCGTAAGCACACCGAAAAGAGTAGATTTTCCGCTACCGTTTTCGCCGAGTATCCCTATGCATTTTCCTTTAGTTACGGAAAAGGAAATGCCCTTGAGCACTTCCTTTTTTCCGAAAAACTTAATTACGTTTTTAATTTGAATATTCATAGTTTATTAAAGCCTAATACAACCCCTGAATAAGACCTGAAATATCGTTTTCTTCATTAAAATAATCATCAAACGATTCGTCGTAATATTCGTCGTAGACACTATCGAATGAAGACGACGAGTTACCGATCTCATCGAGCGGAATTCCCCACTGTTCCAAAAGATCCGTAAAGTAGTCGAGAGAAAGTCCCTTAGCCCATTCTTCCGCATCGGTCGTAGCGTTCTCGGGAAGCTTAATGTCAGCCTTTCCGGATTCGGTAGAGGTTGTCCTCAGCGTAACTAATTCCATACCGCCGAACTTAAACGCGATCGAACGATCGATACTGTTTTTCTTGTCGGCAAACTTAAAGAATAGCGAGGGGTTACCAAAGCTTCCGTATCCCGTATCTCCCGTTACTAAAGACAAAACATCGTCGCCGAGCAAAATTTCTATTTCGCCGCTGTAAATTCCATCCTTTGCGGTTTTAACGTTATACTTATTACATTCAATAACTAAAAGCTCGCTCAGCTCGTAGCCGTCCAAAGTTCCGTACACGGTTATAGTGCCGGTGTACTTGTTGCTCTTTTCGGTACCGCTGCCGACAATACTGAATACCGTAGAATCTTCGTAAACCAGTTTTATCTCGGCACCGCGTTTATCGCCCTTGGAGGTTTCGCCGTAAGAGAAGAGAATATCTTCGTCGGGAATCTCAAGTTCAATAGCTTTAATATTAAAATTGAAATCGATATAAGTGCGAAGCTGTGCCACGACGTAATCACTGCCTGTAACCTCACGGCCCTCGACAATAATCTCGTCGATGGCATTCGAATAGGAACTGTAAAGATCTGCCGCAACGAAAGTTTTACCCGTTACATCGGAAAACTCATTTAAAGAATCGGCAAGACCAAGTACATACTCCTTTACGTCGGAATCAGTTTTAAGTTCTTCGAGCATAGCTATTACCATTTTGATAACGGTATCTTCGGTAATATCAGCAGTAAGAAGAGTAAGATCCTCAGATACTCCGCCCGCCGTAAACTTACACTTCTTATCAGAAACCTCGGAAATTTCCATAAAAGCAACCTTGATAAGCTGCGGCGCAAGGTTTTCTATAAGCTTTTCGTCGGGAAGAAAATCGTAAACAAGATCAGAGTTTAAAATTTCTTCATAAGCCTGAACGGCTTCTTCGCCGGCTTGATACAACTCGTTAAAATCGGAAATATCTACCTGAATCGCCTGCTTATTAAGCTCGGGTATACGGAAGGTAGCGGTCGAGTTTTCGATATCTACCCAATATTCGATAGTTAATACAGAGTCATCACCGACGTCGCAGGAAATACTCATAGCGTAGATTCCGGGAGTATAATCTGCCGAATAGTTCATTGAAAGACTGTTCGGAATATTTCCGCCCGTAAGACCAAGCAGAGATTTTGCGACTTCAACCGAAACGGTTCCCTCAACAGAATATTCATCCGAAGCGGCATCGATTATGCCTGCATAAACGTCCGCAATGCTGCCTGTTGTGGCAGAGGCTTGTTTATAATAAGCATACTGAAGCTTTTCATCGTTAGATTTCGTCCAGTACCACAGACTCGAAATATAGTCTCTGAAAAGGAATCCGCAGGAACCGAGCACTATAAGGACCGAAAGAACGATAGCAAGTACCTTTAAAAGCTTGCCCTTCTTTTTCTTCGGAGGTTCCTTTGGCATATTGAGAAACGAATTATCGTAGGTCTCTCTTTCCCCTTCGGGAACATTAACGTTAAAACCGTTATTAACAGCAGTCAGCTCGTCGGACTGCGGCGGTTCCGAAACAAGAACGTTGTTTACGGAGCCGGGAGTAGACGAATAAACGTCATTGTTTACAGGCGCACCGCATTTTCCGCAGAAACGCAAACCGTCTTCAATTCGACTTCCACAATTTTGACAGAACATTATAATTCCCCCTTTTTTATTTATAATATCATATCTTGTCAAACTTTGCAAGAAAATAAGACAAAATAATACGGCACTTACCGTGCCGTATTACTAGACCATTGTCTCGATTTCTGTGCGCAATCTACCGATTATTCTTTTTTCAAGCCTTGAAATATACGACTGCGATATGCCTAGCTTATCGGCAACGTCTTTCTGTGTCATTTCCTCCTTCCCCGAAAGACCAAACCTTAAGCACATAATCGTCTTTTCCCGAGAGTTTAATTTATCTACAAGACTTATCAGAATTTCTTTTTCGCTTTCGTTTTCGATAATTGAGGATATCTCATTAGCATCACTTCCGAGAACGTCCGAAAGGAGCAGCTCGTTTCCGTCCCAATCTACGTTCAGCGGCTCGTCTATAGATATTTCGTTCTTAAGTCCTGAATATTTTCTTAAATGCATAAGTATTTCATTTTCAATACACCTTGAAGCGTAGGTTGCCAACTTGATATTTTTATCGGTCTTAAAAGTGTTTACGGCCTTTATAAGTCCGATCGTACCTATAGATATAAGATCTTCAACATTAGAGCCGTAGGTATCAAACTTTTTTGCTATATAAACGACCAGTCTAAGGTTATGTGTAATCAGTTTATCTCTCACTCCCCTATTTTTACCGTCGTAGTTTCTTAGTAAAGACTGTTCTTCTTCAGCGTTTAAAGGCTCGGGGAGTTTTTCGGTACCGTTTATGTAATAGATGGTATTACATTTAAAAAAGAAAAAGTATATCTTGTTTCTAATAAACTGAATTATTCTCATAATCTGCCTCTCTTGTCTGATAATCTATTTAAAGATAAATATGAAACGATCGCTTTTTCATCGCTAAGCTTCCTTTGTGAACAAGCTATTATCGGATTATTGAAGCTCACGGCTTCGTCTCTATTTAAAACCGTAGCTCGATCGCAACGAATACCTTCCAAAAGCGTACTTCCGTTCACAGTTGATGCCGGTATAAGTCTTCTTCTTTTTTCAACTTCATTATGATCCAGAGCAAGCTTAATCTCACGATACATCGACTCGTCTAAAACAAAGACCTGCGCTTCACTGAAAGGGTCGCGCAAATTACTTCCTGTATCTATAAGAGCGTCATATTCTCTTTCAATTCCCTTAACACAAAGCCGCAGTAACGCTTTGCTACTAAAGTTTTTCCTATCCAAAAATCGTCGGATTAGTAATACCGTTATATAAACGATTATTGTAATCAATATCAAAAGCAATGGAGACATATAGAAATAGCTTACAAGATTTTCGCTAAGTATACTATCTCCGAAAATAGTTTCAGCGAACGCTACTGCACCGCAAAGTAAAAAGCTTATTGATAAGAAGGTAACATAGAAAATAAATAAATTTTTAATACCGGTAAACTTTTGAGCAACGATTATTATTACCAATCCGGACGAGAGCTTAAACAAAACATCCAAGAGCGACGGACTTCCCTCTACAAGAATATAAAGCGAAGAAAGTCCTCCTAAAAAAGAAGCGGGAAGCAAACGTTTCAAACTATAATCTCTCTTTGTAATTAAGCAGGTCAGCAGCAAAAATATGTAATCGATTATAGTATTTACAAACACCAGAGTATCAACGTAAATCACCAAATAAGATCACCTACGATATTTCATATCACTGATACAATTATAAATCAAACGATATAAAAATACCCTCGAAAACAAGGGTCAAAAAAAGTCGCTTATGCGTTTTTTGCATAAGCGACAAATTCTATTTGACTTTATAACTTGACGAGCCTGAATCACCTATCAGTTTTACGGTAATACTATCCGTTGTTCCGTAGGAACGATAGACGGTCAAAACAAGATTGTCTCCCGGCGCAGAATCTTCGAGCATATCCAGAAGTACGGCATCAGACGTCAGCTTAACTCCGTCTGCGTGGGTAATTATATCGCCCTTGGAAAGCTTACCGAAAACCTGACATTCGGGCAGAACCTGATCGATCTCAAGTCCCGCAACAGCTACACCCGAAAGCTTAGCCATAACGTCATTATAAAATCGATAAGTAATTCCCAGCTTTGCGCGGTTGGTCACCTTGCCGAATTCCATAAGGGAACCGATAATTTTTCTTACGGTTTTAGTCGGAATGGCGTAGCCTATTCCCTCGTATTCGGTCTGCGCAACCTTTGAGGAAGTGATCCCGATAACCTGACCGTTTGCATTAACGAGTACTCCGCCGGAGTTTCCGGGATTTATGGCGGAATCGGTCTGAATAAGATTCGACGCATAATTTGTTGTGTTTGTGATCCTTACCTTCGGAACCGAAACTATACCAAAGGTAATAGTGGATTTAGAATTATGTCCGTTGGGGCAACCGATAGCGCATACGTAATCACCGCTCGCTACAAGTTCGGAATCGGCAAATTCAGCCGCCTTAAGCTCGACCTTATCTGTTATTTTGAGAACCGCAAGATCGCTTCTCGTATCTCCGGCGATATACTTAGCCGAATAAAATGCACCGTCGGAGGTAAAAATTTTAAACTGCGCCGAAGGAATTGATGAATAGATGTGATCGTTGGTAATAATATATCCGTCGGAGGTATATACAACTCCCGAAGCCTCTGACATAGCGGCTTCCTCACCTTCGTTATATATCAAGATGCCAACAACAGAAGGTGCGACCTTAGCATATATATCCGAGGTTGATAGCATTTCGCTCGAAGGTTTTTGATAAGAGGGCTGATCGGGAGATATACCTTGGTTCTTCTTATTGTTGCCAATATAATATCCGATAAAAACACAACAACTGGCAATAAATATAACCGTCAAAACAGCGCAGAAAAGCTTTATACCACTAGCCGCTTTACCCTCTTTATTTTCCACCGTATCAGGAATGATCACAGACTGCGGCTCAACCTCTTCAAAGCTGAAATCGCTGTCATCATAGAATCCATCAGCGGTTTCTTCGTCTTTTGATATTTCATCGTTGTCAGAAGCTTTGTTATATTCTTCGTTCATCTTGCGTCTCCTTAGTAAGGTTTAATGGCAGAGTTAAGGTAAACTGAGTATATTCTCCTTCTACGCTTTCTGCTTTTATAGAGCCGTTATGAAGCTCGGCAACAGTTTTACAAATATAAAGTCCTAATCCTAAACTGTTTTTATGATTCGATCTCGATTTATCGCTTTTATAAAACTTCTCAAAGATGTGCGGTATATCCTTTTCGGGGATACCCTGTCCCGAGTTCTTAATTACGAACTCAATATTTTCGTTTACTCTCAGCAAAGAAAAATCGATATAGCCGCCTGCGGGAGTAAATTTAACTGCATTATCCGTCAGATTATAGATGACCTGATGCAAAAGGTCTCTGTCTCCGCATATTACGTTTTCGGTCAAAGTATCAAGACCCTTGATCTCAATGTCGGCTTCGGATATCTTTTGCTCCATCGAAATAACAACGCTTAGTATGGTTTCGGATAATCTGAAAGAATTTTGCTTAAGGATATTATCTCCCGATTCAAGACGGGAGAGGCTCAACATCGACTGAACAAGGCGAGAAAGACGCTTGACCTCGTCGGAAACTATTCCGAGATAATAGGACTGCTTCGAGCTGTCGATAGTTCCGTCAATTATACCGTCGATAAAACCGCTTATCGTTGTCATAGGAGTTTTAAGTTCGTGAGAAACGTTCGCAACAAAGCTTTTGCTTGTCCTTTCCGATCTTGCGAGAGAATCGGTCATTCTGTTGAAAAGAACGGATAGTTCACCGATCTCATCGTTACTCATAACGGGTATACGCTTGGAAAAGTCTCCGTTTGCTATGGATTTGGCGGCGATTGACATATATTTAAGCGGTCTCGTTATTCTGTAAACGATGCTATATTCTGCAGCGAACATAAAGATAAGAGGTATAATAGCCGTAACGGCATACATACCGAACATAATTTTCACAAGTTCTATTGCCGACATAACGCTTGACGCCGAAATTACGTAATAATCAACGCCGTGAGGCACACGAATACTCTCTGCATAGGTATAGTGCATACCGTCGTATATACCTCCGACGCTTGAAAGCTCCATAGTACCATCAGATACTATCTGAGATAAATAAGATGGTGAAAGAGCAGCTTCGGAATGAGTACAACCGCCCGTCAGAAAGAAGTCGTCGCAGCCACAAGCAATTATTTTGCCCGAGTTATCCACAACAAAAATATCAAGAGAGTTTACCTTTGAAACAGAGTTCATCACGGAAAGCGACGTTGAATCAACGACTCCTCCGTCTTTAAGAAGATTATCCGAAATGATATCACACGAGGCAGACACGATCTGATACTTGCCTTTGGCAGTTTCATCGTTTACGGCGACCGAGAGCAGAACGAAAAGCAATGTAAGCGTTACGAAAAGCACGCACGCGGTTGTAAAAAACAATTTTTGAAAAATTTTAAGACGCATATACTACTTAACTTCGAATTTATAACCGACGCCCCACACCGTTTTCAGCGACCAAGCATCGGAAACATCTTCAAGCTTCTCACGCAGTCGCTTTACGTGAACGTCAACCGTTCTCGAATCTCCGTAATAATCAAAACCCCAGACCTCGTCGAGAAGCTGATCTCTTGTATATACTCGATTCGGATTGCTTGCAAGATGATAGATAAGCTCAAGCTCCTTAGGAGGAGTATCGATGGCCTTTCCGTCAACAATAAGCTCATAATTTGTTATGTTAATAATCAGTTTATCAAAACGTACCTCGTCGGACTTCTTCTGATCGGTTGCAGTCCTTCTGAGTACGGCCTTAACCCTTGCTACGACTTCCTTTGCATCAAACGGCTTAGAGACGTAATCGTCAGCGCCGAGTTCAAGACCGAGTATTTTATCGAAGGTCTCGCTTTTAGCGGTTATCATTATGATCGGTACACCGCTGGTTTTTCTGATTTCCCTGCAGACCTGCCAACCGTCCAACTTCGGAAGCATAATATCAAGGAGTATCAAATCGGGAGCTTCGTTCTTTTGTAATTCAGTTGCAGAAAGGCCATCTGCACAGGTCAAGACAGTATACCCGTCTTTTTCAAGATATAAACGAAGAAGCTCGGAAATATTAGTGTCATCATCCACAACAAGTATTTTTTGTTTATCCATATAGTTCACCTCATATTAATTTTATCAATATGATATAACGTTTGTGTTAATTCTTTATGAATAATTTTACCATTTATTCATTAAAAAATAAAGTATTTTATTTAAAAATAAAAAAAGCCGTCAAAAGACGGCTAAAAATGATTATTCGGCAGCTTCTTCTTTCATCTTTGCAAAGCACTCACTACAGTAAACAGGGCGGTCATCACGAGGGATGAAAGGAACCTTTGCTACGCCGCCGCATGCGTTACATACAGCTTCGTGCAGTTCTCTGGGAGCATTGCCCCTGTTCTTGCGCTTATCGCGGCAGGGCTTGCATCTTAAAGGCTCATTCTCAAAGCCTTTTTCGGCGTAGAACTCCTGCTCTCTTGCGGTGAATACGAATTCTTCTCCGCAATCCTTGCAAGTTAAAGTCTTGTCTTCAAACATTTTTTGTACCTCTCTCGATTGGTAATTTTGCCGTTAGGCATTTATAAATTATCGGCAACGCCGTAATTTACTGAGTTAACTTTTTGCGAATACGTCCCAGTGCGTTATCAACGACTTTTCTTGTTAGACCCAATTCAATAGCAGTAGCATCATAACTGCCGTTGCTGAGGTATGTAACGAGTACCTTAAACTCAAGTTCAGACAAGCGAGACTTAAGCTCGTCGGTAGTATCGCCAAAAGTGTTATTACCGAAATATTCTTCCTCGGCGCTCTTAGTATTAACTCCAAAATCAATTCCGTCGTCAATGGGAACAATAAGTCCTTCCGGAATACGCTTCTGTGCAGTGGCTTTGCGAATAGTCGATTTTAACGAACGGTCTACACACACCGAAAGAAAAGTCGGAAAGGCAGACGATTCAAAATCGTAAAGCTGAACGGCGTAATAAAAAGAGATGGTCGCGTCTTGAAGCATATCGTCAAAATCATTACCAAGCAAATTGTTTTTAGCAATGATCTTCTTAAGAAGAGGTAAATATCTGTAGAAAAGGACCTCGAAAGCATCCTGATCGTTATCGCGAGAAAAGGCGATCAATTCCTTATCGGAAAGCCTATTGTACTTTTCTACAAAATTTGTACACATAACAACTCCAAAATGGTGCTATTTACTAATATAGCAATATTAAACTACAATTTAATATTTGTCAAGAAAAATTTTCAGCGATAAAAAAAGCGAGTTAAAAACTCGCTTTTTGCTAATCGGTGGGTTCATTTTGTGAAGAAGTGGCAGAGGAGGTTGTCGTAGATGAGGATGAGTCGGTAGCAGAACTGCTTCCGGACGAGGTCGCTCCGGAGCTTGCATTTGAGCTTGAACTCGAACTCGAGGAAGAAGAACTTTCGGGTTTTTCTTCCTTGTCGGTCTTAAGTCCGGCAATATATTCCTTCGCCTGCTTCTCGGAAGTACCTGTGATTTTTTCTCCTCCGTGGGAGGTACAGTACTTGGCGTTTGAGGTCTTATACCATCCGTAATCGCTTACAGGGCAACCCGTTTTCGCAACCAAGCCGGTCGCTGCACAATAAGGCTTGCAAACAACCTTATCGGAAGAGAAGAACTGCTTTGCGGGAAGATCCTCATGGAGCTTTTGCATTACCGACCCCCACATATTCTGTGCGCAGGTCTGCTTAGAAATTCCTTCCTGCTGATCGTATCCGCACCAGCTAGAGGCGACGTAATAGGGCGTTCCGCCGACAAACCAAAGGTCGTTACTTGAGTCGGAGGTACCCGTTTTTGCAAACACTCTGGTTTTAGAAACATATTTGCGAACTCCGCCGCCGGTACCTTCAGATCCGTATACAACGTTCTGAAGCATTTTGTTCATAACGACCGAGGTCTCCTCACTGATGGCAATGATAGGATCCTTTTCGGTAGAAATCAGAAGATCGCCCTTCTGATCGTAAATATGAGTAAACGTAACGGGCTCGTAGTACTTACCGCCGTTTCCGAAAATGGCGTAAGCTGCCGCCGATTCACGGGTCGTAAGACCGCCGTTAGTACCACCCATTCCGAGCGGTGAATAGTTTACATCCTGAGCGGTAAGATTTTTGATACCGAGAGACTTGGTTAAGAAATCGTAGGACTTCTGCGGAGTAAGGAGATCTACCAGGTAAACGGGAATAGCGTTTATGGAAATCTCAAGAGCGTATTCGGCTTTTACGTTTCCTTTATAATATCCGTACCAGTTGCGAGGCAGCCAATTTGTAGGACCGTATCTCTTCTTTCCGTCGTTAATAACCGAAGAATAAGTGATAAGATCGTTTTCGATAGCAGGAGCATAAGCGGCGATCGGCTTCATGGTCGAACCGGGCTGACGAGGCGACATTGTAGCACGGTTAAGACACCTGTTCTCCGTCTTCTCGCCCATACCTCCGACTATTCCGAGAACGTGACCCTGATAATCCATAACTACCATAGAGCCCTGAAGCTGTTTTCCAGTCTTTTTGGAGGTTATGGCGAAGTCCTCGCTCTCATAAACCGACTCCATTGCATCCTGAACCTTCGTATCAAGAGTCGAGTAGATCCTTAAACCGCCGCTGTAGAACATTGTCTCAGCTTCGGTTTTAGTACATTCAAACTCCTTTGAAAGGGCCGCTACAACATCATCAATAAGCGCATCGATAAAGTAATTGTTTATATCGACTTCTTTTAACGATGATTTATCGGCTACAACGTTAAGCTCTTCGGCTTTTGCCTCGTCGTATTCTTTCTGAGTAATATACTTTTGCTCGAGCATAAGGCCGAGGATAATATTACGACGCTTAACATTCTCCTCAAGGTTACGGTCGGGACGGTACTTCTCGGGATTATTCGTTATACCCGCAAGCGATGCGCTTTCCGATAAGGTAAGCTCTGCAACGCTCTTTCCGAAGTAGAACTTCGCCGCAGACTCGACGCCGCAAAGACCGTTACCCATTGCGATAGTATTCATATAAGCCTCGAGTATGGCTTCTTTTGAAAATTTACCTTCGATATAAAGCGCGCTCTTGATTTCTCTTATCTTACGCATTGCGCTTCGGTCTTTATTCATCGTAAGGTTTTTAATCAGCTGCTGAGTAATCGAAGAGCCTCCGTGACCCGACATCGACTGCGTAGTTACCATATTAAGGAAGGCGCTGAGGGTTCTTCTCCAATCGACACCTTCGTGTTTAAAGAAGCGTTTATCCTCTACGGCAACAAAGGCGTAAGCAAGATCCTTTTGAATACCCGTATATTCGGGATCCTCTGCGTCGGCTTTATCCTTATCGTAGATCACGGGAATACGGTTTTCGCCCTGATGCAAACGCTGATACTCAACGTATTCTCCTTTATCATCCTTAACGTAAATGGCCGTCGAATAGTTAAGCTTTACGGCACTGTTATAGTAAGAAAGGTCGTTAAGATCTATGTCTTCAACAACGTCGTAATGCTCTACACCTGCGAACCAGATAAATCCTGCCGCTCCTGCAGTAGTGACGAGAATAGTTCCGATAAGGAAGAAAACAAGGCAGACCTTAAGTATTCTTTTAGCTACACTCTTCTTTTTCTTCTTTTTTGTCGGCCTTTCTGAAGAATCGTCGGATTGCAGTTCGGCAAAATCTTCCTCCGAAAAACAACTGTTAAGGTCGAGAATATCAGAGTCGTTGCTTGAAAGGTCGACATCCTCGTCGATAGAAAAACCGGAATCCGAAAACTTGCCTTCGCCGGGATTTCCCGACAAATTCAGATTATCATCTTCAAAGTTATTATTGTTCAAGCATAACACCTCACAATACATTTTTTCCTATTATAGCATATTTTACCCAAAAGTGGGTAACAATTTTTTTACAAATGATTAAATATTTGTTAAGGAGCTGTTTTTTTGACCAAAAAACTTAAAATACGCCTGTTTTCGCTTGCGTTTTTAATACTTTCAGCGGTAATTCTATTGACGCAGACTCCTGAGTCAAGCGATTCGCCCAAGCAAAACGCAGTTACCGAGCAAGATATTTTACAGGTAAAGCTTACCGACAACGGCGTTGTTCTTATAAGAAACGAGGAAATACTAAAAGTATACGATATTCAGCCTTCTATCCTACCGGGAGAAGATATACTTCTTCTTCGAGAAGGAATATCGGTAGATTCGGAATCAGAAGCCGACAGTCTTGCAGAAAACTTTGACGGATAAGACAACTTGACAATTCTTCAAAGGTTTTATATAATGTGTATACAAACTTCAGTGAGGTTATACACAATGGAAAAAGACGCAATAACTGTCGGTGTAAGCCGCGGAGGCCTTAAAAGCACCGCAGAAATTAAAATACTGGTTTTATACCTTCTTATGAACGTAAACGAACCAGTTCCTTCAAATCAGATCTCCGACCTGCTTCATATAGAAGGTATCGCGAACACCTTTGAGGTCAACGAAGCGTTCGCCGAGCTTCACAATAACGGTCTCATCTACGAGTCGGATACCGGAAACGAATGCTACCTGATAAATGAGAAAGGACGTGACGTCGGTCAGACGCTTCAGTCCTCGGTACCCTTTACCGCTCGAGAAAAGTCTCTTCGCCTTCTCAAAAAAATGCTTCAGAGAAACCGTCATATGAAAGAGACTGAGATCGTCATATCGCACGAAAACGACGGAACCATAAAGGTAACCTGTTCTGCTATCGAAAACGAAAAGGTTATTATGAGCTTTTCGCTTCAAGCGGCAGACGACGCTCAAGCGATCAGAATAAGAGAGAACTACCTTGACGACCCCGCACTCGTATATCGCACCCTTATCGATATGCTGACAAAATAAGCGCAAGCTAAAAAGAGAAGTTACAGAAGTAACCTCTCTTTTTTTAATGCTTTCCGAGAACCCAAAACGCAACGGCACCTGCTGCAGCAACGTTAAGGGAATCAACGCCGTGTGACATTGGGATCTTAACCGTATAGTCACAGTCAGCTACGGTATTTTCTTTAAGTCCGTCGCCTTCGGTACCTAAAACCACAGCAAGCTTTTTCTCTTTCCGAAGCTCTTCGGCATCTATTGAAATACTGTCGTCGGTAAGAGCCATCGCCGCAGTCTTAAAGCCATGTTTTCTTAAAGTCTCCATCCAATTCTCATCAAGATAGGTCCACGGAACCTGAAATACGGTTCCCATGCTGACCCGTGCAGATCTTCGGTAAAGCGGGTTGCTGCAACCGGGGGTGAGGAGTACCGCCTCCATACCGAGGGCAGCAGCTGACCTGAAAACTGCACCGAGATTGGTAGGATTCATAACGTTTTCGAGAACGACTACCCTATCCGATCGACTCAGAAGCTCTCCTGTTGTAGGCAAAAGCTTACGCTTCATAGCGCAAAGCATTCCTCGCGTCAGCATATATCCCGTAAGCTGCGTCAAGAGATCGAATTCGCCAACAAAAACAGGAATATCGCCACATCTCTCTATTACTTCGAGCGTCTCCCCTACCATATTCTTTTTTTCGGCAAGAAAAGATACAGGTTCATATCCATCCTCGAGAGCCCTCGTTATTACCTTAGGGCTTTCGGCAATAAACATCCCCTCCTTGAGAAGATGATGATTAAGAAGCTGAGCTTCGGTGAGACGCGCATACACGTCAAGCGCCGGATCGGAAAAATCGTTGATTTCAATAATGTTCATTAGGCCTTCTCGCAATTCTATTCGACAGATTTTTTGCTTTGTTGACAAAATTCGACAAAAAACATATAATAAAAAGCAGAATCGTAAAGATTCTGCTTGGAGCTAAAGATGGGACTCGAACCCACGACCTACTGATTACGAATCAGTTGCGCTACCAACTGCGCCACTTTAGCGTACTTCTAAATTATATCAATTTTGTCTTATAAAGTCAAGAATAAATTGTTTCGGTGATAAATATGTTTGATAACAGCTGCGAATCTATACGTGATAGAGTTAAAGACCTCAGGAAAGCACATAAAGTGAATCAAAAAACGCTCGCTGAGTACATTGAGATATCTCTTTCAACTTATCAAAATCATGAATCTCGCGGTACATTCACTTGGAACGAACTCTTTAAAATCGCCGAATTCTTCGACGAATCTGCGTATTTTATTAAATACGGAACCACCGACGAAGAATTGGCAGATTTCGTTCAACGGTACGAGTCGGTTAAATTCTCAGCATTTCACGACGTAACCTTCACCGTATTTGACAATTTCGAGGAAGAAGCCGAAAAAATTTACCGTTTTGCCGATTTTGTATCGCTGAGCAAAGAAGAAAGAGACGCTATCATAGAATACGTTAAAAGTAAAAATCTTTAAAAGAACACGCCCCACAGGGCGTGTTCTTTTACTTAAACAGATCCATATCGGAATTATAAAGTTTCTGCCTCATAACAGAATATGCGGGAATGCTTTCAGAAGAGTTCTTTTCGAAAGAATCGAGCAACAGCTTTGGATTAAGATTGTTGCTTCCGCCTGCCGCCAGAGTTAAAAGTAGGCTAGTATCGCCGACTCTGTAATCTTTCAGATACTCCTTAAGATTAACCGTTTTAATTCCCTTCTTCGATTTCTTTTCAGCCATAATAGTTTCTTCCGCTAAAAAGTTTTCCAGCGAGGCTTTAAGACCCGAAATGTCCGAACCGAAATCTACCAAAAAATCCGCATAAGCGATCTCGCTTGTTTTCATGATCGGATCTGAGCAAGAAATAAGCTCAATACCCTCGGGGAGTAGTGGCGAAAGGCTCTTAATTACCTCTTCGTTTTTAAAATCGTCATCATCCAACCTGAAATCGATAATATCATAATCGCTCTCAAAGCCTAGAGACAGAGGTAGCGCAAAGGTAATATACGGATGCGGATTAAAACCCTCTGAATACCATACGGGAATTTTTGACATCCTTATAATCTTAATAATGAAACGATTCATATCAAGATGGGAAACGAACTTCATTTTCCCAAGCTTTTTATAGAAAAGTCTAACGTTTCTCATAGCAAACTCCTTCCCCGAAGCAGGCAGCACCGCAGGCATTACATTCCTGACGACAATTTTTTGTCGTAATACCTTCGTGCGCAAGCATATTCTCGTTTATAAGGAATTTTTTCGAGACGCAATAATCGATATGATCCCAAGGCAGGATCTCGTCATACTCACGTTTTCTTGACGCGTAGAAAGCAGTATCTACACCGCATTCATCAAAGGCTTCAAGCCACTTTTCATGGTCAAAGCACTCATCCCAACCGTCAAGTCGAAGACCTTTCTCCCTTGCTTTCATGAGGACTTCGCAAAGCCTTCTGTCTCCCCTTGCAAAGACGCCTTCGAGAAGACTTGTGTAGCTTTGATGATAACTTACGGTAATTTTTTTCGTTCTGACCGAAGATAAAAGATGCTTCTGCTTCTCGGGGATATCCTCAAGCCGTGCCTGAGGTTCAAACTGAAACGGAGTAAAAGGCTTAGGAACAAAGGTAGCAACGCTTATATTTACGCTTACGGGCTTACCCTTCTTACGAGTCGGATTGCTGTAATATTCATCAACTACCTTTTGGGCAAGCTCTGCGATTCCTTCAAGGTCTTCGGGCGTTTCGGTAGGAAGGCCGAGCATAAAATAAAGCTTGACGGCGGTATATCCTGACTCAAACGCCATTTTGCAGGTCGAAATGATCTCATCTTCGGTTATATTCTTATTTATAACGTCGCGGAGACGCTGTGTTCCTGCTTCCGGTGCAAAGGTAAGACTGCTTTTTCTTACCGACTGAATCTTTTGGAGCAATTCTTTAGGGAAATTATCGATTCTTAGAGAAGGAAGAGCGATGCTGACATTATCCTCCTCGCTCCAGGTAAGCATTTCCCCGAGTAAACTTTCAATTTCACGGTAATCGCTTGTAGAAAGCGAGGAAAGCGAAACCTCGTCAAAGCCGCAGTTATCACAAAGAGCCTTAGCCTGTTTATTTGCAACCGCGGCAGATTTCTCACGCACGGGTCGATATATATATCCTGCCTGACAAAAACGGCATCCGCGAATACAGCCTCTGAATACCTCTTCTACCGCACGGTCGTGAACTATCTCAACAAAGGGCACAATAAATCTATCGGGATAAAATACGTTATCGAGATCCTTTATAATACGTTTACGAACCGTCTTCGGAGCATCACCCAGAGCTTCAACCGAAGCTATCGTTCCGTCATCTTTATACGAAACGCTGTACAGAGAAGGGACGTATACGCCTTCGATTTTTGCGGCTAACTTTATAAATTCACTCTTGGAAAGCTCTTTCCTTCTACATTCTTTATAAAGATCTATTACCTCAAGATCGACCTCTTCCCCCTCTCCGAGAAAGAATATGTCGATAAAATCGGCAAGCGGTTCGGGATTGCAGGCACAGGGTCCGCCTGCAACCACGACAGGAGTCGACCAATCGGGTCGATCTTTAGTTTTAAGGGGAATACCGCCAAGCTCGAGCATATTTAAAACGTTTGTATAGGAAAGCTCATACTGAAGCGTAAAGCCTACAAAATCAAATTTATCGATACTGTCGTGACTCTCAAGAGCATAAATAGGAATATTATTCTCCCTCATAACCTGCTCAAAATCTACCCACGGCGCAAAAACACGCTCGCACCAGATGTCATCGCGAGCGTTAAACTGCGAATAAAGGATCTTCATTCCGAGATGAGACATACCTATTTCGTAGGTGTCGGGGAAACAAAAGGCAAATCTGACGTCTACCTTATTCTTATCTTTTACAACACTGTTAAGCTCACCGCCGGTATATCTACCGGGCTTTTGAACCGTTAACAGAAGCTGTTCAAATCTTTTAGCGTCCATAGCAACTCCAAAATTCAATTATTTTATACTATGATACATTAAATCCGTTTTTCTTTCAACAATATTTTTAAAAAAACAGGTAAAATCAGGTATATACAAAAGATTATTACCGAATAGTTATTGTTGAAACACATCAGATTGAGCGTTAACAGAGCCGACACCGAGCAACCTGAAGTTACTGTCAGCAAAACCAAAATCGCCTTCCTGCTAATTACCCCATCAAGAAGAGCGTCGATTATCGAACCGCCGTCAAGACCTATTATCGGTAAAAAGTTTATAATACTCAATATTAAATTTACGCCGAACAGAGTATCCAGCCTAAAATACAAACAAAAAAACGAAACGACAAGATTTATTATAGGTCCTGCAAGCAAAGAGAATAAGACAGCAGTTTTATCGGGCGGGGTAATATACTCTATACCTACAGCTACGATAGTAAGCTTAACAGACTTTATTCTGCAATTAAACATAAGCAGCATAAAACAATGTGCAAATTCGTGAATCGCAATCGAAATTATCATAGGAATAAAAGTTTCCGTTTTATCTATAGCCGAAAAAAGAGTAAGCATCGAAACGAAAATATAAGAGACGTAAAACCTTATTCCGAATATATTAAAACTCATTATTCTTCGAGAACGAGCGAAACACTCGTATCGAACCTTGCATACTCGGCGTATTCCTCTGCCAAAGAGACATAAGAGCCGCTATCAAAATAGCGGATAGCGGTAACTAAAACGATTATAATTACCGCTATGATCGCATTTATAATCGTGATCCCTGTTAAAACCCTGATTTTCTCCGTAAAACCAACCCCTTTTTTGAATAACTATTGTAAAAAGTTGAATTTTATGATAAATTTAAATATATAATCCCCAAGGAGCTAATATGCCTTATTTACCTATAACTAAAGAAGAAATGAAAAACTATGGGTGGACTACCCCCGACATCGTAATAGTTACCGGAGACGCATACGTTGATCATCCGAGTTTCGGAACAGCTATCATCTCGCGCGTTTTGCATAACGCAGGCTTCAGTGTATGTATTATTCCGCAACCTAAATCAGACGAGGATTATATGCGTTTCGGTAGGCCTCGTCTTGCCTTCTTCGTTAACGGAGGAAATATTGACTCTATGGTAGCGCATTATACTGCCGCCAAGAAGAAGCGCAGCGACGACGCATATACCCCGGGCGGAAAAGCGGGTGCACGTCCCGACAGAGCTACCATCGTTTACTGCAAAAAAATAAGGGAGCTATTCGGTGACGTTCCGATTGCGATCGGCGGCGTAGAAGCATCGCTCAGGCGTTTTGCACACTATGATTATTGGGACGACAAGGTCAGACCTTCTATTCTTATTGACAGTGACGCCGATCTTCTTATGTTCGGAATGGGCGAAAAGCATGCCGTTGAAATCGCCGAAAGACTTTCTCTCGGCGAAAAGATCTCAGACATCACCGACGTCTTAGGTACCTGCTATAAGGTAAAAACCTCTGAATATCAGTGGAGAGTGTGCGCAGAGTGTCCGTCGTACGAAACGGTTAAAGAGCCAACGGAGTCGGGTAAAAAGCAGTACGCGATCGCCACAAAGATACAGCAAAACGAACACGATGCGATAAGAGGAAAGCCCGTTATTCAAAAGCACGGTAATTATATCGTGGTACAGAATCCTCCGATGCCTCCACTGTCGACCGAAGAGCTGGACAAGGTATACGAGCTTCCGTTTATGCGAAACTATAACCCTTCCTACGAAAAGCTCGGCGGTGTGCCGGGGATCATCGAAGTAAAGTTTTCGATCGCACACAACCGTGGATGCTTCGGAGCCTGCAATTTTTGCTCTATAGCCTATCATCAAGGTAGACAGATCGCCGTTCGAAGTCACGAATCGGTAATCAAAGAGGCCGAGATCATTTCAAAAATGGATGACTTCAAGGGATATATTCACGACGTTGGAGGACCGACCGCAAATTTCAGATTTCCTTCCTGCGAAAAACAGCTTAAAAGCGGACTTTGTGTCGGCAAGAAATGCCTTGCGCCAAAGCCTTGCCCTAATCTTACCGTAGATCATTCCGACTATCTTGAACTTCTGAGAAAAATCCGAAAGATAAAAGGAATTAAAAAGGTATTTATACGTTCGGGAATCAGATTCGATTATCTTATGGCAGACGATGACGAAGAGTTCTTTAAAGAGCTTGTCAGAAACCATGTTAGCGGTCAGCTTAAGGTCGCTCCGGAGCACTGCTCAGCCGCAGTATTATCCGCTATGGGAAAGCCCGAAATCGACACCTATTTAAGATTTAAGAGAAGATTCTACGAGTTTACAAAAAGCGAAGGCAAAGAGCAATTCCTCGTCCCCTACCTTATGTCCTCCCATCCCGGCAGTACTATGAAGGATGCAATAGAACTCTCTGTATTCCTAAAAAAAAGAAGGTTTGAGACCCGAGCAGGTTCAGGACTTCTATCCGACTCCCGGAACGGTTTCTACCTGTATGTACTACACAGGTCTAGATCCTTTTACCATGGAAAATATCTATACGGCTAAAACTATGGAAGAAAAATCCGCCCAACGAGCCCTTTTACAATACTTCCTGCCACAGAATAAAGAGCTTGTTCTTAAAACCCTCAAAAAGTACGGAAGGACCGATCTTATAGGAAGCGGAAAAGACTGCTTGATTGCGGATACCGAAAGAAAAACCGCATACAGCGGCAACAAACCGTTTGCAAAAAAGAAGTCGGTGATCCGTAACAAACACAAGCCCAAGAAGAAATAAAATAATGCACACCCGCTCACGCAGGTGTGCATTATTTTAAAGAGCTGATTTTAAAAGTTCGGTTCTGTCGGTCTTTTCCCAGGCAACGTCAATATCGGTTCTTCCCATATGTCCGTATGCGGAAAGCTCTCGGTATTCCGTTTCTCTCAGTCTGAGGTCACGAATAATTGCGGCAGGGCGAAGGTCGAAAACCTTAGTTACTGCTGCGGAAATCTCCTCATCGGAATACTTACCGGTTCCAAAGGTATCGACCATTACCGAAACGGGCTTTGCAACTCCGATGGCGTAAGCAAGCTGAATCTCACACTTTTTTGCAAGGCCTGCGGCAACAATATTCTTAGCAACGTATCTTGCGGCATAAGCGGCGGAACGGTCAACCTTTGTAGGATCTTTTCCCGAGAAAGCGCCGCCACCGTGACGAGCAACTCCGCCGTAGGTATCGACAATGATTTTTCTACCGGTCAGACCGGTATCGCCGGCAGGACCGCCTACTACGAAACGACCGGTGGGATTGATGAAAACTTTAAAGTCGTTATCCTTAAACTGCTCTGGAATTACGGGAAGGATCACTTCCTTCAAAATATCCGAACGAAGCTGTTCAAGGGAAACGTCTGCAGAATGCTGCGACGAAACGACGACCGTATCAAGGCGAACGGGGACGTCGTTTTCATATTCTATCGTAACCTGAGTCTTTCCGTCAGGCTTTAAATAAGGAAGCAGACCGGATTTTCTGACATCGGTAAGACGCTTTGCCATTTTGTGCGCAAGCGAAATGGTCATAGGCATAAGCTCGGGAGTTTCGTCGCAGGCATAACCGAACATCATACCCTGATCGCCTGCGCCAAACTGATTAAGCTCATCCTCCTCGCCGTCCTTAAGTTCTAAGGAGCGATCGACTCCCATAGCAATATCGGGCGACTGCTTATCAAGCACAACGTTTACTTTACAGGTATTTCCGTCAAAGTAATCATCTTCGCTCTTATAGCCGATTTCAGAAACGACCTCGCGAATGATCTTCTCAATATCTACGTCAGCCTGAGTAGTAATTTCACCCATAACCGTAACGGTACCCGTGCTTGCAAAGGATTCGCAAGCAACCCGCGACATTTTGTCCTGCTTTAACATAGCGTCGAGAACCGAGTCGGAAATACGGTCGCATACCTTGTCGGGATGACCCTCGGTTACTGATTCGGATGTGAATAAGAATTTAGACATTTTAACCTCCAAAACTATAAAAAACCTCGCCGACAGACGAGGTTAAAAAAGCCTCATCTGTCGGAATAAATCCGCAGGATTTAGCACCTTGAACTAGTCAGGTTGCCGGGCTTCACAGGGCCTGTCCCTCCGCCGCTCTTGATAAGGAAAATATTAAATTTTACTTGCAGGCTATATTATAACATAAAGTCGCAATTTGTCAAGTACTGTATTTTATTTCTGAATATCGATTCCGAGCAGAAGCATTACGCAAACAGCGCAGGCAAGCAAAAGCAACGAAACGATGAATAAAACCACAGACCTAACGCCAAACTTATAGTTTGCGTTTTCAACACCGCTGACAAGTCTCGCCTTTCTTAAGGCGGTAGTAAAAGGCTTATACACAAGCAACGTTATAGAAGCATTCATAATGCTTTTAAAAAGGTTAAAGGGTAAAAGCAAGGTAGGAAGCATATCAAGCACAGCCTGCCTCGGCATCTGAAAATAGAGAGGGGTAATAAATATATTCGCTATAAGCATAACCGAAGTTACGGTAACGACCGTAACACCCGACGCGAGAACGGCACCCGTGAAATTTCTTCTGTATTTATAGATCAGACCGCAAGTAAGTGCAAAGGTACCGCTTGAAAGAATATTCATAACAAGGCCGTATATGCCCGTCGTGCTGATCGTTATAAACTCTACAAGAGATACGGTAAATACCGACGCCAAACCGTATATCGGTCCGTAAAGCAGAGAAACGACAGATATTACCGCATCCTTCAAGTCGAGTGACAGAAAGCCTCCTACCTTAAACATAGAGGTTAAAAAGGTAACGAGGAAAGCGGTGGCCGTAAGCATTGCAGTAACCGAAAGCTTCTTAATTTCAATTTTTTTCATAGGCTTGCTCCTTAAAACAAAACGCCCCAAGGATATAAATTCCTTGGGGCGTTAAAAATACAAAAACATAACTCTCTTCTTTCATCCGGACTATACCGTCGGCTTTGGAGTTTCACCAAATCTGCCAAAAAGGCTCGCGGGCTATACCGCCGGTGAGGAATTACACCTCGCCCCGAAGATATTTGTATTATAATAACTAATCGTTAAAAAGTCAATAAATTTATGCGGCAGTAATGCGAAGTCTGATCTTATCGGCTATCATTGCGATAAACTCACTGTTGGTAGGCTTACCTCTGCTATTGTTTATAGTGTATCCGAAGTAGGCATTAAGAATATCAAGGTCTCCCCTATCCCAAGCAACTTCTATAGCGTGTCTGATTGCACGCTCTACTCGCGAAGATGTCGTTTGGAACTTCTTGGCAACGGTAGGATAAAGTATCTTTGTAATAGAGTTTATTGCTTCCTCATCCTTTATCGAAAGGGTTATTGCTTCACGAAGATAATGATATCCCTTTATATGAGCCGGAACTCCTATCTGATGAATAATTTCAGTAATCATAATTTCTAGATCATGATCGGTCATGACGCCTTCTTTTATTGCTATAGGTTTTGCATCGGATTTCCATCCCGAGAATTTAATTATTCTTTCGGCAAGCATACCGTAATCAAAGGGCTTAAGAAAGAAATAAGTAGCACCCGCTTTAATTACCTCTGCCTCAAGTTTAGTATTATCGTATGATGAAAATACCATAACCAGCGGCCGCTCTCGCTTATCGAAAGAAGAAAGCTTTTCGAGTATACCTAAGCTATCGATACCGGGCATAAAGATATCGGAAAGTACTACGTCGGGCTTGGTCGTCTTGATCTTTTCGAAGAGAACGATCCCGTCCTTTTCGCAAAGATTCGCGTTTATGCCGTAACTTGCAAGCATTTTTTGACAGTGGATTCCAAAATCCTCCGAATTGTCTGCTATTAGTACGTTCAATTGTTTTTTCATAATGGTAAACCTCCAAAAAATTAGTTTACCATATTTTAGCACACATTTTGGCATAGTACAATAGAGATGATTTTGCTTTTTGGTATTCTGATATTTTTACAAATCGATGAATTCATAGTCTATATTGTCGCAAAATCGCATTTATACAAGAGATTTCGGCTTTTATAATATAATTGTAAAAAAAATATCATATTTAATTTCACGGCTGTTTAAAACCCAAAATAGCGTTAAAAACGCCCCAAAAAAGCAGAATCGTCCGTAAATCGCCAAAAATTTTTGAAAAAATTTCTTTCGACAGTATTCGACAAAAACTTTAGCGCTTTAACTTAAAATTTTGCGTATAATAACGCTTTCTGTAGCAGGATGGAGTAACGCCGAAATAGTCTTTAAACGTACGTAAAAAATGTGAAAGATTAGAAAAACCCGATTCAAAGCAAATATCGGTTATCGATTTGTCTCCGACAATAAGAAGCTCTTTAGCGTAATTCAGACGAAAAACAGTTAAATAGCGAACGAAGGTATAACCGGTAACTTTAGAAAATCTGGAGGAAAAATACGCAGGAGCAAGGTGCATATATTCGGAAACGGTATTTAGTGAAATACTATGTTTAAAGTTTTCTGCAACATATTCGGAAACCTTTTTAATAAAATCGTTTCGGGAGGAACCGTCAATACCGTACACGCTCTCCCCTCTGTCACAAATCAAGCCTATTAGGACTTTTGTAAGAGAAATTACGTATTCTTTAGAGTTCTGACCAAGCTCAGCGATAAGTCTCGAAATTCTAATAATCGGATCGTCTTTTGAAGCACAACGAACGAGACGCGTGTTTTTAATTCTGCCGATCACGTCGTTTTCAAACGCGTTTTCGGCAAAAGATATGTTCAGAAAATCTATGGTATTATCGGCTCTGAGATTTGTTGTTTTATGAAAGTCGTAAGGCGTCAGAAGATAGACCGAATTTCCGAAAAGCGAAAAATCTTCACCGTTTATACAGCAAAATACGTCAGCATCGTAGTATATGATAAGCTCATAATAGTCATGCCAATGAAGCTCAACATCATTAAAACTGCTGCCTTTCTTTACGTGTATTTCATCTCCCATTAGAAGCGAGCGATCGTACCTCGGTATATCTTTCAATTCTATCACCATATAAATTATACAACAAATCTAAAAATTTGCAACAATTTGCTTTAAAATCCACGATAAAAATATAAATGAATGAAATATAATTTATTAAAAAGGAGTGATATTATGAAATTCTTTGAGAACGGAAAACTATATGCGGGCTGCAACTATTGGGCGTCACACGCAGGCATTTATATGTGGTCACGTTGGGACCGCGATATAGTAGATAAAGATTTTAAGCAGCTTTCCGAAATAGGCATAGAACTCCTTCGAGTTTTTCCTCTGTGGAGCGATTTTCAACCCGTGAACAAGGTTTACGGATACCATGGAATTAACAACGGAATTTCAACCGACAACGGTGAGACCCTTCTTAACAGCTTCGATCCCGGTATCGACGAAACCATGATGGAACGTTTTTCACAGCTTATCGACCTGGCCGATAAATACGGAATCAAGTTAATTCCTTCTCCCCTTACGGGTTGGATGAGCGGACGGCTTTTCGTTCCACACCTTCTTGAAGGTAAAAACCTGATAACCGATCCGTTTGCTATCAAGTGGGAGGTTAGATTCGTTAAAGCCTTTGTAAGACGCTTTAAAGACCGTAAAGCCATCGCAGCATGGTGTCTCGGAAACGAATGTAACTGTATGAGTCCGGTCGAAAGCAGAGAACAAGCATGGCTATGGATGGACATTATCACCGATGCCTTTAAATCGGTCGATCCCGACAGAGAAGTTATCTCAGGTATGCACAGTCAGTTCACACCCGACGAAGACCATTGGACGCTTCAGGACTGCGGCGACTGTTGCGATTACGTTACAACGCATCCCTACGCCTCCCCCTCTTATGCTACCGATCGCGACCCGATGAACACCATAAAACCTTTGCTTCATCCGACGGCGCAAACCATTTATTCCGCCGATATCGCAGGAAAGCCCTGCTTTATTGAGGAAACTGGAACGTTTGGTCAGATGTACGGCGACGAAGAGTTAAACGCAAAATACTGCGAAGGAGCCATTTATTCTGCTTGGTCACATAACTGTCTGGGATACTTGTGGTGGATAGGTTACGACCAAGGCTCACTCACCTATCATCCCTTCGGCTATAATAATCGTGCAAGTAACTACGGCCTTTACAGAGAAGACCGAACCCTTAAACCCGTTGGTAAGGTCTTAAAATGCTTCAATGAATTCGCAAGCACATTCGGAAAACTACCCGAAAGAATCGTTGACGGAGTATGCATCGTAACACCCGATCAAAACACATGGAACGCGGGAGGTTCAGCATTCATTCTTGCAAAGCAGGCACGACTCGATCTAAGATTCGCCTATTCACTCGATGACCTTCCCGACGCAAAGGCGTATTTCATCCCGTCGCTTCAAAGCGCCAATGCTTTTGGAACCAATTACATAAAAGCACTTATGAACAAGGTAGAAAACGGCGCGTCACTTTATATCTCATTAGGCCACGGCTTCCCCAGAAATCTGACCGACGATTTCGGATTTCACATAAAGGGCCGAAGGAACGTCGACAAGGCCGACAGCGTCACTATCGGCGATGATTCGATTACGATGAAGGGAAACGTTATCTACGACGTAGTTTTAAATAGCGCCGAAAGCCTCGCCAAAAACCAAGACGGAAAAGACGTTTTCTTGAAATCCGCCTACGGCAAGGGTACGGTGTATATCCTTATGTATCCCGTAGAGAGTTATCTATACGGTCTGCTCGACGGATATTCAGATAAACATTATAAAATTTACGACGAGGTAAAAAAGAGCATAGACTCAGGAAAGGTCGTTTCCTGCGAAAACCGTATGATAGGGGTAACAGAACATCCCGTCAGCGAAAATGAACGTATAGTTGTTCTCACAAACTACGGATATGACGCTACTGCTCAAGTAGTCTTAGACGAAGGCTGGTTATTAGATAAGGTTTATTTAGGAAACGTTACCGATACTCTCTTAGTTGAAATAGAAAATACGAAAACCACCGTGTTCTCAATTAAAAAACGATAACTTAAAAACCACCTTCAAGCTAATGTGCCCCCTGTCAAGTAGACAGACTAAAAAACAAAAAAGAATGTGTTAATTGAATAAATTCTTTCATCTCCCCCTGCTGCGCAGCAGGGGGAGATTTTTCGTCACGCGGAGGTGGCGAGGTAATACTCGCACGGTG
>CASFDQ010000066.1 GCA_949293385.1 uncultured bacterium | reverse complement strand
CCTTTTTGTTTTCCTGCGCCAGCCCGATACCGAGATTTGCAGTCGTCGTGGTCTTGCCCACGCCGCCCTTTTGGTTCGTCACCGCGATAACTTTGCAATTCGCCATTTGGTTTTTCCTCCTTTACATAGATTTAGCCGCCTGCGGCGATGGCAGACGGCTATGTATCTTCGGAATAATATATCATAAATCTCTTGATATATTGGTTGATATTATTCCGATAATGTGTTATACTATAAAAAATGATATGTAGGCGGTGAACGCATGGAATATATGAAAGTAACACAAGCGGCGGAAAAATGGGGCATATCAGACCGACGTGTCCGTATCCTTTGTCAACAGGGAAAAATAGAGGGCGTTGTTCAAAAAGGCCGGACATACTTTATTCCTGTAAATGCTGTGAAACCTGTTGACGGCCGCAAGCTGCGTCACAAGTCTGTTTCGGAACAATATGTATCAATATTCTCCCGTATTGATAGCCTAAAGGAACAATTAGATAGTCGCAGACCCTTAACCGCCGGCGAATTGAAGCGCCTACAAGATGAATTTCTTGTAGAATACACTTATAACTCTAATGCGATTGAGGGCAACACCTTAACTTTGCAGGAAACAGCTCTTGTGTTAGAGGGTGTTACCATAGACAGAAAGCCTTTGAAAGACCATTTGGAGGCTGTCGGACACAAAGACGCATTTCTCTACGTTCAGGAACTTGTAAAGGATAAAGTTCCGTTCTCCGAAGCTATCATCAAACAGATTCACACTCTGGTTTTGATGGATCGCCCGGAGGATCGCGGTGTTTATCGACGGATTCCCGTTAGAATCATGGGCGCATATCATACGCCGCCAGAGCCGGTTGTTGTCCCGGAACAAATGGAAAAACTCGTAAAAGAGTTTTCAAAGAAAAAGCTGCACCCGATTGAGAGCGCAGCACTGTTTCATTTGAAATTTGAGGGAATCCACCCATTTGTAGATGGCAACGGCCGCACAGGGCGTTTGATATTAAACCTGTTTCTTATGCAGAACGGCTATCCGCCTATCAATGTTAAGTTTGCCGACCGCAAACGGTATTATGAAGCGTTTGATAGTTACTACCGTGATAACGACGCAGGGGCTATGATTCAGATGGTTGCCGAGTATGTAGAGGAACGGTTGCATAACTATGCAGAACTTTTGTCAGGAGGTAAATAATTATGAAAGATACTATTTTTATTAGTCATGCAACTCCGACTGACAATATTTTTGCTGCATGGCTTGCAACCAAACTTGAACTTTGTGGTTACAAGGTGTGGGTAGATTTAAATGACCTTGCTCCCTCCGTAGATTTTTGGAATACTATCGACCAAACAATTCGCAATGATGCCGTGAAGTTTATTTTTGTGATGAGCAATACATCTATTGATCCGAACAGAGATGGTGTACAAAAAGAATTGGCTGTTGCAGACAAAATAAGAAGGCAGAACCCCAATTTTATCGTTCCAGTTAGAATCGATAATGTAAGCTACAATGACCTTCCTGTAGAAATATTGCGACTAAATGCAATTGATTTCTACAATGATTGGGCAAAGGGATTAGAGGCATTATTAAAATATTTAAATGATGAAAACATAGTTAAGGCCATGTCAAATACTGATAGTCAGCATTATATCGATAGATGGTTTAGTTCTCAAACCAAACTCAGATCACAAACAATTGATAACGAAGATGAATATTGCAGTAACCTTTTTGCTCTCGATCTTCCCGAATCCGTTTTCATTTATAAAAGAGAAGATGTTGAAGAAGTTCTAACTGCTCGACATATTCCTATGAAAAAGAATAAGAAAGTGATCGTGACATTTGCCTGCAACAAATGTATCTGTGATTGGTGTTTGAGAGAAGTAGATTTTATTAAGTTGGATACAAAAGACGCTATCCAAAACCACACTTTACCCAACACCTATCTTGGAGAAGCCATATCCAACCTTTCGCGCGATATTGTTTCAATAGTGAATTGGATGATAGGTGAAATGTTTTACAAACACGGCTTGCGCCGTTACAAATCAAATTCCGGTAGAACCAGTAAAAATGTATACTTTTTTCCTAACGGTGCAAAATCAAAGCGCTTTGCAACAAGTAGAGAAAAAGCTCTCTCGGGAACTTATAAAAGTATAAAAAGATGGCATTTTGGATTGAGCGGGTATTATACAAATTATCCGATGTCTGGGATAATATTTAAGTGGCATATAATCTTTACAGATGAAAAGGGTATTCCTCTACCTGATGCCTCACAAATTGCAGCTCGTCGAAGCAAAGGCCGTTTGATGTTCAACAAGCAGTGGAAAGAATGGTTGCAAGCAAGTATGTTTTTCTTGTCAGGTGGAACAGAAAATATTTTCTATACCCCTTGTTGCGAAGAAAATGCTATGTACATTAGAAGTCAATCAGAGCGTTTCATTTCAGAAAAGAGTTATATAGAACCGTATGTTTATAAACAGGTAGGTGATGAAAATGCCGAATAATGAATTACACTATATGGAAGAACCAAAGCTCAAATTTGCATTTAATCAATCCGCAGAGGACAGTAGGGATGGGCTAACTCTTTTCGGACCGTATGAAAAAAATAGTAGTACAATTCGTGTTGGCGTTATTTGTACTGAAAAAGGATTGGAATATTATCGCTCTTTTGTATGCCAAATGAATAAACCAATTTTTACAAATTCGTCCGGACGACCATTTTTTCCGGGATTCAAATCGGTGTTTGGCATTGAATGGCCTGTCGAGCCTACTGCAACTATAATTTTATCACAAAGTGACTTAGATACTGCATTGGCGATTACAAACCTAAAAGAGAGAACATATAATTTAGTTTCACTTTATTTGAATGCAATTAAAAAATACATAGAGGACGAAGAATCGGTTGTAGATATTTGGTATGTAGTTGTTCCTAATGCAGTCTTGACTTTATGCAGACCAAAATCCCTTTCTGGTAAAGCAACTTATAGTAAAAAACAAATTGAAACCTTTACTTCGGGTCAGATATCATTGTTTCCAGAAGATAATGAAGATTTGAGCCAATATGTTGAAATGTATGAATCAGATTCGGATTTTCACGATCAGTTAAAAGCGAGGGCAATTTACAATAAAATAGCATGCCCCATTCAAGTAATGCTTGAATCAACATTACAATTCCAACCTAAAGATGGTAGCGACGAATACAATAGCGATATGAAAGCACACCTTGCATGGACACATTCAAGCTCTTTATATTACAAATTGGGATGTTTGCCGTGGAAGTTAGATGCTGTAAGAGAGGGCGTATGTTATGTTGGCCTTGTGTTTAAGAAACTACAAGATACAGGCAAACAGAAAGGATATGCTTGCAGTGCGGCACAAATGTTTCTTGATTCAGGTGATGGCGTTGTTTTTAGAGGAAATATTGGCCCGTGGATAAGCAAAAATGAAAAAACTTTTCATTTGGATAGAACATCAGCAAAAGCACTACTATCAATAGCTATTGACGCATATTACGACAAACACAAATCCTATCCAAAAGAATTATTTATTCACGGAAGAACTGCATTTACAAATGATGAATGGAATGGGTTTCAAGATGCCGCAAACATTTCTCCAACGACAAATTTGGTGGGCGTAGCAATTAGAGAAAAAAGTGGGCTGAGATTGTTAAAGGATAATACCGACCCCAAATCGCAATATGGCATTTTACGCGGATTGTGTTTATATGTAGATGAAAAAGGCGGTTATTTGTGGACAAAAGGATTCATCCCCAAAACTGAAACCGCTAATCATTTAGAGGTTGCTTGCCCATTACATATTGAAATAAATAGAGGACAAGCAGATATTAAGACTGTTATGAGAGATATCCTTGCCCTAACAAAACTTAATTATAATGCTTGTTTGTATGGAGATGGGCTTCCAGTTACTCTTCGGTTCTCTGATAAAATAGGAGATATTCTAACAGCCATTCCTGATGTGAATTGGGCGGCAAAGCCATTTAAATACTATATATAAAACATATAAATATAAAACATATAATATTTAAAAGCCGTCTGTATTTCTGCAAACGGCTTTTGGATGGTCAAATCCTCGCTTTTAACTTTTTGCTGTACTCCATATAATCTCCGCTCATTACATAGTCAATCACGCTTTCTTTTGGAATAAAGTATGTACATCTTATGTAGAAGTGCTTGACCTTATTTCCCCGTATTATTTTTCGGGCTGTGCTGTCACCGATACCACCGAGCATATTACAAAATTCTGGCACAGTCACAACATCGGGATAAGAAGCAAAAAGTTTTTCATAGTGCATTCTTTATCTCATTTTTCGCCTCCATATATCTTTACCAAGTCATCAATTTTCGGTGCGTCTTTGCCATAGATATATTGGAGCAAATAGACTTTGGGAACGAGTGTCTTTCTTGCCACGCAAAATGCTTTTATTTCGCCCTCGTGGATCATCTTGTAAACGGTTTTTGAGCTTATCCGTAGAATTTCTCCTACCTCTTTGGTGTTCAGCAAATCAGGGTATTGTTTTAGAAAATAATCGTTTGGCTTGAATTTCATAGTTTACGATCTCCTTAATATCATTTGTCAATGGCAGATGATCGTATGCTTTGAAAATGAATTTAGTGCGTGTGTTAATGCATGCAGTTTTTGGTCGGAGGGAACTCCTGACCTCCTAACATCCCTCCAATATCCCTCCGTTTTGCAAAATTGAGCGCCAAAGCGAAAAAATTCAATGCGCCCTTATAAATCAAGGCTTTTCACAGAAAATCGTCTCAAAAGCCTTGAAAATACTGACTTTGTGGTTTCTGTTCTACTCCCCTGAAAGGCGGCCAATTCGGTGGTATACGCCGTAGCTTTTAAAACTCAAAATCCGTTGGTAGCAATACCGTGTGGGTTCGACCCCCACTACCGGCACCAGAAAAACCGACAAGTTTCGACTTGTCGGTTTTTCAACTAAATCCACCCTTGCGGGTGGGTGAAATATTGCTTTGCAATGTGAAATACGCCTGCGGCGTGTGAAATTCGCCTCGACGGCGAGTGGGTGGATTTAATTTCACTTGATGCGATAGCATCAAATTTCACAATTTACGGAGTAAATTATTTCACCGTGAGCGCAAGCGAACGATTTCACTAAAAACGAACGGTTATGTGAGAGTTCGAATTTATACGCAAAAACGGCAAAAATATCTTTTTTATATCAAATTCGCAGAATTTGATTATAATTCGAGCGAAGCGAGTTATCATTTTGCGACGCAATTATAATTTTCTAAGTTATGCGCGAATTTGAATTATAGTGCTTTGGGCACATTATAGCACTTCGTGCATCATAGCACCTTCGGTGCATTTTCCTTAAACGAGCCATAAGTATGTATGATTTGCCCGTGAAGCTTTATATAGTATTTTGTTTTTATCGGCGGGATCAAGCCCCCGCCCTACAAAGGCACAAAAAAGACGTGCTCTCGCACGTCTTTTTTTTTATTCTTCGATAGCTTCGGGTTTTGATTCCATAATTGCGCGGAAGTCGTCTCCCGAAATTTTTTCCTCGGCAAAGAGGACGCGGGCAACCTCGTTGAGCTTTGCCATATTTTCCTTAAGGATATTAAGGGCGCGGTCATACTGACCCATAACGGTCGCTTCGATCTCTTCGTCGATCATAGCGGCGATCTTATCCGAATAGTTGGGAGTCGAAGAGAAGTCGCGGCCGAGGAATACCTCATTCTGATCGTTTCCGTAGACTACGAGACCGAGCTTATCGCTCATACCGTACTTGGTTATCATCTTACGGGCTATCTCGGTAGCGCGCTGCATATCGTTGGATGCGCCTGTGCAGATATCGTCCTGAGTAAGCTGCTCAGCGGCACGTCCGCCGAGGAGGGAGCATATCTGCTCGATAAGCTGACGCTTTGAAACGTGACCCTTTTCCTCAGTAGGCTGATACATGGTATAGCCTGCGGCCATTCCGCGAGGTATGATAGAGATCTCGTGAACGGGGTCCTGCGTGGGAAGGAAATAGGAAACGATGGCGTGACCTGCCTCGTGGTAGGAGGTAATCATCTTATCCTTGTCCTTAACGACGTGAGACTTCTTCTCGGTACCCATAACGACCTTTATTGTAGCCTCTTCTATCTGCTTCTGAGTAATAGCTTTAAGGCCTGCACGGGCGGTAAGAAGAGCGGCCTCGTTAAGAAGGTTTTCGAGGTCAGCACCCGTAAATCCGGAGGTCTTTACGGCGATGTTTCTGAGGACTACGTCGGGAGCAAGGGGCTTACCGCGGGCATGAACCTTAAGGATCTCCTCACGGCCCTTTGCGTCGGGATAGTTTACGGTTATCTGACGGTCGAAACGGCCGGGACGAAGAAGAGCCTTATCGAGAATGTCGGGGCGGTTGGTGGCCGCCATAACGATAACGCCCGAATTCTCGCCGAAACCGTCCATTTCAACAAGCAACTGATTAAGGGTCTGCTCTCTTTCGTCGTGACCGCCTCCGAGGCCTGCGCCTCTCTGACGTCCGACGGCGTCTATCTCATCGATAAATACTATTGCGGGGGAATTTTTCTTAGCCTCGTCGAAAAGGTCTCTTACACGGGAAGCACCGACACCGACGAACATTTCGACGAAATCGGAGCCCGAAATGGAGAAGAAGGGTACCCCTGCCTCACCTGCTACGGCCTTGGCAAGAAGGGTCTTACCCGTACCGGGAGGACCTACGAGAAGAACGCCCTTGGGTATTCGGGCGCCGAGATCGTTAAAGCGCTTGGGGTTTTTGAGGAAGTCGACGATCTCTTCAAGCTCCTGCTTTTCTTCGTCGGCTCCTGCAACGTCGATAAAGGTTGTTTTCTTGTTCGGGTCGGCGCGTCTAGCCTTGGACTTTCCGAAGTTCATGGTCTTACTGTCCATACCCATGGAGCTATTCATTTTTCGCATTATGAATATCCAGAATACGGCAACGATGACCACCAGCAGAACAATGGGAAGCATATCCATTATCCAGGCAGTCTCTCCGCCGCGGACGTAGTCGACCTTTATCTTTTCGGTCTCCTTGGGGGGAGTAACTCCCTCCTCGGGGTTCTTTATCTGCTCGGTAATGGCATCGTTATGAGTCATTACGAACTCGTTTATATCCTCGTAAAAAATTCCGGGATCGGCAACGGTATAGCGGTATTCCTTTCCGTCCTTACGGGAGGTATAGGTAAGCTCTCCGCTATAGAGATTCAGTTTATATTCCGAAACCTCGTTCGACTTTATCATATCGACTATCTCGTAGTATTTGAGAGTGTCGACCTGCTTGGTGCTCATAGATACGATAACGATGGTTATTATAAATATTATCGGTATACCGAGATAGAGCAACACGTTGCGTATATTACTGCTTTTTTTGCTCAAAAATATACACGTCCTTTCTTAGTTGATAATACAGTTTTAATCTTTAACCACCGTAAACCGAGGGTGAAAGTATGCCCACAAAGGGCAGATTACGATATTTCTCGTCGTAGTCGAGGCCGTAGCCTACAACAAATTCGTCGGGGATAACGGCTCCGACGTAGTCGGCCTTTATATCGGCCTTTCTGCGGTCGGGCTTATCGAGGAAGGTACATATCTTAACGCTGGCAGGCTTTCGGGTAAGGAGTATCTCCTTAAGGCTCGAAAGGGTCGCGCCCGAGTCGAGAATATCCTCTACGATAAGGATATCGTATCCGCCAAGGTTAATATCAAGATCCTTTATTATCTTAACCGTACCCGATGACGAGGTTCCCGAACCATAGGAGGACACCGCCATAAAGTCGATCTTGAGAGGAAGCTTTATCTCGCGGAGAAGGTCGGCCATTATCATAACCGAGCCCTTTAAAACGCTTACTACGAGAAGGTTTTTATCCTTATAGTCGGCGGTTATCTCACTACCGAGGCGTTTTACGATAGCCTTTATCTCCTCTTCGGACAAAAGGACAGATTTAAGTTCATTTTCTTTTATCATTTTTAACATCCCCCGAAAATCGGTTTTTACTTATTTCTTTTACTTTTATTATAAGAGCCTTTTCGGTCTCGCCGTCTACGGCAACACGCTGACTTACTCCGAACCTATGCACCCAGACGACGCCGCAGTCGTCGGCAAGTATCGGAAGCTTTTCTCTTATATTTATCGAAATCTTCTCCTCGTTAAACAGTTTTTTAAGAGACTTTGTGCAATTTCTGCCCCGAAGTCTTATACTGTCGGACGGGAGACGGTTTCTTATTACGGGACTGCCGTTTATTTTACCACAGTCTATTGCGTTTTTTAATAACAAATTGTTAATTTTTGAATTTTTAATATCTATTTCTTCGGTTTCGACCAAAAAATCGACCTCGGGCTCGGTTTCTTCCTTTGAAGCGAGGAAGAAAAAGCCCCTTTCACACAGGGCGCTATAGCCCGAATGAAGCTCGGTCTTTCCGCCGTTTTTAAGTATTTTAAGGCAGTTTTCCAGATGAAGCAGGTCGACGGCAAGGTCGTACTGCTCGAAAAGAAAGACCGATATTACCCTCTTTATCACGGCAGGATGCTGAATCGATAAAAGGTCGGCGTCGAGCCTTCCGTTTTTAAGACAGAGGGTATATATTTTTTTCGCCGTCGAGGTCAGAAAATCGTCGTCCTCCCGAAGGGTTCGGCACATATCGGAAACCCGCTTTTCCACCGACGGGTTTATCGCTTTCAGCCTTGGGACGACCTCGTGACGAAGGAAGTTTCGGGTATAGTCGTCGGTAAGATTACTGCTGTCGGTGACGAAGGAGGTTTTCTTTTCGGCAAGATAAAACTCTACCTCGTCGCGGGTACAGAAAATAAGAGGACGGACGAAAATATCCCTTTTCGGAGGTATTCCCGCCATACCCTTAAGACCTGCGCCTCTCGTCATATTAAACAGCGCGGTCTCGATATTATCCGAGGCAGTATGAGCCGTAGCAACAAGGCCGACGGCCTCGTTTCTGAACACCTCGTAGCGAAGATTTCGGGCCGCCAGCTCGATACTCTCCCCCGTATTCTCTACCTCTCCCTTAACGTCTATCCTTGTTACGGTAAGAGGCACACCGAGGCTTTCGCAAAGCTTTACCGCAAAGGTCTCGTCGCGGTCGGATTCCTCTCCGCGAAGACAGTGATTAACGTGAATGGCCGAAAGAGTCAGACCGTATTTTTCTTTAAGCTCACTAAGAGCCAAAAGCAGGGCAACCGAATCGGCGCCTCCCGAAAGGGCTACGGCTACGTCGGTATTATACCTGAACATTTCGTATTTCTCGATAGCCGAGATCACCTTTTTAAGCATTTATCTGAACACATCCTGAGAAGCAAAACGGGTAAACTTGCCGTCCCAGTAAAGCTCTACCGTATCGACGCTTCCGTGACGGTTTTTAGCCACGATGATCTCCGCCTTATTGGGGTCGGGCATATTCTCGGGGCTATCGCTGTCCTCGGTTTCGGATCTATAGTAGTTTTCGCGGTAGATGAACATTACGATATCGGCATCCTGCTCGATAGAGCCCGATTCACGAAGGTCGGCAAGGGCGGGCTTATGGGACTTACCCTTAGCTTCGGTACCACGGGAAAGCTGAGCACAGGCGATAACGGGAACGTTAAGCTCCTTAGCCATAGCCTTAAGATTTCGGGTAATATCCGAAACCTCCTGAACACGGTTTTCGGTCTTCTTGGCCGACTGCATAAGTCCCAGGTAGTCGATTATAACGAGGTCGACCTTTTTCATACGGCGAAGCTTGGCCTTCATTTCGGGAACGGTTATACCCGGAGTTTCGTCAAAGTATATCTGTGACGAGGCAAGATTCGTTCCCGCCTGAGCAAGGCGGGTCCATTCGTCGGTAGTAAGGTCTCCCGTACGAAGCTTTTCACTCTCTATCGAGGCTTCGTTGGAAAGCATACGCTGAGCCAGCTGATCTCGGGTCATTTCGAGAGAGAAAAAGCATACCGTCTTCTTTGAGTTTACGGCAACGCTCCTTGCGATATTAAGAGCAAAGGAGGTCTTACCCATACCGGGTCGGGCGCCGAGGATAATAAGGTCGGTTTTGTTAAGGCCGGTTATTACCCTGTCGAGGGCCGAAATTCCGGTAGAGATACCCTTATAGTCGTCGGCGGTCTCGGGGTCGGTTATTTTGGTAAGACGGGCGTAGGTCTCCTCCTCGATGACCTTACCGATATGAACGAGACCCGAAACGTCTCTTCCCTGCCTTATGTCGTAGATGGCCTGCTCGGCATGGTCGAGAAGAATGTTGGGGTCGAGAAGATTTTCGTTAACGTCCTTAACGATGGTCTCGGCCGCCTCTAATAGAGCTCGGGCATAAAAGCGGTCCTTTACGATCTCGATATATGTACCGATATTACGGGAGGTAGGTACCTTCTGCGCAAGCTTGGTAAGATAGTTTCTTCCGCCTGCCTCGTCGTAAACGCCGTTTCTTTTAAGCTGCTCAAGAAGAGATACGAAGTCAATAGCCTTTCCGCCGAACTCCAACATTCCGCGCAGGGTCTTATATATCTCTCTGTGCTCACGGAGGTAGAAGTGCTCTTCCTTTATCTGAGTAGCGACGATATTAAGGCTTTCGGGGTCAATGATTATAGCACCGAGCAGTGCCTGCTCAGCGTCGATCGAAAAGGGGGAGTTTATATTGTCGGTGTCGGGCAGATAGTTAATCTGATCGGCCATTTATTTTACCACCTTAGTTTTATTATTCCGCTACCTTTACGGTGAAGGAAGCCGCAACGTCGGTAAAGAGCTTAAGGGTCGCGGTATACTCGCCGTAGTTTTTGATGTCGGCAACGGTGAGCTTCTTTTTATCGACAGTTTCGCCGAGCAGCTTTCCGAGCTCTGCGGCTATTTCCTTAGAGGTAATAGAGCCGAAGAGCTTTCCGTTGGCGCCTGCCTTAGCGTGAAGGGTAACGGTGATTCCGTTTATTTTATCGGCGAGGGCCTTAGCGGCGGCCTTATCCTCCTCATAGTGGAAGGCTACGGCAGCGGCCTTGGTATTAAGCTCGTTCATAGCGGCGGCGTTAGCCTCTTTTGCAAGATTTTTAGGGAAAAGGAAGTTGCGGGCATAACCGTCGGAAACGTTTACGAGCTGTCCCTTCTTGCCCTGTCCTTTTACGTCTGCAAGCAGAATTACTTTCATATTTTATCACCTTTCTGTTATATATTCCTTGATTGCCATTTTAAGCCGCTTTTCGACCCTGTCAAAATCATCCTCTTTTATCTGACAAGCGGCTACGGTCTTATGTCCTCCGCCGCCGAGACGGGCCATTATCTTCTGAACGTTGACGTCGCCGAAGGAACGGGCGGAGATATTTATTTTTCCGTCGCTCGGGCACATAACGAAGGAGGCGAAAACTCCGTTGATGGCAAGCAGCTCGTCGGCCGCCTGCGCCGTAGCGATTCGGGTATACTGATCCTCCGATTCGGTTTTAGCAATGGCGAAGTTTTCGAAGAGGGTAACTCCCGAAACGATCTCGTATTTGCGTTTACACACCTCTATCGACTCGGAAAACATTTTTTTGATAAGTACGGGGTCGGCCCTGTTCTTACGAAGGAAGGCCGCCGCTTTAAAGGTATTCGAATTCGTATTCATAACGAAATTCTTGGTATCGAGCATTATTCCCGAAAAAAGGGCGGTTGCCGCAACGGTGCTCGGGCGTTCGATCTTTAAAAGCCTTAGTATAAGGGTAACGATCTCACAGGTAGAAGAGGCGCTGCTGTTCATATACTTGCAGACCGTTTCGTCAACAAAATCCGCTGAACGCAGGTGGTGATCGATTATGATAACCTTCGATACCCTGTTATAAAGCTCCTCATAGTCCATTATTACGGGCCGATGCGTGTCCATAACGATAAGAAGAGAATTCTTATCGATAGTATCCTTTATTTCGCCGTAGTCGTAAACCTGACATTCGCGGTCGCTGAAACGGAGAAAGTCGATAAGAGGACGGGCGAGGGTATTCTGCTTATTGGCAACCATAACTACGTTATAGTTGTCCCTCAGCGCCCAATAAAGACCGAAGGAGGCACCTACCGAATCGAGGTCGGAGAATTTGTGACCCATAATATAGACGGTCGAGGCGGTTTTAAGTTGCTTTTTAAGCTTTCGGGTAAATCGGGCAAGCTTTATGTCGGCAAGATTTATGCCTGAGAAGAGGTTCGAACCCACGATGACGCAGGTTATAAGGGCCAGCGAAAAAACTATCGCTATTATAAGCTCGGCCACACCGAACTGCGCCATAACGTAGGAAAGCGCAAGGCAAAGTATTACTGTCAGTATCAGTACCCAATACCTTTGAAAGAATTTTTTCATAGTTCTCAGTTAGCGTCAGACTTCCATTATTATCGGAAGGACCATAGGACTGCGGTGGGTTATCTCGTAGAGGTGCTTGGAGACACCGTCACGCAGACGAAGTTTTATTGCGTTGCGGTCGCGGACGCGATGAATATAACAGTTTTCTAAAATATCCTCGGCCACTACGGCAACGTCGTTTAAAAGCTGCTCGGATTCTTTTACGTAGACAAATCCGCGGGATACTATATCCGGACCGGACACTACCTCTCCGGTTGCCGAATCCATAGCCACGTTTATAATTATTATACCGTTATCCGAAAGGTGCTTACGGTCGCGAAGAACCACTCCGCCGACGTCTCCGACGCCGAGCCCGTCGACAAGGACACGGCCCGAGGGTACGGTCTCGGTAACGCGGATAGATTTCTTCGATACCTCTATTACCTCGCCGATATTCGAGATAAGGGTATTGGCCTTAGGTATCCCCATAGTCTGAGCCAGAAGAGCGTGCTTATAAAGGTGCTTCTGTTCTCCGTGAAGAGGGATATAATACTTAGGCTTAACCAAAGAAATAAGAAGTTTAAGCTCCTCCTGACAGGCGTGACCCGAAACGTGAACGTCGTACATTTTTTCGTAGACCACGTTGGCTCCCCGCTTCATAAGCTCATTTACGACCTTGCTTACGAGCTTTTCGTTTCCCGGTATAGGAGTCGCCGAAATTATTATCATATCGTCGGGGACGATCTCTACGTTTCGGTGATCGGAGAAGGCCATACGGTGAAGAGCGGAAAGGGGCTCTCCCTGACTTCCCGTCGTAATTATAACGAGGTCCTCGGGACGGTATCTTTTTATAAGCTCGATATCGATAAGGACGTTTTCGGGTACCTTCAGATAGCCCAGCTTCTCGGCGACCGAAACTACGTTGAGCATACTTCTTCCCGAAACAGCCACCTTACGGCCGCAGTTTACGGCCTCGTCGATTATCTGCTGAATACGGTGAATGTTAGAGGAGAAGGTTGCGACGATTATTCGGTTTTTACCCGCCTTTTTAAAGAGGGTCGAGAAGGACTCGCCGACGATACGCTCGGACATCGTATATCCGGGACGCTCAGCATTGGTAGAGTCGGCCAGCATTGCAAGAACGCCCTTTTTACCTATTTCGGCAAAGCGGGCAAGGTCGATAACGCGGTCGTCGATGGGGGTGGTATCTATTTTAAAGTCGCCCGTATGGACGATAGTACCCATCGGGGTCTTTATTGCGAAGCCTACCGCGTCGGGGATAGAGTGATTAACGTGAATAAACTCGACCGAGAACACTCCGAAGGTCACGCTCTGACCCGGTTCTACGGTATGAAGCTCGGCGGTATTGAGGAGTCGGTGCTCCTTAAGCTTTCCTTCTATAAGGCCGATAGTAAGCCTGGTAGCGTAGATAGGAACGCTCAGCTCCTGAAGAAGATAAGGGATCGCGCCGATATGATCCTCGTGACCGTGAGTAACGACGAGTCCGCGGATCTTTTCGCGGTTTTTGGTAAGATAGGAAAAGTCGGGGATAACTATATCGATACCGGGGGTATCCTCGTCGGGAAAGGCCATTCCGCAGTCGACAAGCAGGATATCGTCCTTATACTCGTAGACCGTAATATTTTTACCGATCTCTCCGAGACCGCCTAAGGGAATTATCTTTATAGGATCCTTTTCCGGCTTTTTAGGCCTTTGATTCTTAGGCTTTGTGTTCTTTTTTGCTTTTTCGGTCTTGCCCTTCGGCTTATAGCTTTTGGCTTTGGTATTTTCGTTTTTATTAAGCTTTTTTTCTTTTGCCATTAAACAAATTTCCTCCTGCTAAGTTTTTATGTATACGACGAAGTATACAACCTCCCGTTATCATACTTCGTTCGTCAGGGTACAGATAATCAACTATAATTATACTTTTTTTAGGTCAAATGTCAAGTATTATAGCGCTCTTTAAATAATATTATTGAGTAATATAAAAAATAATAATCAAAGTTTATTGAAAGTTTAGAATTCTTTTGTTATAATATAGGAGATATATATTTTGACCGGAGGAACATTTAATGAGCAAAAAGGTTATAATCACCCGCGACAGCACTTCCGATCTGTCTAAGGAAACGCTTGAAGCGCTTAATATCAAGACCCTTCCCCTCGGAGTTACCCTTGATAACAAAAACTATCTCGACGGAGTTGACATCGACCCCGATTTCATTTACAGGTATCACGACGAGCACGGCGTTCTCCCCAAGACCAGCGCCGCCAACGTTGCCGAGGTTACAGATTTCTTTAAGGAATTCGTCGATCAGGGCTACGCCATCGTTCACTTTACCATAAGCTCCAAAATGTCGTCGACCTATCAGAATTCGCTTCTCGCCGCCGAGGAATTCGAGGACGTTTACGTCGTAGACACAAACAACCTCTCCACAGGCGAAGGACTTCTCATTATGAAGGCGGCCGAAATGGCAAGAGACGGCAAAGAGGCAAAGGAGATCTTCGATACCGTAAATGCCCTCGTTCCCTACGTTGACGCTTCCTTCGTTATCGACAGTCTCGAATATCTGCATAAGGGCGGACGCTGCTCGGCACTTGCCGCTCTGGGCGCAAACCTCTTAAAGCTCAAGCCCTGCATCGAGGTCAGAAACGGCACTATGGGCGTCAGCAAGAAATATCGCGGAAAGTACGCGATGACCCTCAAGGAATACGTTAAGGAAAGACTTACCGACTATTCCGACATCGATCTCAGCCGCGTTTTCGTTACCCATGCAGGCTGTGATCCCGAGCTGGTCGAAGAGATAAGAGCCCTTGTAGCAGAGACCGCTCCCTTCGAAGAGATCCTCGTTACCCGCGCAGGCTGTACCGTATCGGCTCACTGCGGCGCAAACACCTTAGGCGTTCTCTATATTAAAAAATCTCCCGTTTCCACCGAGCTTCTGTAGCATTTATCCGCTCCCCGACATAGTATAAGTCAGGGAGCGTTTTTTATATCTTTTTTTCGGCGATAGCCATGGCTCATCTTTAAAACTACCGAACTGACAACTCTCCCTTTCATATAAAAGGACCGACGGTCTGTCTGACCGTCGGTCGCGTTTTTAGTATTCTTCTTTTTTGGTTTCTTCGGTTTTGCCCATATCGTCAAAGACGTTCTCGTCGTCCTCTTCTTCGATATCGAGTCCGAGACCTCTTCTGAGATTTACGTCCTCGCCCTTATGCTCGGCGTAGTAGGGATCGATCATAAGAGTTTTGACCTTGGGGAAAATGCAGAACTGAGTAAACAGATTTACAAAGCCCGGCATTACGGCGATCATAATTATTATCGAAAGGACCCAAAGGATCGGATAATAGGTAAAGAAAAGGGCGGTAAGACCTGCGGTGAGGGCAATAGAGATAACCGCTATAAGAATATTATACTTAAGGTTTACGAAGGCAAACAGGAAGCAGTTCTTATAGATATTTTTAGCGGGAAGCTTAAAGGTTATGAGTATAAGCCAGATATGATACTTCATAAAGGTGAATACCGTAAAGCATACGAAGCAGACACCGAAGGCAAGTATCGAGATTATTCCGCCGTTTACCGAATAGAAATAAAGGGCGAAGGCTAAAAGCGCGGTGATGATGAGATTTATAAGGCCGACGGGAAGGGCCTGCTTCCAGTTTTTCTTTATTGTCGCAAAGAAATCGGAAAGACCGAAGGAATGCTTATCTCGGGCCAAATTTCGGCAGACGTTCGCCATTCCCGCTTCGGCAAGACCGCAGGGAATAAGGAAAAGTCCCATAAGCGAATAAACGAGGCTTACAAGGCTTAGCTTCCAGAAGTTTCTGAACCAGACCTCCAAAAAGGCGAAAAACAGCTTTTTCTTCGGGGCATCCTTAGATACTCCCGGACCGGGTTTTTCGTAGTTAAAAAATCCTCCGACTCCCATTAGTTTTCCTCCTTTTTCTTCTTATAGACGGTTTTTTCATAGAGATTTATATCCTTATAGCCGAGGAGATAGGCCACCCAGCATACAAGTGCGGGAAGCAGGACCGGCAGGAAGGCCAGCACCATAGAAAGGGCACTGAACACGGGGGCTTTGGGGTCGCCGCCGAAGATAAGAGTCTGATATCCGAAGCTGTAGTAGTTGAAATACTGATAAATAAAATGACCCGAAGCTAAAATATCAAACTTAAACAGCAGCAGGCAGATATAGGAAAACAGACTGCATACCGAGGGGACGAGACCTATCTTAAGGCCTCTAAGCTTGTCCTCTTTTACCTCTCTGCGGGATACGCGGTTTATATCGCGGGAGCCCATTCGGTAGACCTCGCGGGGCACCATTATCACGAAGAAAATAAGGGATATCGCCTGCGCGAACACGAGATAAACGATAAAGGGCCCGCCCTGCAGAATATTGAATTCCGCTACGGTTACGAGACAGCCGTCCTTCTCGTATTCGGCCTTTTTGACGTCCTTGCCGTCGGCATATTTATGAACGTAGGCGTCAATCTCTTCTCCAAGCTCGTAAACCGTCGCTATGTAACCGTCCTCGGTCTTTTCGTCGGTTTTTACAAGATAGCCCTCTGCCTCGAAATCGGCCTTTTTCTTATCGTCGCCGTCAGACTCCTTATAGGTATAGGTCTCGACCTCTTTAAGCTCGTAAACGTAGGCGGAGTAGGCATCCTTCGTATTATCCATCATACTGAAGATAGCGGCAAAGGAAAAAAAGGTAAAAAAGCAAAGTATTACGCAAAGAAAGTATTTTCCCAGCACTTTAAAGCCGGACTGCATATTTTCCATCGGGTTCTCTCCTAAAAAATAATTACATACACCGTTTATTATATATTAAAGACATAAAAAAAGCAAGCAGAAGAGACTCTGCTTGCCATAATTTACAGAAAATTTAAAACTATAAGCAGTACCGAAAGGCCTACCGCCGCCAAGGCTGACGCAAAAATTATCCTTCGCCTTACCGCACGTCTTTTTATCCTGCTTCGCAGGGTGTTCTTTTGCGGGGTCGGGGTAAGATGAAGCAGATATTCCTTCGCCTCGCTCCCCAGCTCCTTTGAGCTAAGCTCCGCGCCTTCGGGGCTTACGAAGAGAAGCACCCTTTCGAAATAGCGGCTGCCCGTATCGTTTATTTCGATTATCTGTCGGTTTACGCCCTTTACCATACCTAACTCCTTAAAAAAGATTACGGAGTTATAATTGACAGATTTTTAAAATTATATTCAGTCCTCTTTATACCCTGTCAAGAATTCTACGGTTCGCTCGATAGAATCCTTAGAGTTGCCCCAATCGGCGTCGGCTCCCGAATTTCTGTAGTCGTACATAGAGCAGAACTTTTTAAGATCGGCAGACAAATTTTTAAGATATTCCGAAGCCTTTTTCTCCAGCACCTCGGTAAACTCGCCGTAGTAGCGGCGCATAGTTTTCTTTGACGCGGAGGAGACCAGCATTGCATAATGCTCCATACAGAAGTAATCCTGCGAGTCGAAGAGGGCACGGAAATCGCGGTCGGTCTCGTAGGTTCGGTATATAGTCTCGGTCATTCGGGAAAAGCCCCAATCTATCTTCTCGCAAACGAAGCAGGAGCAGCGTTTCGCCTTAGCCTTTTCGGCGTTCTTCTGACGGGAGGATAAGAGTCCTCCGAAAAGCTCCTTGTGAAGCTCGTCGGTATGAGTCTCTAGCATAAGAGCAAGCTGAAGTCTGCCACGGCGTTTCATCATAGCACGCAGATGCTTTTCGCAGAAGCCAAGACGGTTTGTTTCGATTCGGATATCCGGCTCCATCATAGCGGCGCCCATAATATATTCGACTATTCGTTCCTCCACCGTTTTATACATTCGGCAGACGGGACAACCGTCGTTTTCCTCAAAGGCTTCGCTTATCGGTATAGTGCAAATATCTTCTCTCATTTTAACACCCTGCTTTAAAATTCATTTATTGTAATTATAGCAGATAAATGATATAATTAAAAGGTATTTTGGAGGAATTTTATGAAAACTTTTGTTAAAGACGGTAATATTATAATTAAAGATATACGGAACTTCACCCTTTCGGAGACCTTAGACTGCGGTCAGGCCTTTCGTTGGAGGGAGACCGAGGACGGGGCCTTCGAGGGTGTCGCCTTCGGAAAATATTTAAAGCTCGCGGCCGATAAGGAAGGTATTATCCTTTACGATACCTCCGAGGAGGACTTTTTAAATATATGGAAGGACTACTTCGATCTGGACCGCGACTACGGCGAAATTATAGAAGCTATTTCGGAAAACGAGGTTCTGAAAGCCGCTTCGGGCTTTGCGGGAGGTATTAGAATACTAAGGCAAGACCCCTGGGAGGCGCTTTGCTCCTTTATCATTTCGCAAAATAACAACATACCGCGTATCAAGGGAATAGTCGAACGGCTTTGTGCCTCCTTTGGCGAAGAGATAAAGGAAGGCTTCTACTCCTTCCCTGCCGCCGAAAAAATCGCCACGCTTACCCTCGAAGATCTGGCGCCGCTCAGAAGCGGGTTCAGAGCTAAATATATTCTAGACGGAGCAAAAAGGGTCGCAAGCGGAGAAATAGACCTTGACGCCCTTAAAAAGCTCGCTTTAGACGAGGCAAGACAGGAGCTTATGAAGATATACGGGGTCGGCGAAAAGGTTGCCGATTGCACCCTGCTTTTCGGACTTTCCCACATCGACGCCTTTCCGAAGGACGTCTGGATAAAGAAGGCTATGGTAAAGCTTTTTGACGGCAGTCTCCCCGAATGTGCCGCGCCTTATGCGGGAATAGCCCAGCAGTATATTTTCCACTACGCAAGAATGACAAAGCTTGAGATATAACGAAAACGGGACGCTACCTATTGGTCGCGTCCCGTTTTCGTGTTGAAAGGATTATAGAGAAAATCGATTATAATGCTTTGCCGAAGAGAACAAGGTCGAAGATATCTACGAAGGTATCTTCGTTACGGTCGGCAAAGTCGA
>CASFDQ010000065.1 GCA_949293385.1 uncultured bacterium | reverse complement strand
TCAAGCTCTGAAAGGGAGGGCTCGGTCGAAGAGGGGTCGGAGGCGGTGGGAAGCTTTCCGCTTCCCGTATCCGACGAGGCGTCGGCCGTTTTATCCTTGCCGCCGCAACCCGAAAGAGCCGCAAAAACCATAGCCGCTACGAGGAGCAGCGCAATTAGTTTTTTCATTCTCTGTTACCTCAGGTAATTATTTTTTAAGTTCTTCGATAAGCTCGGCGCCGGTAAGGATCTTGACCTCTCCGATCTTATCCTTCGGGGGGAATATCTGAACGTCGTCCTTGAGGCTTCCCTTTACCGAAATACGTGCCCAGACGCCTTCGACGGCCTGATAGGTGCCTGCCGAATGCTGAACTCCGTATCCGCTGGCAGTGATAGAGGAGCCTATAGACTTACAGGCATCTATATCCAGCTCGAGAGCCTCGCCCGAAAGCTTATAGCAGAAGATAGCGCAGTGCTTATCGGTCAGAATGTTAGTGCCCTTAGGGATGAAGATATACTCGTCGTCCATACACTGGAAGTCCTTGAATTTTACGATGTTGCTGCCGTTCTCAGATAAATAGCCTTCTGCTACCGACTTGTATTCGATGTTGAGGACCTCGTCGTCTGATCCGGAGGAATCGGAACTGTCGTCGGTTCCCGAAATTGCGCTTCCGAGGGGCTTCGGCTTAGAGGATGAGTTGTTTGAAGCGGAATCGGTAGATGTGGTTTCGCTTCCGCCCGAGCAGGCAGCAAGGCTGAAAAGTACGCAAAGGGTAAGGATGATAGCAATTAGTTTTTTCATTGTGAGTTACCTCCGTTTTTTAAAATTAAAATAATAATAAAAATTATTTTATTGCCTTAGTGTCGATCTCTTCCTTGCACATTGCTTTAAAGTCTGCAAGTGCCATAGAGCCGAGATCTCCGTTTTCGCCTCTTCCGCGAACCGAAACGGTGCCTGCTTCGACCTCTGCGTCACCGACGGTGAGCATATAGGGAAGTCTGTGGAGACGTGCTTCGCGGATCTTGTAGCCGATCTTTTCGTTTCTGGTGTCGACCTCTACGCGCATACCCATTTCTTCAAGGGCGGCCTTGACCTCGTATGCGTAGTCGTGATGACGGTCGGCGATGGGGAGAATACGAACCTGCTCGGGAGCGAGCCAGAGGGGGAATGCGCCTGCGTACTTCTCGATAAGAAGGGCAAGGGTGCGCTCGTAGCAGCCGATAGAGGTTCTGTGAATGATGTAGGGGTTCTTCTTGACGCCGTCGCGGTCGGTATATTCCATACCGAATTTTTCGGCCAGCATCTGATCGACCTGAATGGTGATAAGGGTGTCTTCCTTGCCGTGAACGTTCTTTATCTGAATATCGAGCTTGGGTCCGTAGAAGGCGGCCTCTCCTATACCGATCTTGTAGGGGATCTCGAGATGATCGAGAATACGCTTCATAACGCACTGAGCCTCGTCCCACTGCTCCTCGGTACCGATATACTTTTCTCTGTTATCGGGGTCCCACTGACTAAAGCGGTAGGAAACGTCCTCGTAAAGACCTAAGGTCTTAAGCATAAATACGCAAAGCTCAAGACACTTCTTAAACTCGTCCTCAAGCTGCTCGGGGGTACACATAAGGTGACCTTCCGAGATAGTGAACTGACGAACGCGGATGAGACCGTGCATCTCGCCGCTTTCCTCGTTTCTGAAGAGGGTAGAGGTCTCGTTGTAGCGAAGGGGGAGATCTCTGTAGGAGCGGGGCTTATTAAGATATGCCTGATACTGGAAGGGACAGGTCATAGGACGCAGTGCGAAGCATTCCTTCGTTTCGTCTGCGGGGTCGCCCATAACGAACATTCCGTCGAGATAATGATCCCAGTGTCCCGAAACCTTATAAAGGTCGGACTTTGCCATAAGGGGGGTCTTGGTGAGAAGCCAGCCGCGCTTTTGCTCTTCGTCTTCTACGAAACGCTGTAAAAGCTGAATGACACGGGCACCCTTCGGCAGCATAACGGGAAGTCCCTGACCGATAAGCTCGCTGGTGGTAAAAAGCTCAAGCTCGCGGCCAAGCTTATTGTGATCGCGCTTTTTAGCCTCTTCGATTCGGGCTAAATGCTCCTCAAGCTCGGTAGCTTTGGGGAAGGCGGTGCCGTAGATACGCTGAAGCATCTTTCTCGAAGAGTCTCCGCGCCAGTATGCACCGGTAGCGGAGGTTAGCTTAAAGGCCTTAACGAGACCTGTGCTCATAAGGTGAGCGCCTGCGCAAAGGTCGGTAAATTCGCCCTGCTTATAGAGGCTGATAACGCTTCCCTCGGGAAGATCTTTTATAAGCTCTACCTTATAGTCCTCTCCCTTTTCTTCGAAGAACTTAACCGCCTCGTCGAAGGGAAGGGTAAAGCGCTCAAGGGGAAGATTTTCCTTTACGATCTTCTTCATTTCGGCTTCGATCTTAGTGAGATGCTCGGGGGTGAACATTACGGGAGAGTCGATGTCATAGTAAAATCCGTCGTCAACCGCAGGTCCGATAGCAAGCTTTACCTCGGGGTAAAGTCTCTTTACCGCCTGAGCCAAAATATGAGAAGCGGTATGACGGTAGGTCCACCTGCCGTAGTCGTCCTCGAAGGTCAAAAGCTCAAGCTCGTCGCCGTCCTTAAGCTCGGTTCTGAGATCGGCGTTTTCGCCGTTTATCTTTGCGGCGCAGACGTTCTTAAAGAATCCGCCGCCAAAGGATTTCGCAACGTCGTAGGCGTTTATGCCGTCTTCAAATTCGCGAAGATCCCCTCTGAGTGAAATTTTCATATTTTTCTCTCCTTTAATATCGTAGAGGCGGTTATCGGCCGCCCGTTTTAAACAAAAAGACTCCGTCCATAAACAGGACGAAGTCTTGAAAAACAAACTCCGCGGTTCCACCCGCATTGCACGAAAAGTGCCTCTTTAAGCCCCGATAACGGTGGGCATCCGTTCCGCCTTATTTCGGCGGACGCTCAGGGATGGTCTTCACGTTTGCTTTTAATACTCGGGCTTTCAGCCGACGGCCCGTGCTCTCTGAAGAAAAAGGAAAACGCTACTCTTCCCCTCGACGCTTTATACATATTACATATTATATATTAGCCTTTTTCGGACGTATTGTCAAGAGTTTTTGCTTTTTTAGAGCGATAAAAAATTACCGAAAGAATTACCGTGATAATAAGTCCTAAGGATATCCACTGCGAGGTCGAAAGGCCTAAAAGACCTCCTCTTTCGCTGTCCGAGCGTAAAAATTCGAGGATAAAGCGCATCACGCTGTAGCAAAGAACGTAAACTACGGGGACGGTACCCGTCTTTGCGCCTTTAAGATATACCGTCAGAACGACCGCGAATATAAGGAGAAGCCCTAAAGCCTCTATAAGCTGCATAGGGAGCAGCGGGGTGTTTAAAGGGGTGGACATATTAAGAGATGAATGATAGACCACCGCAAAGGGTCCGTCATATTCCATTCCGTAGCAGCAGCCTCCGAAAAGACAGCCTACGCGACCGAAGGCGTGACCGAGGGGTACTACCGCCGCGTAAACGTCCAAAAAGGGCAGGAATTTCATCTTAAACTGCTTTACGTATATAAGAAGGCCTAAAAATCCGCCGATAAAGCCGCCGTAGAAAACGAAGCCGCCGCTCATAAGGATCAAAACGGTGTCGA
>CASFDQ010000064.1 GCA_949293385.1 uncultured bacterium | reverse complement strand
GATTTTGTATGCATCGGTGGTGACATAACTCAGGGTAATGCATCAACCAAGGAAGATCAGCTTAACCTCCTTAATACCATTCTCACTCCTTTACTAGAGTGTGAGAAGCCGGTATTCGCCCTTGCAGGTAACCACGACGATAACGCTTACAGCACCTTCAAGGTTGAAAAAGTTATGAATAACCAGGATTGGAACGATGCTGTCATCGACTTTGTTGTTAACCGCAGCACCGCTGACGGTGACAAGGCTGACGTTCAGGTCGTTCAGGATACCGATATGTCCAACGGTCCTTCCAAGTATTATTACTACGACCTTGAGGCCAAAAAGACCCGTGTAATTTGCCTTGATGCTATTAACTATCCTTATGCTTGGAACGAAGAGACTCAGAGCTGGGATCTTGCCGTCAAGAATGCTTCTGCAACCTCAGACCGTTCTAAGTATTATAACGGTTATAATACCTGGGGCTACAGCACAAAACAGATCGAATGGCTTGCCGAGGTTGCCCTTACCTGTGAGGACGGTTGGGATTATTTATTCCTTTCTCATATGGGAATAGATGAAGCTACCAACTCTAATACTGTTCTCAACGGTAAGCAGCTCAGAGATATAATCAAGGCCTATCAGTTCAAGACTCCTTACACCTTTACCGATACGGATACCTCCGACGGTGAGGATGACAGTATTTCTGTAGACTATAGCAACACGACCGGAAGAATACTTTCTTATCATTTCGGTCACAACCACGTTGAGAAGGAGATCTATAGCGAGGATATCGATCTGTGGCAGGTAATCACTTCTTCCACAAATCCCGGTAACTATAAGAACGTAACTCAGACCCTTAAAACCGAGACCGAGCTTCATTTCGACGTTATGTTTGCTTCTCGCGGAGATATCTATAAGCACAATATCGGTTCAGGAAGAGATATCAGGCTTATAAACACCGATGTAATTACAGTCGGAGACCTCAATAAGGATAAAAAGGCAGATATTTGCGACCTCGTAATGCTGAGTAACGTTGCAAGCGGCAAGAATCTACCGACAAAATCTGCCGACGTTGATAAGGATAATAAGATAAGCTCGGTATTTGATGCCGCTGCGCTTCGCAAGATTATCCTTGGAATTAAATAGATTTTCTCATCTCATTTCCTTTCTTGCAAAAAAGGCTGTCTTTCGGCAGTCTTTTTTGCGCAACTTGACTTATTGATAAATTCAGGCTGAGGAGCGAAAAAAGTAATGCTTGATATTTTACATACAGTAGTAAACATCGGAATTGAAAAGCCGATAAAGATTCTTCATATTACCGATGTGCATTTAACCTTTTCTACTGAGCACGATCCCGAGTTTCAGCAGGAGCTTATGTCTTGGCGCACAAAAACCTTTCACAAGGAAGGCGGTTGCCCCGATTATACGCCCGAAGAGTATTTCAGAGAGGCAATACGATACGCCGAAGAAATCGGAGCGACCTTGATCGCAACGGGCGACATTATTGACATTTATACCGAGGGTAATTTGCTTAAGGTCAACGAGATCATCAAGGGACACGATATGATGTTCAGTCCCGGTGGGCACGAGCATCAGAAGGTCTGCGTCCGAACAATGGAAGAAGAATATCCTTATTTTAAAATAATGCGAGAAAAGATAAAGGATAACTTCAGAAGATTCGATATCGATTTCGAAAGCAGAATTATAGGCGGAGTCAACGTAATTACCGCTAATAACGGGCTTGATTATTACAATGCATATACCGTTAATAGGTTCGAGGAAGAGCTTGAAAGGGGATACCCTGTCGTTGTCTTTTCTCACGATCCTGTAGATGATCCTCTGCTTGGACTTACCGAACCCTATCATCCTAACGTAAAGCTTTCTACGGAAGATTATCTTACGAGCAACCGTATGCTTCAGAAGCTTCTCCACGACCGACGCGTAAAAGCGACCTTTGCAGGTCATTGGCACAGAACCGAAGAAAGCGTTATCCACGGAAAAACACATTACGTTACCGACGGATTATTTAAAGGAAAGTGCCGACTTATTGAAATACGTTAAACTAAAACTGCCTCAGTTTAAATTGAGGCAGTTTTTTACTATTCATTTAATCTGCTGTTATTTCATATAGTAAAACGGAGGTTGCTATATGAAGATCAAAACTGCTTTTATAATTCAGACTTGCTTGTTATTTATTGCTCTGGCCGTTACGTTCTGTATGAACCGGTACTCAGAAACTGCAGAAGCTCTTGCCGGTTATGATACTTCAAAAACTGTAATATTGGACGCAGGCCACGGCGGGTTTGACGGAGGTGCGGTTGCGGAGGACGGGACGCTTGAAAAGGATATAAATTTATCGATTACAATGCGCTTGAGAGATTTATTTTTACTAGGAGGATACGACGTAATTATGATACGTGAACAGGACATTGGACTTGATTCAAATCCTGATGAAAGTATCGGAAAAAGAAAAGTAAGCGATATTAAAAAGCGTCTTGAAATCGTAAACGAAAACGAAGAAGCTGTATTTCTTTCGGTTCATCAGAACAATTTTGAGTCGGGTATTGCAAGCGGAGCGCAAATTTTTTATTCGCAAAACCTACCCGAGTCGGAGGTTATGGCCGACTGTATTCAAAATTCTTTTTCGAGTCGCTTACAAAAGGAAAATAAAAGAAAAATTAAAAAAGCAGGTAAAAATATATACCTGCTGTACAATGCGAATATACCCTCGATTATCGTTGAATGCGGATTTTTGTCAAATGCGAACGAACTTACTTTGCTTAAAAATGAAGAGTATCAGAAAAAGCTTGCCTTTACTATATATAGCGGATATTTAGACTATCTTTCGAAAGATACGCTCTTGAAATGAACGAATTTTATGATATAATTACCTTATAAATCTTTTATTTTGGAGAAAAAGGAATGGCGTCTAAAATTAAAACAGTATTTATTTGCAGTTCGTGTGGATGCGAGACTCCTAAATGGGTCGGAAAATGCCCTCAGTGCAGCGAATGGAATACGATGGAAGAAGAAACCATCAATACCGCAAAAACAGTCTCAGCCCCAATAAGAGCAAATTTGGCGATAGCAAAAACGATCAACGAAATTACCGTCGAAAACGAGCACCGTTTTAAAACTAATATTCCTGAGCTCGATCGCGTTTTCGGCGGCGGAATAGTTAAGGGATCGGTTTCTCTTATAAGCGGCGATCCCGGAATAGGAAAATCTACCATCCTTTTGCAAATTTGTAAAAATATTTCCGAAGGGCTTAAGGTGCTTTACGTTTCGGGTGAGGAATCTGCGGTTCAGCTAAAGCTTCGCGCTAATCGTCTTGGAGTTTATTCGGATAATATTTCTATAATGGCCGAAACCGACGTTCAGGCAATTTGCAACTACATTTCATCCTCACGTCCCGATCTCGTAATGATCGATTCCATTCAGACGATGAAAATAGAAGAGCTTTCGTCTTCCTGCGGAAGTATCGTTCAGGTAAGAGAGTCGGCAAATATGCTTCTCGGAGTAGGAAAGAGTCTTGATATTCCCATTATGATAGTCGGTCACGTTAATAAAGGCGGCGAGATCGCAGGACCAAAGGTACTTGAGCATATTGTCGATACTGTTTTATACTTCGAAGGAGAACGAAATCAAGCATACAGAATTCTCCGCGCGGTCAAGAACCGTTACGGTTCAACTAACGAGATCGGCGTATTTGAAATGACCGAAAAAGGTCTTGTTGAGGTCGAAAATCCGTCGGCTATGCTTCTTTCGGGAAGAATGAGCGGAGTTTCCGGTTCTGCGATAACCTGCGTTATAGAAGGCACTCGTCCGATACTGGCAGAGGTTCAGGCTCTTGTAACGGCGACGGGCTTCGGAAATCCCCGAAGAATGTCTACCGGCTTTGATTATAATAGATTTAATCTTATACTCGCTGTGCTCGAAAAACGCGAGGGGCTTTATTTTTCAAGCCTAGACGCATATCTAAACATTGTAGGGGGACTTAGACTCGACGAGCCTGCCGTTGATCTGGCCGTTGCGATGGCTCTTGTATCGGGTGTGCGTGATTTTCCTATTCCCGACGATATGGTAATTTTCGGAGAGGTAGGACTTTCGGGAGAGGTAAGATCGGTTTCGCGAATACTTGAAAGAGTTAAAGAATCGAGCCGTATGGGCTTTAACAAATGCGTTGTTCCAAAAGCCTGCGTGAAGCAGTTGGCTTCGGTTAAAAACGATATTGAAATTATCGGGGTATCGACCTTATTAGGTGCAATTTCTTTGTTAAAATAGAAATATAAAAGGATCGGGCTGTCTCACTACGTAAGAGAGACAGCCCGATCCTTCATATTATCAGTTCACTTTATTTATAGTTCCTTCTGCCTCAGCCTTCTTTATCATCGCACGTTCTTCGTTGATGATGTCGTTTGCTTTTTTGCACATCTCTTCCATAATAGGGCGCTGTGAATCCAAGTAAGAGTTCATATTGGAGGGTGAGGTATAATTCCAGTAGGAGGCGAAGTTTCGTTATAGCTGTATGGAGATACCACGAAAGTCAGATGCGCTATTTATGATCGGAGGCATCCCTGCGGTTTATGAATATGCTGACAAGGAGAAATTTTATGCGCAGCCCGGAGATGTTCTCCTTTTGCCTAAAGGTGCACGGTACACAAGATTCGTCTCGCACACGTCAGACTCCTCCGAACATATTGAATATCTTATCAACTTTCAAATAACCGACAGTATTGGTAATTATATTCCGTTATTCGATAAAATAGTCAAATTAAGCGGATACGACGAAAACCTTAAGCGTATTTTTCAAAGCGTTGTCGCTTGTTATAGAAAATCGGATATAATGGGAATGAAAGCCAAACTTTATGAGCTTTTTGGAAGTATATTTTCTTCTAATATAGCACAAGATGAATGCTGCCTTGATTATATACGTCGTCACTATACAAATAATCTGTTGATTCCTGAACTAGCGAGACGTTGCGCTATGAGTGAAACTGCCTACCGTAAAAAATTCAAAGAGCTTACAGGAAAATCTCCCGTTAAGTATATAAATCATATTAAGATAGCTAAAAGTTGCGAGCTGCTTACAGACGGAAACCTCAGTATCGAGTATATCAGCGACTTTTTAGGTTTTTATAACACTCCCTATTTTTATAAGATATTTAAAAGCGTTATGGGCATGACTCCGCTGGAATATAAAAAACAAAGAAAGTAGAAAAGTCATAACCACCTAAAAGCGGGGGTTATGACTTTTTTCTTTACTGACGTGATGAAATTAATTTTGAAGCAATTTTAAGCACTTCGCATATAACGAAGGATATTAGCGATGCGATCAGGACCATTATCCAGCCGCCACCTGAAACATTACCGATCGATAATAAGCCGCCGAGAGGTGTCAGGGTAATGATAAGAACTACCAAAAGTATCAAAGAAAGTACAAGCGGAAGGGCTCTGCTTTTAAGCGTGTGCTTGGAGATAACGAGTCTTGAATGCGCGCGACAGAAGGCACAAACGGCAATACACATTGCAAGGACCGCAAATGCCGCTCCCGAACCGTAAACGGATCCGGCTATAAGAGTCATTATTACGGTAGATAATGTCGTTACGGATATTCCAATAATAAAAGGTATATCGAAAAACGCTACCGAAGAGCTTGTGAAGGGTACGCCTCCTCCGTAGTTTTCGGAGAAAAATCCGATCATCGGAAGTATATAGACAAATAAAGCAAGAAGCATAGCCGCAGACGCTCCTATCTGTGATGCGCCTGAGAAGAGCTGTCCGATAATGGTAATAATGCAAAGGGAAGAGATAAAGTTTATGCTATGTCCTACCGCTTTCTTTACGTCAAGCAACGCGCGTTTGCTTTCTTTTACTGCGTGCACGATCGAGTAAAAACGATTATCTCCGACAACGAGATCGGAAGCATCCTTTGCCGCATCGGAAGCCTTCATACCTAATGCACAGCCTATGTCTGCCGCTAAGAGGGCAGGGGTGTCGTTGATGCTGTCGCCTGTGACGAGAACCTTGTCATATTTAGCTTTAAGAGCCGTAACGATCTTAAGCTTATCTTCGGGACTTATACGCGCGAAGACCGAATATTTTTGTATTTCGCTTTCAAGAGCTTCAGGTTCGATCTCGCTTAATTCTTCGCCAGTCAGTGCTTCACTGCGGTCGTTGATTATTCCGAGCCTTATTCCGATAGATGCAGCGGTATCAATATGATCTCCGGTTATCATAACTATTTTAATTCCGCTTTCGCGGCACTTTTCGCACTGAGAAATTGCAACAGGATCAACGGAGTCTTCAAATCCGAGAATTCCGGCAAAGGTTAGGCCGTTTTCGAGCTCTTCGGCATTGGGATTGGCAGGTATTTCGCTGAGCGGCTTTATAGCTACGGCAATTACCTTGAGTCCCTGCGATGCGTAGTCGTTGACGGCTTTTTCCGCAGAGTCGTCTTTGAGTCCGTCGCATCTTGAAAGAACGACTTCGGGGGCTCCCTTAACTATTGCGACAGGGCTGCCGTTAATGACCGTAACGCTGGTCATAAGCATACGTTCTGAATCAAAAGGCAACTCGGCGACCTTGGGATACATTCCGTCAACGTCTTTTTTGCTAAGTCTTAAATGCTCTATGCAGGCAGCCTCTATAGCGTATTCCATATTATTGGTGTGCCGCTCGGTATGCTCATCGTGTGAGAAGTTAGTGCATATAAGCGCCAGTCTCAGTATAGTGGCGGCCGAATCATCGGGGTTTCGAAGGGCAAGATCAACGTCTTTTTGACCGTCGGAGATCTTAACCAAACTGAGATTTTCGGTGGTGAGAGCACCTGTTTTGTCGGTGCAGATCACCTTAACGTCCTTAAGGTTTTCGGCAACGGCGGGATCAGTGATCATAATACCGTGCCTTTTAAGCCTTTTAATAGAAAACAGTAAAGCAGAATTAAGTATAAACGGAATAAAGCCCATTGCGGCGGCAACTATTACCGACAGTGCCATCAAAAGATGATCCACAACCGTTACAGCAAAGGAAACGGGAGCAGAGAAGTTTACGATAATTCCACAGAAGAAGATGACAAAGGCCGAAATAAGTACTGCGAGAGAGGTAACTCTTTTAGTTTTAAGAAGGATCGACTTCAGAGGAGTAATCTCCTTATCGATCTCTAAAGCGATGTTAGCGTTTTTTGCAATTTCGGTGTTATCGGCGGTCTCGGTCACAACGGCTGTTCCTTTGCCGTTTACTACTACGCTTCCGCTGTAGATCATATTTTCTCTTTTTGAAATAGGGGTGATATCTTCGAACAGCGTGTCGTGAAGCTTGTCCGAAGGTACGGTTTCACCTGTGACCCTGAATTCATCACATTTTAAAACGTAGGAATCGATGACTCTGGCATCTGCTCTGATATAATCTCCGGCCTTCAGTACCATTATATCTCCGGGAACAAGCTCGGTTGCAGGCACTAAAACCTCGATGCCGTTTCGAATTACGGTAACCGAAGTACCGACGCTATTTCTTAGTCGTCCAAGCTCCTTTTCGGAATAATATTTAAAAAAAGCGGTAATAAAGGTGCTTAAAAGTGCGATTATAATAATAACGATCGAGCTTAGCGCTCCGAAGTCGCTAAGAAATACCGTGAGTATCAGGTGAATAATAGCAACGGCTATGAGAGCTATGCTGTAGTTGGATGTTATTTCAGAAACAAGAAAAGTTAAAAAAGATTTCTTTGAAATATTACTGAGCTCGTTTTTGCCGAAGTTTTTTAGTCGGTATTCAACTTCATCCGCACTAAGACCCAGCGCGGGGTCAACGCTTAGCTCATTAAGAACTTCGTTCGGGGTAGAGTTATGCCAAATCACGAGAATTCCTCCATAATTTTTCATCTATATAATATTACTATATACGCTAAAATAAATCAACATAAAAATTATTGTTTTAATTTCCCCGAAGTTGTGATATAATAAATTGATTATATAAAAGGAGTAGTTTATGAACTGGACAGAGATTAGTATAAAGGTAGCCTCAGCCGACGTTGACAGAGTCGCAGCTATTGCCAATATGTCGGTGCCTTACGGTATTTATATTGAAGATTATTCCGACCTTATCGAGCAGTCGTGGGAGATTGCTCACGTTGATCTTATAGAGAAGGAACTTCTCGATAAAGACAGAAACTCCGCAGTTATACATATTTACGTTTCGGAAGAGGATAATGCTGTTGAGTCGGTTGAGTATATTAAGGAGCTTTTGCTTGCTGATGGTATCGGTTTTGAAATAATTACCGAACTTGTAAACGATTCGAGCTGGGCCGACGGTTGGAAGAAGTTCTTTAAATGTACCGAAATAGGAGAAAAGCTTGTTATACGACCAAGTTGGGAAGAGTACGAAAATAAAGACGGTCGCGTTGTATTAAGCATCGATCCCGGCGCCGCATTCGGAACCGGCACACACGCTACAACTTCGCTTTGCCTCAGTGTTTTAGAAAGATATATATCCTCTGAAAGTACCGTGCTCGATATCGGATGCGGCAGCGGTATTTTAAGCATAGCGGGCGTTTTACTCGGAGCCGAAAAAGCAGTTGGAGTAGACATTGACGCACAGTCGGTAAGAGTAGCCAAAGAAAATGCCGAAATTAACTGCGTGAGCGAGAAGACAAACTATCTGATAGGTGATCTGGCTGATAAGGTTTCGGGAAAATACAATGTTGTATGCGCCAATATCGTTGCGGACGTAATTTTAAAGCTTCTTGAAAACGTTGCCGATTTTATGGAAGACACGGGTATTCTTATGACCTCGGGAATAATCGATATGAGACGGGACGACGTAGTAGAAGGCTTCAGCCGCTTTGGATTTAAGATAGTAGAAGAATTAAACAAGGACAACTGGTACGCCTTTGTCTGTAGAAAGGAAAAATAATATGCTCGAATTTGAAGAATTAGGTATAAAGCTTTCATCTTTTAAGGACGAGCTTGATGACCTTAAGGAGGCTATAGGATACGCCAGCCTCTGTGAGCAGGTTGCAAAGCTTGAAGCTCAGGCGGCCGCACCGGGTTTTTGGGATGATATTGAAAATTCACAAGCCATCCTTCAGAGGACAAGCAAGCTGAAAGGTAAAATAGAGGAATACGACAGAATAAAAAATCTTTATGACGATACCGAAGTACTGATCGAAATGGCTGACGAGGCCGAAGACCTTTCGCTTATTGAAGAAATTGAGCTTTCGGTCGAAGATTTTTCTTCCTCTCTTTCAAAAATGCGTCTTGCAACCCTTCTTATCGGCGAGTATGACGGTGCTAATACCATACTTACCTTTCATGCGGGAGCGGGCGGAACCGAGGCTCAGGACTGGAACCAAATGCTCGTTCGTATGTATACTCGCTGGGGTGAGGCCCACGGCTTTAAGGTAAGTCTTATCGACTTTTTAGACGGTGACGAGGCAGGGCTTAAAAGTGCTGTATTAAGAATCGAAGGCGAAAACGCATACGGTTATATGAAGAGTGAGGCGGGCGTTCACAGACTTGTCCGTGTTTCACCGTTTGATGCCTCGGGAAGACGGCACACTTCCTTCGCTTCCCTTGACGTGATGCCCGAGATCGACGATACCGTTGAGGTTGAGATTCGTGCGGAGGATCTTCGCGTCGACACCTACCGTTCCAGCGGTGCAGGCGGTCAGCATATCAACAAGACCGATTCTGCGGTTCGAATAACCCACATACCGACGGGAATCGTTGTTGCTTGTCAGAACGAAAGAAGTCAGCATCAGAACCGTGAAATGGCTATGAAGATGCTTAAATCCAAGCTGATCGAGATAAAAGAAAGAGAGCATCTCGACAAGATCGAGGATATTAAAGGGGTTCAGAAGGAGATCGCATGGGGCTCGCAGATACGTTCCTACGTATTTATGCCTTACACTCTCGTTAAGGATCATCGAACCTCCTTTGAAAGCGGTAACGTCAATGCCGTTATGGATGGCGATCTTGACGGCTTTATTAACGCATTTTTAAAGGCATCATCATTAAATCAGTTAAAGGAAGATATGTAATATGAAAAGATCTATTTCCGTTATATTAGTTTGTTTTTTGCTTATCGCATCTCTTGCGGCCTGCAAAAAGACATCGGGACTCTATTACGATTACGATATGTCAAAATACGTTGCCCTTGGTAAATACATTAAGACGGTCGACCGTAAATCTGACGATTATAAGGGAGCTCTGCTGAATTTTTATAACGAGACCTTCGGTACGGATCTTGCCTATGAGGCCGAGGAAGGCTATATAGAGCTTGGAGATACCGCAAATATCAATTATAAAGGTCTCAAGGACGGCGTTGCTTTTGAAGGGGGAACCTCCTCTAACTACGACCTTACTATCGGCTCCGGCACCTTTATTGACGGATTTGAGGAAGGTCTTATCGGTGCGAAGATCGGAGACACCGTCAATCTTAACTTAACCTTCCCTGAGAACTATCAATCCGAAGAGCTTGCGGGACAAGACGTTGTTTTCGTTGTAACAATAAACTTTGCCACCAAGCTTGGAGATCCTACCGAAGAGGATGCAAAAAAATACGGTTTTGACTCACTTGATGACTACGAAACTCAGGCGGATGAGTTTGCAATAGGTGTATGCCTTTTCACAAACATTTCAAAAACCGCTACCGTTAAAGATTATCCTAAGGAAGAAAGAGAACTCCTTCTCGACAGTGCCATAGCCGATTACGAGGCCTATTGGTCAAGTCAGGGAACCGACCTTGCGACCTTTCTTGAATATCAGGGTTCTAATGTTGCTGACTTCAGAAATACCGTTCTTGAGCAGGAGATAAAACCTTATATGGATAACTATCTTATAGCGTATTATCTTCTTCAGACTCACGATGCTGAGCTTACCAAGGACGAGGTCGAAGCAAAAAGGGTCGAGCTTGACGAGAAGTACGATGCGACCCTTGAGTCTATGGGCTATGATGCTATAGAGATTCAGCATACTGCCGCCTTATCGAAGGTTGTGAAGCTTATATCCTCCGAGGCAAAAGCGGTAAATTAGGGTGATGTAATGAGAAAACTTTACGCTGTATCTGTTGTAATTTGCCTTATCGCAGGTCTTTCTGCCTGCGCTTCCGATAACGGTGCTCAGTTATATTACGACTATGATCTTACCGAGTACATTACTGTGGGCGATTTTTCTAAGGTTGTCGACCGCAACTCGGATGAATATAAAAAGCTTTATCGCGAGTTTTACTTTGACGCCTTCGGCGAAGACTTCGCGCAAATTTTAAGCGTTGGAGAAGTTAAAGAAGGCGACAAGGTTAACATAAACTATTACGGAACGATCAACGGCGAAGAATTTGACGGCGGTAGTGAGCTTGATTATACTTTGCGTATAGGGGACGGCCTTTTTACTGTTGAAGGTTTCGAAAAGGGGATCGTCGGAACCGAGCTCGGCGGAGAGGTAATTCTTGAACTGACCTTGCCCGACGATTATCATAACAAAGAGCTTGCGGGAAAAGAAGCTACCTTTAAGATTCGGGTAAACGCTATTACACGATATCCCGAACCCGACAATTCGCAGGTCATAAAATACGGCTTCGAGTCCCTTGAAGAGTTCAGAAGTGAGGCTGACGATTTTGCCGTAAGCGTTTGTGTTTTTAATGCTGCTTACGATGCGATGGAAATTAAGAAGTATCCCGAGAAAGAAACCGAGAAACTTGTTTCAGAGTTATATAAAGAATATGCGGCGGGATACGCTGAAAAAGGTTATTCCGTAGAAGCTTTCGTGGCTTCTGTCGATTGGACGATGGAAAAATTTAACGAGCATCTCCACGATAGCGTTATGTACGATTTTCGAAGAATGCCTCGAGATCTGCTAAGTTATTATTTTCTCGATAAATACGACAGAAAGCTTACCTCAAAGGAATTTCAGGACTGCAGCGACAGACTCGCTTTAGAATACGGTGAAGATGAATTTGAAAAAATACCGGATATTGAGCTTGAGCGAATCGCTGTTTATGAAAAAGCGCTGAAGGTCTGCCTTGAGATCGCCGAGGTCAGGTAATGATATACAGGGTCAAAACTACCGATGCTTTCGACGAAGAAACGCTCCTCCGTGTTTACTCTTTGCTGAGCGAGGATCAAAAGAAATATATCGATCGAAAGCCTTACGAAAAACGCGTTCAGTCACTTTGTGTCAGGGCAACTCTTGCCGAAATGCTTGGTGAAGAAATTGTTCCTTTTATAGAAACGAACGACAGTGGGCGGCTTATGAGACTCCCTGACCGACGTTTTATAAGCTTTTCACATTCGGGCAAATTCGCCGCGTCTGCTTGTTCCGATAGTCCCGTGGGTATCGATATTCAGATATTTAAGCCTGTATCCGACAAAACGATAAACCGTGTTTGCACTAACGATGAAGTGGATTATGTGCAAAAGAACGGCGCAAAATCTTTTTTCGATATCTGGACCTTAAAAGAAGCCTTTGTAAAATGCTTCGGAGTTTCTTTTGCAAAAGCTAAAGGCATTTCGTTTGTAACCGACGGAAAGATAAATATTAAAAGCTGTGAATACGATCGTGTTTATAGCGAAGAGTACTGCTGCAGTATACTTGTTTATGATAAAGGCGCTGATTGATTCAGCGCTTTTTTATTAAAAAAATTAAAAAACAGGGTTAAGTTGCCACATCTCAGGTAATAATTAAGTTATAACCGGAGGTGTGGTATTTGTACGTAAATAAGGTTGTAATTTGCGGTGTTGATACATCGAAGCTTCCCATTCTTAAGGAGAAGGACAAGGAAGCGCTGCTGACAAAAGTGAAAGAAGGTAATAAGTCTGCACGAGATGAGCTGATAAAGGGAAATTTAAGGCTTGTTTTAAGCGTTATACAGCGATTTTCGGGAAGAGGCGAGAACTTAGACGATCTGTTCCAAATAGGCTGTATCGGGCTTATTAAATCTATCGACAATTTCGATATTTCACAACAGGTAAAGTTCTCTACCTACGCAGTTCCGATGATCATAGGAGAGGTAAGAAGGTATTTGAGAGATAACAGTCCGATAAGGGTAAGCCGCTCTATAAAGGATACTGCTTATCACGCAATGCAGGCGAAAGAGAAGCTTACCGCAAAACTCGGACGTGAACCTACAGTTAACGAGATTGCCGAAATACTCGGCGTTGAAAAGGCTGAGGTGGTTATCGCTCTCGAAAGCGTAGTTGACCCTGTATCACTTTATGAGCCCGTCTATTCAGAAGGCGGCGATACGATCTACGTTCTTGACCAGGTCGGAGACAAAAACGACGACCGAAATTGGCTCGACGAAATATCTTTTAAGGAAGAAATTAAGAAGCTGAGTGACAGGGAACGTCTTATTCTTTCGCTCAGATATATGAAGGGTAAAACGCAGATGGAGGTTTCAAGTCAGATAGGTATTTCTCAGGCGCAGGTTTCCCGTCTTGAAAAGGGCGCTATTTCAAAGATAAAAGGTTGTTAAAAAATTTTTTAAATCATATAATCAAACGAGGTGATTATATGATTCAAAGGATCGGTGATCTTAAGGACCGTCAGGTCGTTTGTGTAAAGGACGGAAGTATACTCGGATTTGTAGGTGATATAGAGCTTGATACCGAATCGGGAAAACTTTCGTCTATTGTAATTTACGGAAAAGCGAAAGGCTTCGGTCTTTTCGGCAGAGAGGACGATATGATCGTTCCTTGGGACAGTATCGAGATACTCGGCGAGGAGACTATTCTTGTA